>NZ_JBKQTQ010000016.1:0-12899 GCF_052143115.1 Mycobacterium sp.
GGTAACCTGTGCCTCGGATCGACGTTCTGGTTCCGTCGGTGTGACCGGGGGAGAGGGCGCACGCGTCTTCCGCCGGGATTTTCACTAGGTCGATCCACCCATATGCGCGACTTCTACGCCGTCCTTCTCGACGAAATCCCGGCCCTGCTGGACCGCTGGCATCAGCAGTCGGGGCGCCCTTCCTGATCGCTTGGTGTCCATGCGAAGTGGCGATGCCCGCTCGGCAACCAGGTAGTACCGAACGGCAGGTAGCAGACAACCATTAGGGCAGACTGTCGACCCGCCAGATCTGGACGGGTTCGGCGCGTGTTTTCACCGTGACAGTGCCGAGCGATGCGGCACGCCGGCCGGCGCGGACTCGCCCGGATGCGCGCGCACCCGCCAAGACCGGTCACCACTTTGCCGGAATCCGGAAACGCAATGCGGCGCCAGCATGGCTTGGGGGACATAATGTAAGCGTGTGCCCTACCGCACACGATGGAGGAAGTAACAGTCATCCCGCCCGCGCATCCGTCGAATGTTCAAGGAGGATCGCCGCATGGATGCATGGCTGATCTGGTTGATCATCGCCGTAGTGTTGCTGGTGGTCGAGATGCTCACTATCACCGCAGCGGTCGGGATGCTCGGTGTCGCTGCGCTGACCACCGCGGGCTTCGCCGCACTCGGACTACCCGTTTCTGTCCAACTCCTTGCGTTCACAGTCACCGCCACGATCGGGGTGCTGCTCATCCGCCCCATCGTCCGTCGGCGCATGCTCCGGCCCCAGCTCGAGCGTTTCGGCGTAGAAGCATTAATCGGTAAGCCCGCCTATGTCGTGTCAGAGGTGTCCCGGCTGGACGGCAGGGTTCGCATCGGCGGTATCCGCGGCGAGGAGTGGACGGCGCGCGCCTACGACCAAACCCTGGTGATACCCGCCGGAGCGACCGTCGACGTGCTGGAGATCAGCGGCACCACCGCGTTCGTGTACCCCCGGGAGTAACCCATGGAAACTGCACTCTCTCTTATCCCCGGACTGGTCGTCGCGCTGTTCGTAGCCTTCACCGTGCTGCGGGCGGTGCGCATCGTGCCCCAGGCGCGTGCCCGCAACGTCGAACGGCTCGGCCGCTACGACCGCACGTTGCAGCCCGGCCTCAATTTCGTCATCCCCTACTTCGACCGGGTCTATCCGATGATTGACCTGCGGGAACAGGTAGTCTCGTTCCGACCGCAACCGGTGATTACCGAGGACAATTTGGTCGTCGAGATCGATACTGTGCTCTATTTCCAGGTGACCGACGCGCGCGCGGCCGCCTATGAGATCGCCAACTTCCTGCAAGCCGTCGAACAGCTCACGGTCACCACACTGCGCAATGTCGTCGGGTCCATGGACCTGGAGCGCACACTCACCTCCCGCGACACCATCAACAGCCAACTCAGAGGTGTGCTGGACGAGGCCACCGGCAAGTGGGGGCTGCGGGTCAACCGGGTAGAGATCAAGGCCATCGACCCGCCGCAATCCATCAAGGACGCGATGGAAAAGCAGATGCGGGCCGAGCGCGACAAGCGTGCGGCAATCCTGGGCGCCGAAGGCCAACGCCAGTCTCAGATCCTCACCGCCGAGGGGGACAAGCAGGCCGCCGTCCTGCGCGCCGAGGGCAACCGGACCGCAGCGATCCTCAAGGCCGAGGGCCAGGCCCGCGCTATCGACGAGGTATTTCAGTCCGTGCACCGCAACGACCCCGACCCGAAACTGCTGGCCTATCAGTATCTCCAGATGCTGCCGCAGCTGGCCCAGGGCCCGGGAAACACGTTCTGGGTAATTCCAAGCGAGGTCACCTCCGCCCTGCAAGACGTGTCCCGCGCCTTCACCCAGGCGCTGCCCAAGTCATCGGCCACCCGCGAAGCCTCCTCCGACGACTTGGCAGCGCACGCTGCCGCCGATGCGGCTCAGGCGGCACAAGCCGCCGCCGATGCGCTCGAAGGCGCGGCCGAGGCCGACGGCTACCACACCGCGTCGCCATCGCGCCCGTAACGACCGGTCGGGACAGGATTCTTCGAATCGCGAAGCAGGCAGCAGGAGGGCAGCGGCGGCGGCGGCATCGTGCTCGCGCCCGGACCGGCCGCAAAATCAGGCGGCACGGCGGTCACTGAAGAAACGATCTGGGAGCGCACCGCGCTTAGGCGCGCCGCGTTGATGGCCGGCGCGGTAAGTGCCGTTGCGGCAATGACATTGCGCTACAACGGCGAACGTGAGCAGTTCGGGCGCCCGATCGGTCGTTTCCAGGCTGTGCAAGCCCATTTGGTCACCATCCACCAACAGGCCGCCGCGGTTGCATCGGCTATCGACGGTGCGGTCGAGGCGGTCGAACTAGGCCGGGGTAGCTTCGAAATCGCTTGCGCCAAAATGCTTGCTGACCGGGCCGCACAGCTGGTGACGGCGGCCGCGCATCAGACGCATGGCGCTATCGGTATGACGAAGGAGTACCCGTTGCATTATCTGACCCGTCGACTCTGGGCCTGGCGAGACGAAGCCGGCGGGCATCATCGCTGGGCGGACCGACTCGGCGCGGCCCTGGTCGCCTGCGGTCCCGACGCCCTGTACCCCGCCATCCAGTCCGGGTCCGAGGTGATGCAGTGAACCAACTGCAGCGCGAAGACGGGGTCACGTTGGCCTTCCAGGTGCACAACCCGCAGGCGCCGGGTTTGCCGCTTTTGCTGACGCACGGTTTCGGCGCCACCGCGGGCATGTGGGACCGGAATGTCGCTCCCTTGAGCGTCGATCGGCCGGTGATCGTCTGGGACCAGCGCGGACACGGCAGCAGCGACGCGCCCGACGACATGGACCGCTACAGCGAGCAGATCAGCGTCGCCGACATGGCGGCCATTCTCGACGCCGCGGGTGCCGATCGGGCGGTGCTCGGCGGAATGTCCTTGGGCGGCTATCTTTCCCTGGCTTTCCACCTCGCCCACCCGCGGCGGGTGGCGGCGCTGGTGCTGGTCGACACCGGGCCGGGCTACCGCAACGACGAAGCCCGCGACAAGTGGAACGTGTGGGTCGAACGACGCGCCCAAGAACTTGAGCGCGGCCAGACGCGCGCCGAGAGCTCGGCGGAACTCGCGCAGGCAGTGCACGAGCATCCCGAGGGACTGCCTCGAGCAGCGCGCGGTGTCATGGCTCAAAAGGACGCCCGCGTGATCACATCGCTCGACAGCATCACGGTGCCCACGTTGGTGATCGTCGGTGCCCAAGACACCGACTTCCTGGCCGGGGCCGACTACATGCACCGCCACATCCCCAATTCCCGCAAGGTTGTCATCGACAACGCTGGGCATGCGGCGAATATGGACCAGCCCGAAGCGTTCAATGCGGCAGTGCGCGAATTACTGGAACAGCTGTGACCGCTCCCGATGTCACCGTCGAATCCACCGGCCACGTGGCCGTGGTAGAGATCCATCGGCCCCCGAACAACTTCTTTGACACCGCCTTAATCAAGGGCATCGCCGACGCCTACGAGCGGCTGGACGACGACGTCGAATGTCGGGCGATCGCGTTGTGTGCGGAGGGAAAACACTTCTGCGCCGGCGCCGACTTCTCCCGGCCCGCCGAGGATCGTGTGTCACCCAATGAGCTTTATGCTCAGGCCATCCGGTTGTTCCGCACCCGCAAGCCGGTTGTCGCCGCGGTGCACGGCGCCGCGATCGGCGGCGGACTCGGGCTTGCCCTTAGCGCAGACTTCCGGGTGGCCGCACCCTCCTCGAAATTTGCGGCCAACTTCAGCCGGCTCGGGTTTCATCCCGGCTTCGGGATAACGGCCACGTTGCCACGTGTCGTTGGCCAGCAAAAAGCACTTGAGTGGATGCTCACCGGTGAGCGTTTCAGCGGTGAACTCGCCCACGCAGCAGGGTTGGTCGATGAATTGGCCGCCGACGGTGGTGTGGGCCCGGCGGCGATTCGGTTCGCCGAGCGTATCGCCGCCTCGGCTCCTTTGGCGCTGACCAGCATCCGTGCCACCGTGCGCGCCGGACTCGCCGAGGCTGCCGCCGCGGCCATCGCCCGCGAGCTCGAAGAACAAACCCGACTACAGGCGACCGCCGACTTCCGCGAGGGCGTGGCAGCAGCGGCCCAGCGCCGCGCTCCGACGTTCACCGGTAGCTGAAGGGTGACCGTACCCAACTAGCTTTGGTGGAGCTGCCGGGAATCGAACCCGAGCTTCTATTAGGCAAAATGCGTTCTGAACTGCTGTTTCGTTCCGTCTGGTTCCGCTTTAGTCCCGCTCGTTACCTGCGGTTTCGTTTTCGGGTCTTGACGGCGTCAATGCTCACGATCTACTGCCCGGGCTCGTCGGACTTGTAGGACTTGTAGGACTTGTCGGGCTCGTAGGACTCGTCGGGATCGTAGGACTTGTCGGGATCGTAGGACTTGTCGGGTTCGCCGGGCTCGGCGGATGCGAATCGGCCGCTGTGCCACACCAGTCCTGCACATCTTTCGGGTACTGATCGAGCGGTCCGGGACAACGCTGCCCTGGCGGGAAGTTGGCGCCGGCGTTGAGTAGATCGCAGGGCACATAGACCTGCTTGCCTTTGGGGGTGTTGGTCAAACACTTCGTCGGCGGCTCGGCATGGGCCTGGGCAGGGACGATGATCGCCACCGCCAAAGCGGCGAGTACCCCGGCAAAAAGGCGATAGATCATGAGCACTCCTTTATGCAGAGCCCCTGTCAGGATTGAACTCTCCTGACGGCCCAGCAGGGGGGCGAAAACCCACCCTAGCAGCGAAAATTCATCACCAAACATCACTCTAGATGCCTGTGACTGTAGGCAGATTGTGGGCAATGTGTGGGCATCCACGCGGCGTCGCAATGAAACCTCCCCACGCTCCGTGACCCTACTTCGTGCGCGGTGTTCGCAACAAGCAACAATCAGGGCGTCGGACGCTAGCCTTTGCGGGTGCCCGGACCTGGAATGGCCGACGATGAGCCTTCGGTGCTTATTAACTATGAGCGGGAGTCGATCCATGCCGGCGACGACCCCATACCGCTGACGTTCGAGTTTCCCGCCCGGGTAACCATTACTGACCTTCTCGTGACCTTCGCCGAGCGCCAAAGCAGGTTCTTCGCGTATCGGAGGGGCAAGAGTACGTGGCAGATTTGGCACATCCCTGATAACGAAGAGGCGCGCCGGGTCATTGGTCTAGTGCAATTCGTCAACGTCCCCGACGATGCCGAACACGCGCTTGTCTTCGCGCTCTAGGGCGATCCGTATTGGGGACGGTCGCTAATTACCGAGTTAAGCCAGCAAAGCGAACTACCGGTGCGAATCAGAGCCACATCTACGCATGGAGGTCCAGTCGCAACCTTGCATCGGTGGAATAGCTACACGGCCGCCGCTCCACTTTCAGTAGCGGAACGACCGTCGGGCTCAGCATGAAGATAGTCAGCCACAGCTTGACGCAAAAGAAAGCTGGCCAGAGCTTGTGAAGCGTCATGTCGGCGCAGTCCGCGGTGCCCATCAACGGCCGCGCCACCTGGTCACCGATTGTCCTCATGGCTGCTCCTGTACTGACATCCAGCGCTCGCTATACCGATATCTATTTAACGGTATAGACTGGCCACGCTCGCCGGCCAACCGGAGTCGCTAGCGACTGAAGCCGAGTAGGGAGAGATCACCGATGACTCAGTTCACCGAAGCGCCGATCTTCGATGCGGACCAACATATGTACGAGACACCGGAAGCGCTCATCAAGTACCTTCCGGAGCGCTACCGCAAAGCCGTCCAGTTTGTCCAGGTCGGCAAGCGCACCCGGATCGCGATCATGGGCCAGATCACCGAGTACCTCCCCAACCCGACCTTCGAGCGGGTCGCCGCCCCGGGCGCGCACGAGCAGTTCTACGCGGCGCAGAACACCGAAGGCTTGACGATGCGCGAGATGACCGGCATCCCCATCGAGGCGCCGGCAGCTACCCGCAACCCGGCGGACCGCATCAAGGAGCTGGACCGCCAGGGCGTGCGGGAGGCGTTCGTCTACCCGACGTTGGCCAACCTCGTCGAGCACTCCGCGGCGGAGAACCCGGAGTTGACGATGGCGATCATCCACGCACTGAACGAATGGATGCTGGAGGCTTGGAACTTCACCTACGCCGACCGTCTGTTCATGACACCGGTGATCAACTGCGCCGAAGTCGACAACGCCCGGCGTGAACTGGAATACGTGCTGGAGAACGGCGCCAAGGTGGCGCTTATCAAACCCGCACCGGTGAAGGGCTTCCGCGGGTGGCGCTCGCCGGCGCTGCCCGAGTTCGACCCGTTCTGGCGCGACGTCGAGGACGCAGGGTTGCCGATCGTGCTGCACGCCAGCCAGCCACCACTGGAGGAATACGTCAGCAAGTGGGAGCCCCCGGACACCGACAGCGCATTCGAAATGTCGGCGTTCAAGTGGGTCACTCTGGGCCACCGCGAGATCTCTGACATGATCACCAGCCTGATCTGCCACGGCACCTTGACCCGGTTCCCGAAACTGCGCATCGCCAGTGTGGAGAACGGCAGCGCCTGGATCCACCCGCTATTCCATGACCTGGGCGACATCTATAAGAAGATGCCGCAGAACTTCGACGAACACCCGCTCGATGTGTTCCGTCGCAACATCTGGGTGAGCCCGTTCTGGGAGGGGTCGGTGTCCGACGTCGTCGAAACGGTCGGGTGGGACCGGGTGCTATTCGGTTCGGACTACCCACACCCCGAAGGCCTGGCCGAACCAAAGGGCTTCTTCAAATACGCCGAGGGCATGGACCGACGCCGCACTTATGACTTCATGGGTGACAACGCCCGCCGCTTCCTAGGGCTGCCGATCGCCAATCCTGACCCCGACGCCGTGAAGCCGCCGGCGCTGGCCCGCGCCTGAGGTGCAAGAGCTCATGACAGACACCCACATCGGGCCTCAGCAGCGTGCCGAGGTGGACTTGGACCACCATTCGCCCGGGTTCCGTGAAGACCCGTTCGGCAAGTTCGACGAAATCCGATCCCGGTGTCCGGTCGCGCATTCCGACCACTACGAGGGCTTCTGGACGCTCGTCGACTATGCGTCGGTGTTCGAAGCCGCCCGCAACGACGAGCTGTTCAACTCCTACCCGTCGGTCGGGGTCCCGGCCAGCGGCATGCCCTTCCCCATCCTGCCGATCGAATCCGATCCGCCGGTCACCCAGGAGCTGCGTGAGGTCACTCTCCGCCAGTTCTCCCCCGGTTCGGCCGAGAAGTCCCGGCCCGTCGCCCTGCAGATGGCCAACGAGGCCATCGACGCATTCATTGAGCGCGGCGGATGCGACCTGGTCGGCGAGCTGACGACACCGTTGCCGGCGCGAATGATCCTGCGGTTGCTGAAGTTCGACGAGTCCCGCTGCATGGAGTGGGTGGACTGGGTGCACACTGTGGTGCACAACCGCGCCCACGACCCGGAGCAGGCAGCTGCGGCGGGCATGGAGCTGTTCGCCGAGATCAACAAGCACATGGAGCAGCGCCGCGCCGAGGGCCTGGGCGACGATCTATTCAGCGACATCCTGCGCGGCACCCTGAACGGCGAACCACTCGACGACATTCAGATCGCCATGTACGCGTTCCTGATGATGCTGGGCGGCATGGACACCACCAGCGGATTCACCGGAAACGTACTGCTGCGCCTATGTGAGGACAACGAGCTGCGCAGACAACTGATCAACGATCCGGGCCTGATCACCAAGGGCACCGACGAGCTGCTGCGCCTGTACACGCCGTCACTTGGATTGGCCCGCACCGTTTCCCGCGACGCCCACTTCCACGGGCAGTCACTGTGCGCGGGCGACCGGGCGATCCTGATGTGGGCGGCTGCCAACCGCGACCCCGCGATGTTTGAGAATCCCAGGACGCTGGATCTGTCCAGGCCGAACGCCAAGAAGCAGATGGCTTTTGGCGTAGGCATCCACCGATGCTTGGGCTCGCACTACGCCAAGATGATGTTCCAGGTCATGTTGGGTCAGGTCCTGCAACGCCTCCCGGACTTCGAACTCTCCGGCGAGCCGCAGCGGTTCGAGGACGCCGGTGAAGTCTATGCCGTGTCCAAGCTGCCGGTGAAGTTCTCTCGCGGCCAACGTACCGGCTGAGAGCTCCCGAATCGAAACTGGCGCAACATGTTGCAGGAGAAGCCGATGACGGTGTTGTCCACCGACGAGCGGCAGGAGCTCGCCGGGTCCGTACGCGCTGCCTGCGAGAAGTTCGCGTCGGAAGAGCGGGTCCGTGCCGCCTCTTACGCCGGCAACGGCAGCTGCGGCGGCGTAGACACCGAGCTGTGGACGGTACTCTGCGGTCAGGTCGGGGTGGCCCAGATCGCCCTGCCGGAACACCTTGGCGGGGCCGGCTACGGCGCGTCCGCGCTGGGCGTCGTGGCTCACGAACTCGGCCGCGTGCTGGCTCCGGTGCCGTTCGTCGCGTCGGCGGTGCTGGCTACCGGACTGCTACTCGACGCCCACGCCGACGATCCCGACGCCGATAAGCGTCTGTCTGGTCTGTTCGACGGGCGACGCACCGGGGCGGCGGCAATCACCGGCGACGGCGGGTTTTGGCGTCGTGCCGCCGTGACGCTCACCGCAGCACGCAGCGGCGACGATTGGAGCGTCGACGGCGTGGTCCGCCATGTCCTCAACGGCACTGCCGCCGACGACTTGTTAGTGGTGGCGATCGTCGACGGCGAGCTCGCGGTCTTCCTCCTGGACCGGACCGCCGAGGGCGTCAGCGTTGTTGCGGAACGAGTGCTGGACGGCACCCGGCCGATGGCCACCATGACCTTCACCCGCGCACCGGCGGTACGGCTGACCGGCGAGGGTCCCGCCGACCATCTCATCGAGCGCAACGTTAGCCTGGCGCTTGCCATCCTGTCGGCCGAGCAGGTGGGAGCGTGCGAACGGGTGCTGGAGATCGCCACCGACTACGCGCGCACCCGCGAGCAGTTCGACCGCCCGATCGGCAGCTTCCAGGCCATCAAGCACAAGTGCGCCGACATGCTTGTCGACCTCGAATGGGCTCGCTCAGCATCACAAGCGGCCCTGCAGGCCCTGGACAATCAAACCGGCGGCGCCGCCTCGATAGCCGATGAATCCGATTGGCGCGCCAGCATGGCCAAGGCGGTGTGTTCCGAGAGCCTGCGCAACGCAGCCCACGCAAACGTCCAAATCCACGGTGGAATCGGTTTCACGTGGGAGGACTCCGCTCATCTCTACCTGCGTCGCGCCCGCACCGACGAGGTGCTGTTCGGCGGCCCCGGACACCACTGGGACCGGGTATCCGCGCAGGCCAAGCTGCTGTGAGAACCCACCCACCGGCTGTCGAGCTGCCTTGCTGGTCGCTCTGACTGGTGACTAGAATCGCAGCTAAATAACTAAATGTTTTTATAATTCCTGACCGATGACGACCGTGTCCAGACGAGGAGGCACCTGTGCCGTTGCAGCCCTGGATGGAATTGGTTTCCGTCGACGACCACCTGATCGAACACCCGAGGGTGTGGAGCGATCGGCTTCCGACCAAGCACCGGGAGGCCGGGCCCAAGATCATCGAGTGGGAGCGGCCCGACACCGGCCAGATGTGCCAGGTCTGGGAGTACGAGGGCAGGATCTACCCCTACATCGGCTTGAACGCGGTCGCAGGTAAGACGCCCGAGCAGTACGGCATCGAACCGGTGCGTTACGACGACATGATCCCCGGGTGTTACGACCCCAAGGCGCGAGTGGCCGACATGGACATCGACGGCGTGCAGGCGATGACGTGCTTCCCGTCGTTCCCTCGCTTCGCCGGCGCGGTGTTCGCCGAGGGCGAGGACAAGGAACTCGCCAGATTATGTTCGGCAGCGTGGAACGACTTCCACCTCGACGAATGGGCCGCCACGGCGCCCGATCGATTCGTCCCGGTCGCCATGCTGCCGTTCTGGGACCTCGAGGCCAGCGTCAAGGAAATCCACCGCGTCGCCGCGAAAGGTGCCAAGTGTGTGACGTTCCCCGACTTACCTGACCGGCTTGGCCTGCCCTCCGTCCACTCCGATCACTGGGACCCGGTGCTCTCGGCGATGGAGGAGACGGACATGGTGCTGGCTCAGCACTTCGGTTCCGGCGGCTTCCCGCCGCCCATCGCTTCCGACGCGCCATTCGCCGTTTTCATCACCCTGATGGGGACGATGTCGATGACCTCGATGACCGACTGGCTGTTCTCAAACACCTTGTACCGCCACCCGAAGCTCAAGATCGGCCTGTCCGAGGGCGGCATCGGTTGGATCCCGTACATCCTGGAGCGTTGCGACAGCGTGTGGCGAAAGCACCGCTTCTACAACAACATCAACCAGGATCACCCTCCGAGCTACCTGTTCAAGAAGCACATTCACGGCTGCTTTATCGAGGATGACTTCGGCGTGGAGATGCGCCACATGATCGGCGTCGACAAGATCACCTGGGAGTGCGACTATCCACACTCGGACTCATTCTGGCCACAGAGCCGAGAGCGCGCGGCGCAGGCGTTAGAGAAGGTGCCCGACGACGAGGTGCACCGCATGGTCGAACTCAATGCCCGTGAGTTCTACAACTTTCCGCGGGCGGCATGACCTCAGAAGACGACGGGCGGAAAAGCGTGGACCGAATCGAGCAGTTGCCGGTATCGGACTGGACAGATCAGGACCTACTGACCAAGGACGAGGCGAGGGAGCGCCTCGTCGGCGAGATCGGCCGATGTCGAGCCCGGCTGGACGAGCTGAAGGCCAACAACGCCGACGAGTCGGAACTCGCGCTGCTTGCTCGCCGCCTCAACGCGATGGAGTCGATAGCGGGCGAATACGACGAATACCTAGACGGGAAGTAGTGCTGGTGTCCGTTGAGACCGAAGACATCGACGCACTGCGCAGCGAGATCCGCGGTTTTCTGGAGAGCGCGCCCAAGCCCGCCGGGCTCCGCAACTATGGGCCCACGCCGACCGTGGCCGATGTTGAGCCCGGACAGCAATGGCACCGCTATCTGGCCAGCCATGGCTACACGTGCCTGCACTGGCCGCGGGAGTTCGGCGGCGCCGACGCCACGGTGGCGTCTCAAGCCGTCTTCGCCGAGGAATGCGCGCGCGCCGGGGTGCCCCGTCAGCTGAACATCACCGGTCCCGACTTAGTTGGCCCCGTGGTCATCAAGTTCGGGACAGACCAGCAGAAAACCCGCTTCCTCGAGCCGATCCGGCTCGGCGACGACGTCTGGTGCCAGCTTTTCTCCGAACCCGGCGCGGGATCGGACTTAGCCGGTGTGCGCACCCGCGCGGAGCGGACCGCGACCGGCTGGCGTGTCGACGGCCAGAAGGTGTGGAGTTCGGCCGCGGCGTCGGCCGATTACGGCTTACTGCTGGCCCGGACCGGCCCGGACAAACATCGCGGGCTGTCGATGTTCGTCGTGCCGATGCAGACACCCGGTGTCACCGTGCGGCCACTGCTACAGATGGACGCCGAGAGCAAGTTCAACGAGGTCTTCTTCGACGGTGCCGAGCTTGCCGACGACGCCCTGATCGGTGAAGTCGGGCAGGGCTGGAGCATCGCGATCGTCACCCTTGGTCGCGAGCGGCTGACGCTTGGTTCCCAAGCCGTGTCGATGTTCCGGCTGCACGAGCGGATGGTCGAGGCGGCGCGCGACCGCAACCTGCTGAATCCGGTGCTGTCCCGGTCGATGACCAAACTGTGGGCAAGGATGTGGCTGCTGCGGTTCACCTGGGAGCGGGCCATCGAGTCCGGTGATCTGACTTCCCCTGCCTTCTCGGTGCTCAAGCTGATGACGTCGGAAACCGACCGCGATTTGGGCGATCTGGCCACCGATGTGCTCGGCACCGATGCGTGCACCGACCCCGCTGATAACGACCTCGTGCATCACATGCTGGTGGGCCGTGCGCAGACCATCCTGGGCGGCACCAGTGAGATTCAGCGCAACATCCTCGGCGAGCGGGTGCTCGGACTGCCCAAAGAACCGCGGTGATGACAGCCTCCGAGTTCGAGGCGGCGGTGGGTTCGGTGTTGCGGCACCGGAGCACGGTCGCGGTCGGTGACGGCGTTGGTCAGGTCCGCACTCTGCAGAATGGCGACGCAGTCGGGGCGGTGCTGTCGAGGTTGGCACGTCAGGTCGGCGACGTCCGCCTGGCGCTCGGCTGGTTACCCGCACCGCTCGACGGGATCGATCCCGGCGCGTTCAGTGAAGTCGTCACTCTTATGCCAGGTTGGGGTGCACGCAGTCTTCTGCAATGCGCCACAGCGCGTTTCGTGCCCACCCGGCTGACTGCCGTCGCCGCGGTCCTGTGCGACGTACTGCGCCCCGACGTGCTGATCATCCGCCTGGCCGAACGGAACGGGGCTCTGCATTTCGGCACGGAGGTGTCCTGGCAGCGCGCGCTGATCGACGCCGGCGTCCGCGTATTGGCAGTGGTGGACACCAACTCGCCGGCAGCCGACGCGGGCCCACCACTGGATCCCGCGATGGTGCACGTCGTGGGATACAGCGATAACGGCCCGTTGCAGATACCGCAGAAGAGGCCCGACCCAGTCCACGAAGCACTCGCCGACAACGTCCTGCGTTTTGTGCCGGAAGGTGCACAGCTGCAATATGGTCCGGGTCCACTAGGCACGGCGCTGCTGAACCGGACGACGGTGCCCTTGCGCATTGACACCGGACTACTCACTGACGCTGTGGTCGACCTCGACCAGCGCGGCAAGCTGATCGGCACACCGTCGGCGACCTACCTACTGGGTACTGAAAAGCTCTACGACTGGGCCGACGGAAAGCAGATCCTGCACGGCACGGAGTACACGCACGACGCGGCCAGGTTGTCGCGCGGTGGCCCTTTCGTTGCCATGAACACCGCGATCGAGATCGACGCCTTCGGTCAGATCAACGTCGA
>NZ_JBKQTQ010000017.1:0-6393 GCF_052143115.1 Mycobacterium sp.
CAGCCCACAAGTCCAAGACCTGCTCGACTACCTCGACGAACGAGCCGACCCCATCTTCTGGGGCTAACGACCGGCTAACCTGATCCAACCGATGCACTGACCGGTTGAGCGCAAGACGAGTTATGAGGGTCTCAAAACTTCGTGTCAGAGATGGCACGGCGATATGACGGACATCGTTGACCAGCAGTGAAACGATACTGACGTGGACCCCAGCGGGGATGGTGGCGGTGTGTCAGGACTACCGGCCCGGCTCCACGCCCGCCATGGGTTCACCGCGCCGGCGGTTGGCCGTGAGCAATCGGATCATTACTGCTGGGTGCAGCATCCGGTTTGGCGGGTCGACGAGGTTTAGTACCCGAAAGAAAGCCTCGGTGATAACGATGTCTTCTTCGGCGGCGGTCAGCAATTTGTCGGTGCACCAGTTCGCGAACCGCATCGACAAGGAATGCCGACCTTCGATCAGCACCGACGAGGATTTGGCGCTCTGAGTCAACATCCAGCCGCGCCGGCGGTTCGCGGCCCAGGCCCAGCCGACTTGCTTGGCAGCGGCTCGGAAGAATCGCCGACTCAAGTCGGCATCTCCGCGGGCTAGACAGTCGCGAAGCGCAACCGCCTCGAGCGCGGCCACCGACATTCCTTGGCCATAGATGGGATTTAAGCTGCAGATCGCATCGCCGAGCACCAGTAGTCCAGCCGGGAATCGTCGCATCTTGTCGTACCGTCGCCACACACTTGCGGGATAACGGTAGATGGACACCTCGCTGAGTGGCTCGGCAGCCCGCAACGCCGCCAGCAGCGGAGGCGGCGCGAATTGCTCGGCGGACACGATCATGTCTGCTCGGTCGGCGGGTGGTTGCTGCCCAGCGAGGCAGCCAACGGCCATGATCCAAGTCCCGTGCTCGTAGGCCAACAGGGCCCCGTAGGTCGACCGTGTGCGCACCGGAAAGACGCAGGTGACCTTCTCCTTAATCGTGCCCGGCGGGATGCGCAGCAGCTGACTGGAGTAGCTCAACGGCATCATCGCCGAGCGTTGCTTTTTCGGTCGGCCGTAGCCAAGCGTTTCGAGAAAAGCAGGTGTGGGTGCACCGCGGCCCGTCGCGTCGATCACCAGATCTGCCTCCAGCACGCATTCGGCACCTGTCTCGCGGTTGGCCACCCGAGCGCCGGTCACTCGGTGCGGCTGATCAGCGATCGGCTCGACGACATCATGGCCGTCCAGGACGCTGACGTTGTCGATGGCACGAACGCGCTGCCGCACATGGGATTCCAACAACGGCCGGCTGGCAATGTAGAGGACCAGCGCTGAGGGTTCGGCGAATGTGCCCGACCTGTTGAGCTCATGGCCGCCCACTCGCATCGACACCCTTGAGAGGTTGCCTTCATCGCAGATGTTCGCACCGGCGGCGACGAGATCGTCTAGCAGCCCGGGGAATAACCGATCCAACGCGTGTGAGCCGCTGCTCAAGAGTGCGTGGAGGTGCCGCCCGTGCGGCACCCCTCGCCGCTGAGCGGAAGCGGAGGGCAGCACATCCCGCTCGACGAGCGTGACGGTCTCGTAGAACTCCGAAACCACCCGAGCGGCAAGCAATCCTGCCATGCCTGCACCTAGGACAACTGCTCGCTCACCGAGCGCGTTCATCCGACACTCCTCCGCTGCGAGATGTTTGCCGACTGCTTAGCAGTATTGGCCGTCTTGGTTTCCACGGCCAGCCCGTTCAACTGTAGTGTCACGCGGACGCCTGCTGAGCGCCGCTGTCGCCGAGGTGACGTGGACCGCTTGGCACCTCGTCGGGTCGATGAGACGTCGACACGGTGTCGCCGGGTAGCCGCTACGCCCTTCGACTCCGCCCGTGTGACGATGGCGGGGTGACCGCGACACCAGATCCGTCCGCCACTGACTCCAGGGCCATCTCGATGCTCGCCGGCCACCAGGTCACACCGCCACCCCTGCCTCGTCCGGTCCTTGCCCGCCAACGCTGGGGTGACCTCACCTTTGTCCATTGGCCGGTGCACCCCGAGAGCGTTGCGGATATGTACCCACCTGGCACCCGCCCCGACGTCTTCGCCGACGGGATGACCTACGTCGCGTTGGTGCCGTTCGCCATGAGCGGTCTCGGGCTGGGGACCGCACCCCCAATCCCGTACTTCGGCGCTTTCCTAGAGACGGACATCTGGCTGTACTCGATCGATGACGCCGGCCGCCATGGCGTGCTCATGCGGTCCATAGAGACGGCTCGCCTAGCGGTTGTTCCGTTCACCCGAATCGTCGGCTTCCCTTTTACGTGGGCGAGGATGCGGATGACCCGGTCCGGCGACCGAGTCACTTACCACAGCGTGCGACGCTGGCCACGACGCCGCCTGCGTTGCCGACTTACGATCAGCGTGGGTGAAGTGGTCGAACCGACGCCGCTGGAGGTCTGGCTCACTGCTCGATGGGGCGCGCACGTCCGCACGCCTAGCCGGACATGGTGGATTCCCGACGAGCACGAGCCGTGGCCGTTGCGCGCGGCGGAGATCATCGACCTCGACGACGACCTGCTGGACGCCAGCGGTGTGCGACCCGCCGGCACGTGCCTACGCGCACTGTTCTCACCAGGGGTGCGCTCCCACTTCGGCCGCCCCACCGTGGTCCGGTAGGGACGCAGAGCGGGGACGCTGCCCGGGTTGCTACACCGCGTTCTGCGTGGACTTGCTCTCCCGTGGGATCCCGGGTTGGCGGGTGATGATCAGCAAGGCCACGGCGGTTGTCACCTCGGTGCTCGATCAGGCACCATGCGCACGCTGCTGCGCAAGGTTCCATCTCACCACGACTGGTTTAATGGATCACTCGGACGCGCTCAGCACACGTCGATATGTTCGTCGCGGCACTGCGCGAAGCCGGGATCGCCGCGTCGATCGGCGGCGTCGGCGATGCGCTGATGGAATCCGCTGTGGGACTGAATAAATCGGTGTTGGTCGACCAGCATTCGATCGGCACCCGTCGAGCCGAGCTGGGACAGGAAACTACCTCCTGGGCGCGCTGGTGCATCACCGCCAGACCCATCCGTCAATCGAGCACCAAACCGCCGCTTTTGTACGAGCAACGCCAAGATCACGCGGTGATCTCGGCCGAGTTGCGCGAACCGAGAGTCTCAAGCAGTATCGAGGCGGTTCACATCGACTTAACCAGAACCGACCATCCCATGGGACTCCGTGCGGCTAGCCTGAGGAATTTCTGGAAGTTTACGTGCCCTTTAATACCGGGAGTGCGATGACGGGACCACGGTTCATTCCGTGACAGAACAGGGTGGGGTGCCGCAGGGCGCGTGCCCGTTCGGCGGCGGCAACATTCTGCCGACCGGGGTCGCCGTGCCAGCGCCGACTGACAAAGCTGTGCGGGATCGCTTGCCTGCTCGGGCCCCTTTTCCGGTCTCCGCAAGGCTGCGGCGCGACGCGCGGCTGGTGCGAACCTATGGGCCCGAGCTCGTGAAGGGACTCACACTCAGCGCCGCCGGAAAGGCCCGGTCGAGGCTCGTCGGCACTAGTGGCCAGAAGCATGTGCAGCTCACCGACTTCGACCCATTAGACCCCGCAATAGCCGCCGACCCGTACCCGCATTACCGGGCGTTGTTGGCGGGCGAGCGGGTGCAGTACAACCCCAAGCACGACGTTTACATCTTGAGCCGATACGCCGACGTCCGTGCGGCTGCGCGTGACCATTGCGCGTTGTCCAGCGCCCGCGGAGTGACCTTTTCCCGGCTGCGGTTGCCCTTCCTGCCCACGTCCGATCCGCCCGTGCACACCCGGATGCGCAAGCAACTCGCGGCGGGTTTCACCCGCGGCGCTTTGGAGTCGTGGCGCCCGATGATCGACCACCTTGCCCGAGAGTTGGTCGACGGGCTGCTGACCCAGACAACCGCCGACGTCGTTTCCGCGGTGGCGGCACCGATGCCGATGCGCACTATCACCCATATTCTCGGCATACCGGGTCCCGACCAGGCCGCTTTCTGCCGTTTGTCCGAGCGGGTGGTTCGGATCACCGACGTCGACTTGTCAGCGTCCGGGCTGTTGTCGCTTGTCCACAGTTTCTCCGGATTTCGGCACTTACATGCCTTCTTCACCGACAGGTTGCGCGACGGCGGGTTGGACCACCAGACCCTGCTTGGAAAACTCGCGGTGCAGGCCGAGGACGGTCGGCTCAGCGCCGAAGAACTGTTCTTCTTCGCGCTGCTGCTGCTGGTTGCGGGCTATGAGACCACCGCCAATCTGCTCAGCACGTTGTTCCTCACGCTCGCCGACCATCCGGACCAGCTCGGGCTCCTTGCGCAGCGACCGGAGCTGATCCCGTCGGCGATCGAGGAGCAACTTCGCTTTGCGTCCCCGATCCAAAACATCTGCCGCACAACGCGCGTCGACTATCCCGTCGGCCGGGCCGTCATCCCGGCAGGCTCCCTCGTGCTGCTGGCGTGGGGTGCCGCGAACCGCGACCCGCGCCAATACGACGACCCGGATGTCTTTCGCGCCGACCGCAACCCGGTTGGGCATGTCGCGTTCGGCTCCGGCATCCACTTGTGTCCCGGTGCCCAGCTGGCGCGGATGGAGGGCCAAGCGGTCCTGCGCGAGATCGTCGATAACATCGACCGGATAGAGGTGGTTGAGCCGCCGGCGTGGTCGACAAACGCCAACCTTCGCGGCCTGACCCGGTTACGGGTCGCTGCGACGCGCCGGGCACCCGCGTCGTGCGTAGCTCACGTCTGATCGCGCTTAGCGGTCAGAAGGAAGGGTGCGATGCAAACGTCACGTTCCTCGACCCTGCTTTCCCGCTGGCGTGAGTGGGCGGCACCGCTGTGGATCGGTTGCAACTTCTCCGCCTGGACGCGTCTACTGATCCGTAACCGTTTCGCCGTGCACTGGAGTCGCTGGCACTTCGCTGTCCTGTACACGTTTCTCAGCGTAGTAAATTCTTTTTTGGGGTTGTGGCAGAAAGTGCTATTTGGCAGGCGGGTGGCCAACACGGTGATCGCCGACCCACCGATATTCATCGTGGGGCACTGGCGCACCGGCACCACCCTGCTTCACGAAATGTTGGTGCTCGACGAACGCCACACCGGTCCCACGGGTTACGAATGCCTTGTGCCGCACCATTTTCTGCTGACCGAGTGGGTCGCACCGTGGGCAGAGTTTCTGGTGTCGAGGCACCGGGCCATGGACAACATGGATTTGAGCTTGCGTCACCCGCAGGAGGACGAATTCGTGTGGTGCATGCTGGGGCAGCCGTCGCCGTATCTGACCATCGCGTTCCCGAACCGACCGCAGCAGTTTCTGCGGTATTTGGACTTGGACCAGCTGACGTCGCGGGAGCTAGAAGCGTGGAAACAGACCCTCTTCCGGTTCGTTCAACAAGTGTACTTCCGTCGTCGTAAGCGGGTGATCCTCAAGAACCCGCCGCATAGTTTCCGGATCAAGGTGCTGTCGGAACTATTTCCGCAGGCGAAGTTCATCCACATCGTCAGGGACCCCTATGTTGTTTACCCGTCGACCATTCATCTTCGGCAGTCGCTGTATCGCAAACACGGCCTGCAACGGCCGACATTCACGGGATTGGACGAACAGATTTTGTCTACGTACATCGACCTGTATCGAAAGTTGGAGGAAGGGCGCAAACTCGTTGATCCGTCACGCTTCTACGAGTTGCGCTATGAGGATCTGGTGGGTGATCCCGAGGGGCAGCTGCGCCGCCTGTACGAG
Source organism: Mycobacterium sp. (assembly GCF_052143115.1). Classification (GTDB taxonomy): domain Bacteria; phylum Actinomycetota; class Actinomycetes; order Mycobacteriales; family Mycobacteriaceae; genus Mycobacterium. Next base: position 5,728 of record NZ_JBKQTQ010000017.1, read on the forward strand.
CATCTGGGACTGGGCGGCTTCGAGCAGTACCGGCCGCGCCTGCGACAGTACCTTGCCGACCATGCGGACTACGATACGAATACCTACGAACTGACGGCTGAACAGCGCGCCATCGTCGCTGAGCGCTGGGGAGAAGTCATTCACCGCTACCGCTATGGTCAAGCATCCGCGGCGGGTTGATCAGTCGAACTCGCGACCTCGCCTGGACCTTCGCGTTACAGCTCATTGTCGAGCTAGAGGGTAACCGCCCCAAAGTAATTCAGGATCCTGAAACAATCTCATCCGCACCTACACGCTCTACCTGGCGGTCAGGACCTCTGCCCGGCAATGTCGATGCCAACCACGCGAGCCGAATAGTGGCCCAGATGCTCGGCCATCTCCTGCGTCCAGCGCAGTAGGCCCTGGCCCTGACATCACTACCAACCCGAACTATAAAGGCGACCCCGCGTGGGCGGTTCCCGATGCCAAACGGGTAGCCAACGCGATGCTCGAACACATCACGCCTAGACACCTGCAGCGGCTGCTGAGCCCCGTCTCATAACAGACCTTGAGCTCAACCAGTCAGCGCATCACTGCAGGCCGATGATGATGTGCTGGTGGAGGTCGGGATGGGTGTGGGTCCGGTTGGGTTTGACGTCGAGCAGCAAGCGCTGATTTGGGCGATGT
>NZ_JBKQTQ010000018.1:0-2557 GCF_052143115.1 Mycobacterium sp.
ACGAGCTCTGGCATCGTGCTGTTGGGGTACGCCGCCGGAAGTGCCGCGAGGAGGTTTTCGACGCCTGATCCGTGCATGCCCTGCTGATCGACGGCGGGGACGCAGCCGGTGATGCTGAGGCGATGGAGTTGGCCGATCTGCGCTCCGGTCTTGACGGCGTCGACGAGCACCGCCTTATTGCAGCGCTCGAAAAGCGGTATCGCGTTGAGGCCGGCGGTGCCGGCGTCGAAGGCGTGGACGTGCGGTGGCAGGCGGCGCTCGTGCCGCAGCCGCCGCAGGACGTGTAGCCCGAACCCGTCGTCGCCGTGCCACGGGTTCCCGAAGCACAAGACGTGCACGAGCGCATGGTTCATCAGACGTGGAACGTCGTGACCTTGTCGGGTCGGAGAAAGTGCACGGTGCAGACCAGGCACGCGTCGTGGGAGCGGACGACGTGGTATAGCTCGACGGGGTTCTCGAGGTCCTTTAGCTCGAGGCCGATGAAGCTCTCTTCCCAGTGCCCGCGTCGACCGGCCGCGTCGCGCGGCGAGCCGTTCCAGGTCGTCGGGGTGATCACTTGGTAGTTCTCGATCGTGCCGTCGCGGATCTTCACCCAGTGGCCGAGGCTGCCGCGCGCGGCGTTGATCAGCCCGTAGCCATCTCCGTCGCGCTTGGGGTCGCAGGGCTCAAACGTCGGCTCGCCGAGGTGTGCGCTGAGCTCGCGCACCGTCTGGCGCATCGACTCGAGCACCCGTAGAGGGCGGTGAAACCGCGCGAACTGCCGCAGCCACGTGTTCGGTCCCTGCGCTTGGAAAAGCGAGGTGATGAGCGGATCGCAGCCCACGACCAGGTCGGCCAGCGGTCCGAGTTGCACGACACGATCGTCGTAGCGGGTGGCCTTGGCGTAGCTGTACTGCGGCCCGCCGGCGCGGCGCGCCGGCACGGTCCGGCTGTCCCAGGGATGGCAGGGACGGCCGGGATCCAAGTACCAGGCGTGGCTGACGTCCTCGCTGATCTTCCCCTCGCAGAAGGGCTCAATCCGCTTGCTCTCGCCGTCGTAGAACCCTGACGGCAGCAGACACCGGCGGTCGCGGAACGGCGGCTGCCAGCTTTCGGGGTCGTAGTAGCAGCCCATGCTCAGCAGGTGCGGCGTGCCGCCGCCCGTTTTGTGCAGCCCGATCGAGCGGCCGTAGCGGGCAAACACCCCGACTGCGCTATCGCGGTGCGAGGGGTCCTGCTCGAGCCATTCCTCGAAGTCCTCGACGCTGCGCAGCGCAAGCCAGCGCTCGGTCGCGCAGCCCAGGATGGAGCGCTCATACCAGGCCCGGTAGAACTCGACGGCGCCGAGGCAGTCGCGCAGCCGCGCCGCGTCCAGTGGACAGGTGACGCCCCCTGGCATCATGTACGTCGAATGCGGCCACTGACCTCCGAAGCAGATCACGACGTGCAGGATCCGATTGGAGTGCTCAACGGTCTCACGCGCGATCCGTCCGCGGAACGGCGCGGCGAACAACTTACACACCTGCTCGTAGAGGGGGTGGTCGGCGTACGCGGCGTTGCATAGGTCCGGGGCGAACATCAGAAACGTGTGGCGGGCGTCGCTCATCAGGGACTCCGCCATCAGGCATAGATTGCGGATCCGAGTGCCGTTGGGAGCGATCGGCGTCGCGTAGGCCATCTCGAGTGCTGACGTGGCGGCGTAGAGGTGTGAGGTGCTGCAGATGCCGCAGATCCGCGGCGTGATCACCAGAGCGTCCGCTGGATCGCGCCCCGTGAGGATCTGCTCGTAACCTCGGTACATCGTGCCGCTGCACCAAGCATCGGTGACCACCCCGCATTCGAGCTCGACCTGGATCTCCATGTCGCCCTCGACGCGGTTTACCTCCATCCCCATGCGGATTTTGCGCAAGCCGCCGGTCACAGCGCCGCCGGTCACAGCGCCACACCCTGTAGATCGGGTTCGGACCGCACCGGTATCTCGGTCGCCACCGGGTGGTGTCTGAACAGTGCGCGGTTGGCCGGGAACCTGGCGCTGATGCATCCGTAGCACACGTAGCCCACCTTGTCGGCGGTTGCGCACTTATGCTCGAGAGCGGTAGCCAGACAGGGCCGGACCGTTGAAGGTTGCTGGTAGCGATTGAGATCCAGGGGCTGCCCCTCCAGCAGCAAGCCCATTGTTTCGATCATTGTCGCGGCGTCGGCCGGGCAGCCGCTCAGATTCACCACCGGCAGTCCGGACTTCGATCGCCAGCCTGAGTCGAGAAGGCCCCCCGGTCGCGCATTGGTGAACTGCAACCCCACAGACTCCGAAGGGTTGGGAGGTGCGGCGGGAATGCCGCCGAACGCGGCGCAGCTGCCCATCGCGATCACATACTCCGCCCGATGACAAAGCGCTGCGACGACGTCCCGCTTCGGCCGGCCGTCAAACGTGTCGAACAGCCCCGTCCCATCCGGCCCGTTGATGATGCTCCCCTCAACGCAAAGCAGCGTGAGGTATTGCTCACCCGAAACGATATGTTCGATCACGCTCGCCACCTCGCTCGGCGGCTCGGGCGAGAGCGAGGGGTGCCACAGCAAC
>NZ_JBKQTQ010000019.1:0-7623 GCF_052143115.1 Mycobacterium sp.
GGTCACTGTCCACGACAGCAGCGTGCTGACCTTGGTCTTGAAATCGACCAGGTAGACCAAGTGCAAGACGAACCATGCGAACCAGGCGATGAGGCCGCTGAACTCCAGCGGACCGATCTTGGCCACCGCAGAAAATCGTGACACCGTGGCCATGGAACCCTTGTCGAAGTACTGGAACGGTTCACGTTCTGCCGGATCGGCGCCGGCGAGTTCACTCTTGATCGCGGTGGTCACGTACTTGGCACCCTGAATGGCGCCCTGTGCCACCCCCGGCACGCCCTCGACGGCCGCCATATCACCGATGACGAACACGTTGGGATGGCCGGGGATGGACAGGTCGGGCAACACCTTGACCCGTCCGGACCGGTCGAGTTCGACAGATGACTGCTCGGCAAGATCGCTGCCCAGCGCGCTGGCTGAGACCCCGGCGGACCACACCTTGCAAGCAGATTCGATGCGCCGGATGGTCCCGTCGGAGTCCTTGACCGTGATGCCGTCGCGGTCGACGTCGGTGACCATCGCACCCAGCTGGATCTCCACGCCCATCTTCTGCAACCGCGCGGCCGCCCGCTGACCCAATTTCTCGCCAAATGGCCGCAACACGGCGGGGGCGGTGTCAAGCAGGATCACCCGCGCCCTGGTTGAGTCGATGTGCCGGAACGCGCCCCTCAAAGTGCAGTCGGCCAACTCGGCGATCTGCCCGGCCATTTCGACACCAGTGGGGCCGGCTCCCACGACGGTGAAGGTCAGCAGCTTGGCGCGTCGTTCCGGATCGCGGGACCGTTCAGCCGCCTCGAATGCGCCCAAAATGCGGCCCCGCAGCTCCAGGGCGTCGTCGATCGACTTCATGCCGGGTGCGAACTCGGCGAAATGGTCGTTGCCGAAGTACGACTGCCCGGCTCCGGCGGCGACGATCAGGGTGTCGTACGGGGTTTCGTAGGTGTGGCCGAGCAAGTCCGATACGACGAACCGCCCAGCCAGGTCGATATGCGTGACGTCACCGAGCAGCACCTGGACATTGCGCTGCCTGCGCAGGACCAGCCGGGTAGGCGGGGCGATATCGCCTTCGGATACGACGCCCGTCGCAACCTGGTACAGCAACGGCTGGAACAGGTGATGGGTAGTGCGCGCAATCATCTTGATGTCGACATCGGCCCGCTTGAGCTTCTTTGCGGCATTGAGTCCGCCGAATCCCGATCCGATGATGACGACTTGATGCCGACGCTTCGTTTCAGCTGTGACTTCGGTCTGGGGACTCATCTTCCGTTACTCCTGACGGGGCTCATCTCTTCGCGGTGGCGGATCACGTTGGACCCTTCCTGGGCGGTCAGCTGGATATCGCTCTTGGCAAGCGATTACCCGCAGCTCCTTGCTGTCGCGACCTGTTTCAAAGCATGCGGGCTCGACGAAGAGATGTCGTTACCGCCACCGGCAAATGGATACACCTGCCAGCAGGTAAAGTGGCGCAAAGTGGCGACCTCCTGACGAACCGTCAGAATTGCGCTGGTTCACAACATCTTTCAGCGGTTCGGTTAGCGCGTCGATGTCTGTTGCCGGTACTGCACGCCGTCGGTGTGCGTTGTGAAAACAGATCGAGGTAGCCTCGGGACGTGCTAGAAGCACAACGTATCTGACGCGCAGCCGACCAAGCGACAAAGGAACGCAATGCCGAACAGGCTGGGTCGCTGACGAATCGTCACAATCGATCACGTTGACCCGAGCAGCGATCGTTGACTCCGGATCCGATGGCCCCGCATTTGCGCGCGCCAAAGCATCTCCGTCTGCGTCCGCGCGGGTCAAGGAGCCGCGTTGGGGAGATGGCTGATCGCGGTTATGACGGATCGTCGGAATCGACCATGCTCCAGAACCTTTCGCGTTCGACGAACAAGTAAGTGAAATAGGTGCTAGCCGGTATATGGGACTGCGGGTGGCATGGAGGTTTTCGCCCGTGTCGACGGCGACACTCTTAGCAGGGCGTTTCGAGCCTGACAGAAGTCACGTTCGCGGAGACGCCGATCTGCGTGCAAGGAGAACGATGGAGATGAAAAACCTTAGGATCGCTCTATGGGCAGCCGCCGGGTTAGCTGCGGCGAGTGTCGGGTTGGCCTCGCTGCGGACGACTCCGCCGGCGGTGAACCTAGCCGACTGCCCTTACGGCTGGTACTGGGACAACGAGAGACAAAACTGCCTCCCGCCTGGCCTGCCAAAAGATCCCCCCCATGGGTGCCTTACCGGCGACGGCACGCATGCCAACGGCACCATCTGCGTCAACTAGCACCATGCCGGCAAGCGGCCTTCGCGCGATTGGTGGTTACTCGGGCCACACTGACGCAGGGACGGCGCAACCCGAATCCGTCCCGGCGCTGCTGCGGCAGTTGGGTGTGCACAACGCGTCAGTTATCGAAGAGGCAGACACCTTGCGGGCCTGGCTTCGTGACTATATCCCCACTCGGGAACTTCGGGTCAGCATGCGCCAAAACGGCTACGGGATCCTCCTCGACCAGCGATTTGGACGGCCACCGAGGCGAGCTACCCAACTGACCCGCGCGCTACGAATGCGGCGGCTTGTTTGACGCGTGAGCGGTCCGACGTACCAAAGGTTTATTCAGACGGACCCTTCGGCGAACTGGCGGCCAATTGCGCGCTGCGGGCATTTACCGCTGCCAAGATCGCGACGACGCGGCCGCTCGCCTCTATCACTGGACGGTGTACTGTATCGACTCCGGCGTCGCTGAAATCGCCCGGCTGGCGCGTGCCATCACCACCTGGCGCGAGGAGTTTCTGGCCTTCCTCAGCGCCGGCCGCGTCAGCAACGGACCCACCGAAGCCGTCAACCTCTTGATCAAAAAAACAAGCGTTTCGGTCACGGATTCCGAAACCAACTACCGGCTACGCCCACTTCTGCACGCCGGTCGCTCGTAGCAGCCATGGGTCGATCCTTGGCGCGATGTTCTTCGCGATCCACCGGCCTACGCCGGTCGCCAAGAAGGCGGCGTAGGCGCGGATCGGGGGGCTGACCCGGTCGGGAGGATCGACCCGTGGCAGATCATCGCTCGGGGTGCTCGGTGAGGCGTTGTGGATGGTCATCGTGACGAGAGTCCTTTGTGTCGCGCGGCGAAGAGCTCGTCACCTTTGATTTATGGATGGAGAACCGGATACCCGGATCACTTTCGGCGACCCGGTGAGGCACTCAGGTTTAGCGGCTCGAAGACAATCACTTGGCGCACGCCATTTCGCTCCATGTGGCTGTCATGCGCGGGCCACATCTCGATAAGCCTCGGTACGTTGCGCGTGACTTCTTCCTCTGTCGCGGGTCGCGACAGATAGTTTGCAGCGGTGCCGCCGATCTCGATACGTGCCGTTGGGTTGGCGAGTAGGTTCTTCGGCCAACTGGAGGCTGCTTCTAGCCCGAAGTTCTCGCAAGCGGCGACGAGATTCTTGCCATCCCGCACGTAGTGCAGCGGAACCGTTCGGTCTTTGCCGCTTCTTCTGCCTTTCGTCGTGAGCAACATCGTCGTCAGCTGCGGACCGCTCATGGACAGTCGGCCTCGGCTCGCGCGGATCAGCGCCCGGTCTACCCGTGAGCCGACGTGCTTCAGTGAATAGAGAGAACCAGCGGTAGTGACCGACCCGCCGCATCGCGCGAAGATACAGCTCATACGGCTCACTCATGGTCGCCCACCTTTCGATCCCGCCCGGGCCCTATCAGAAGGGTCGGGGTCAGCCGCTGTACATATTTACGGATATATAAACGCATATCCGGATCGCGTCGAAACGGTACTGCGATTTCCGCGTCTTTGCAAGTCCCTGTCTGAACTGGTCGGAAGGGCTTGCTAGCGTCAGCCGCATGCCTGCCCGCCCGCATCGCACGGTCGACCGCGTGATCGAGATCCTCGAGACGGTGTCGTTGAGCCCGCGGGGCGTGACCTTGCCCGAGCTGGCAGCCGCTCTGGATGCGGCGAAGAGCTCGGTTCAAGAGCTGACCAATGGACTGCTTGCCCGCGGATATCTCGTCGAGAGAGAGCGCCGATTTCATCTTGGGCCCGGGCCGTTTGTCCTCGCGGCCCGCGCGAACAAGCTGGCCGCGCTGTCACTCGATCACCAGTTCGTGGCCGAGGTGGGAAACCTTCTAGGTTGCACCGTCCTCGTCGGGGTGCGCGTCGGGGACGCCATCATCTTCACCGACCTGGTGGGCGAAGAATCACCGAGCCTGAGGTTCGTCGCGCGCATCCACGCCCGTCGACAGCTGTATACCAGCGCCGCCGGAAAAACGTTGCTCGCCAACGTCCCCGACGAGGAGATGTACCGCCTCCTCGACCTCGCTAGTCCAGAACAGGCAGGCGAGATACAACAATTCCTCGCCGAGCTCCCCGAGATCCGGTCCCGCCGCCTGGCCTTTAACCGGGGAGTCACGCTCGCGGACGCGTTTGCCGTCGCCACACCCCTGCTGACACCCGACGGGAGTCTGATCGCGGCGATCAGTGCGGCCGTCGATGCCTCGCAAGCGGATCGTCTCGACGAGATCGGCGAAGAGCTCAAGAAGGCCGTCGCCACCCTCGGCCCTCAATATGGCCTCAAATCATCTTGAGCCACAACGTGTTCGCGGGGCCCCGCGGCATCGTCCAGCTGGCCAGAAGGCCCCGCTACTACTACCAGTAACCGCAATTGGGCGCTAGCGCCGACGACATTTCGCGGTGGGCGATCAAGGATTGGGAGCGCGTGTAGTAGTCGTTGTCCCAACTCTGAGGAAACGTCAGACCGCAGCAGCGCTGTTCGGGCTCACACAGCTGCTTCACAATCAGCCCGAGCGTGACGCCGCGCAGCCCGCCGATCGGCTAGCTCAAGACTTGCTCGTGGTGTACGGGCTGTCCGCGGAGGAGGCACACGAGGTCTGCGGGCGAGCACTGCTCGACCTCGACGACCTCGTGGCCGGCGGTGCGCCGGATCGACCTGATATCACGGTCACCGCGATGCCCGCCGATGCCGGTCCCCGGTCATCAGACCTTGCCCAGGCCGGAAACCAAAAGTAGGAAACCAATTGCGCCGATCATAATGGCGGGAATGGCCTGGCGTCGCGCGCTTATCCAATCGTTGAGCCGCCGCACGACGGCGAGTTTCTGTAGCGGCGACGTGAGATAGGTAATCAGGGGGACCTCGACGACCGTAAACGCCACGACGGTGAACATGAGGGCCGCGCCAACTTGCGCAGCAGCAGTGGGTTCCGATGCCATGATCGCGATGATCGCCGCAATGTACTCGACAGGCGGCGTCGCCAATGCGACGCAGGCGACAAACGCTACCGCCAGTGACCCGCCTTCGAGCCGGCCGCGGATCGACAATCGGCTGGAGCCGGTCGGTGCGTTCGGCTCTAGCAGCAGGACCGCGGACTCACCGCCGGTCACCGGCACGGCTGTGCGCTGACGCGCCCCGAAGCGCGCCAGCATCAGCGCGGCGAGGGACACCGCTAGCACCGATGGCAAACTGCAGGTATGCGACACTCCGGCTGCTGGCGGCCGAAACCAATGCTGTCTCAACCGAAAGCGTCAAGTCGCGTAGGAAGAGCAGCGCACCCACAGCGGCCACAATTCCCGCTGCCATCCCGCCGACCCAGAAGGCAACCAGATTGAGCATGGGCCTTGGCCGTGAAATCAAGAGCGCCGTGATCCCGATCCGGACCGGGTCGATTGCGGCCAGCAGGGACAGCGCGAGAACTGCGCTGGACACAGCCCCGGCCTAATTCCCGGCGGCTGTCGCTGTGCTAACGCGAAAACCGTTGCAGCGACGCCGAAGCTGGGCTACTATCGACATATTTACAGTGTGGCTGATGAAGCGTTCGGTGTCGGTACAACTGGCAGCCATTCGCCCTTGCCCGAGGCGTTCCGGTGTGCGTGGTGCCGTTTGGGCGGGACCAATTCGAGGTCGCACGGCGGGTGGAGGTGGCGCGCTGCGGAACCCGTCCGCCGGCGAGGAAGCTGACCGCGGCTCGGCTATCGGCTAAGGTCCGACAGGCGATGACATACGGCGTGCGGCGGGTCGCCGCGGGTTTCGCAGCGACCGGCGGTGTCGCTCGGGGCGCTGAACTCATCGAGCAACGCGTTCTCAGCGGCGCGCCCCCAGCTTCAGTTCGTCAGCCAGCGCGAGCATCTGACTGAATCACCCCGCAGGAGTCGGACCATTCGGTCGCGCTCCTCGCAAAGAGCCACAGCGACATGACGGCGAAAGTAAGAATATTTTCCTGTGAATCGCTCGGTTTTCCAACTGTATTGGCGTTGCGCCTTCCTGCAAGCGCCATCGCACAGTGCATGCAACATGTGGAGGCCACTGCGCGTCCCGAGGATAGAAGGTGTCAGGTGTCGAGAAAGCCCCGGAGACAAGAGAATCAATGCGCTCATCTACGTTCGGCAAATAGGTCTATCACCGCGCGCAGCACATCGGCCTCAACTCGAAGATAGGTTCGCGACACATCCGAGAGCTCTACGCTGCCCAGCGCCGCGTCGAAGCGATTCAGCGTCGGGCCACCTATTGGGGGCGGCCGGCGCGGCCGACGGGTATCTGGCTCGCCAGTTTCGCCATCACCTTGTACGGGATATTCGCGAGCACGCTCAACCAAACGTGTCGATGCAGGTCACGCCGCGGAGTCGGGCTCGGTCAGCTCGTCGAGGTCAGGCAGCGGTCGACGGCAGATCTCCGCGGCCTCGTCGGCAGGCAGGCCGAACATGATCAGCACGTCGCGGGTGGCGCGATCGGCCGCCTCGGAATCGCTGCGTTCGGTTTGGTCATGCAGCAGCTGGCCCAGCCCCAGCAGCGCGCCGCCTGCCACCGCCAATGCGAGCTCAGGATCGTCCACGGTGAACCGGTCGGCTCGCCCAGCGACACTGATGTCACGCAGAGCCCGCGGAGCCAGGCCGCGGTCAGCGGAGATCAACGTCAACCCGGCGTTGAGAAGCACCCGGCACATCTCCGGGCGCCGCCTGAACAGCCGCCCGATTAGCCGGAAACTTCGGGCGAATGTCTCCGCCGGATCCTCGCCTTCGGCGGTGAGCTTGTCGAGTATCGCGCCGAGTTCGTCGAGCACCTCGTTGACCGCCGCCTGGTATAGCTCTTCCTTACTGTCGAAGTGGTTGTAGAACGAACCCATCCCGACGTCCGCGGCCTGGGTGATCTCGAGCACCGGCACGTTGAGTTTGCCGGCCGCGACAAAAGTCTGCGCGGCGCGGACGAGTGCCGCGCGGGTGCGCATCTTGCGCCGTTCCAGGCGGTTGTCGGCGACTGGTTGCGCCTCGGTCATGCGCCGATGTTAGCAGAGAACATCAATATTGAGGATTTCGTCAGAAAGGCTTGACGGCGGGGTGTTAAGTAAGTGACGATATCGTCAGTAGATCGAGGAGACACCGTGACACCACACGTCGAGGCCCACAAAGACCTGCACAGCGAGCAGGGAGCGCTGCGGGGCGAGCACCCGGGCCGCTCGTGCAACCCCCTGATCAAGGTCCGTGATCTGGCCTGGCTGGAGTTCGAGAAACCAGACCTGGTCCGCGCGGAAGCCTTCGCGCGGGCGTTCGGGTTCAGCACGGTGCTGCACACCCCGGACGAGCTTCAGCTTCGGGGAACCGATGCCGGCTC
>NZ_JBKQTQ010000020.1:0-71002 GCF_052143115.1 Mycobacterium sp.
TGGCAAGCCAGTAAGTAGTCAGCCAGCAGGCGACAGGGATTGAGCGAGCCACACCCGATCACCGCCTAGAAGAGCATGGCTGCAGACCACGCCCTCCTGGCCACATTCAACAAGTTGGGATTGAACCAGTGGCAACTGCTACTTGCGCACGCGCAAACGTCGTCGCTGCGCGCCGCGTCCGATTCCCAATGGTGCCGGGGTGGGTGTTTCCATTTAGGGATTGACGAGGCAGGTGGTGATTCAGGGCGATCCGCAGGATGGCTGGACGTTGGTCAGCTGGGACGGGACACCAATTGGGCCAGCGAACTTGCCGACGGAACTTTTTGTCGACCTGCGTGACCTGATCACCGCACCGCAAATGGCGTCCTACCGTCTCGGTGATCGACGACATCGTCGACGCGGTGGGCAGCGGAACCCTGACGTCGATCTGATGCGCGCTGTTAGCAGACCATCTCGATCTTGAAGGGTGCCGTAACGGAGACGCGTGGATCGTTGCGCTGAGATCCTTCGGCCGTGCCCGTGATCGTGTAGGTGCCGTTGGCGAAAGCGGCTTTCGCATCACCCGCACCGACGTCGGCGACGCCGGTGAAGCCCGCGAAATTGTCGATATTGACCGATTCCAGCTTCGGCTTTTCGGAATCGAGCTTGAGCAATACGCGGACACTTGCCGGCGCGGCGGCGATGTTCGCGGTCAACAACCACTGCACCTGATTGCAGGTGACGGCGTGCGAGGTGCGGGTGTTGTTGTCGACAGTGATCCGAGCGGTTTTCTGCGTCACTTTTTCCGCACTAGAGCATCCCGCGGAGGATGCCGCTACCACTAGAACGGTCACCGCCGCGGTGACGAACCGGCCTCCCACCGCGCACCTCCATTCGGACAGCCGCTTGCACGCGTGCTCTCGCCGCACGCCTTTTTCTACCAGCCTTAAGGCCGTCTTCGGGGGTAAATGTGCGTGGCCGGCTACGTGAGCGAGATCCGGCCCATCAGCAAGTCGATGATCGGCTTGCCGGCTGCGAAAGTTCCGGTATTCGATGAATTGACGTGCCCGTAGTCGACAAGGAGCGTGACGCCGTTGACACCGGCGGCGGCGTCACTGTTGAGGAACGCCATCACGTTGCCCATCTGCTCCGGCGTGTGGACCTCGGCGCCGGTGGCTTCTCGATAGTCCTGCGCGAAAGTCAGCCAGAGGTCGGCGTTGGCCCGGGCCAGGGGAGTGTCGGTCGGGCCGGGGCAGATCGCGTTGATGCGCACGCCCTTCGCGAGGAATGGGAATGCGTGCGTTGCGACGTAGGCGTTGATGGCCTGCTTGCTGGTGCCGTAATGGCCGAAGTTGTCCGCCTCGTGGGCTTTGACCCAGGCGTCTGCCGACTCGAAGTCGGGCGTGGCCAAGAACTCCTGGAGCCGCGGTAAATCGGTTTCCCACCCGATGCCGGCCACCGAGGAGATGAAGCAGATGGCCGAACCGCGTCTCAGGTGGCCGCCGCTCATCAGTCGGTCGATCACGTGCCGATGCCCGATGAAGTTGATCTTCATCAGGTCTGGACCGTCGGCGATACCGGCGGCAGAGAAGAGGGCGTCGACGGGTCCGCCGACCTGCTCGAGGGCGTTGTCAATCGACGCCGGGTCCCGAAGGTCCACCTGGATCCCGCGGCCGAGGCCGGACTCGACCGGCGCGTAGTCCATGTTGATGACCTCAGCTCCGAGCGCGCCGACGATCTTGGCCGCCGCGGCGCCCATGCCGGTGGCACCTCCGACTACCAACGCCCGCTTGCCGTCGTAGCGGAACTGATCGATACCAGTCATTTCTATCCTCTCTTGGGATGCCTACCGTAAAGGCTCCGGTGTACTTTACGGGGAACAGATATTTGGTACAACAAGGCTGGTGAAGGGCCATCCGACATGAATTTCCGGGCCCGAACGGCGCACACCGCAAGTATGCGTGGACGGCGCCGCCACCGGTGAGTGTTTGGAGAAGTCGCTCTTACTTGCGTCCGCCGCGTTCGGCGACGCCGCGCACCACGGTGTCACGGGCATTGATGAGTGCTGCGTGCTTGCCCTGAGCCCGCACGATGTTTTCCGGCATCCACAGGATGTCCATCACGTAGCGCGACAGCATCGTGAGGGACGGGGGGTCCTCGATCCGGATGTCGCCCGACTGGATTCCCTCCGACAACAGTGCTCGCAGCTGTCGTAGTCGCATGGTGAACGCCAGCCCCGGGTTCGGCGTGTCCGGCGGCGACTGGCGCATCCACGCGAGCTGGATCTTCCACTCGTCGGGGAATTGGTCCAACGCGTTGATGTTGACCCAACTGAGCGCATCGAGCTTTTCGACCGGCGTGGCGTCGGTGCGCAGAACGCTGGCGAATCCGCCGCCGGCTTTCTTGCCAAACGACTCCATGATCGAGGCGAGCAGTTCGTCTTTCGACCCGATCAGCCGATAGACGGTCCCGGTACCCAATCCCGCCGCAGAGGCGATGTCCCTGATGGTGGTGACCTCGTAACCTTTTCGGCCGAACTCGGCTCGTGCTACCGCACGGACATGGGCGGCTTTGTCGTTGGCGTCGGATTCGCTTTCGTCGCTCCAGGTCTTGATTGCCGCCTCGGCCGCCGCGAAAGCAGGGGAGCGATCCAATTCCTTGTCACTGTGCGGTCGACTGGCCAGGCCATGCAACATGATGCGGCACAACACGACCGCAGTCTGGTCGGCTGCGGCGTTGTGTCGAACGACGTCCAGTCCGACGTGCATCATCGTCTGGCAGATACGGTCGGCCAGCGTCGGCAGATCGATATCGGATCTGATGTAGCCGCTCCACCTACCGGCGCGCAGCGTTTGCAGCATCGCCTGCTGGACCGCGGTGGGCGGTGTTTGAAGCAGTTCTACGAGTTCCGGATTCGCGCTCGGCGCCTCATAGAACGACATCTGTAGAGCGGCGCGATGCTGCACCGCGCAGCGCGCGATCGCAGATCCCAACTCGAAGATCTCGTCAGCGGCGGAGCGCGAGTCGGGCTTGTCCAACTTCTGGTGGGCGATCTCGCCGATGCGGTCCAAGTCGGCGTAATACCGCCGCACCAGCTCGACGAGGATCGCTTCTTTCGATTCGAAATGGTGATACAGGCTTCCCGGCAATATGCCCGCGGCGTCGGCGATCTCTTGCAGAGAGGTCCGCAAACCCGAGGAGGCAATTAACGACGCGGCGGTTTGCAGGATTTCGGTCCGGCGAGTGCCGTCGTCGTACGCGCCTCCGCGATCGTCCGCCAAGTCTGGGATGTGTTTGGCAGCACCTCTTCCGCGCGGCGTCATGCGAGAACGTCCCGGTCGACCTGCTCGCACCAACGAATCGGCATCGGGCAAGTCTAGGCGCGCAGCGGGTCGGGCGGCAGCAGCCTGGGATGGTTGCTGAAGCCCCACGACACCTCCACGGCTCCCGCCCGACAAAGGTCGCCTCATTGGCGACCGAATATTTGGTTTAACGCTACCAGGTTGCTGTCGTCAGGCCGCCCAGCTTCAACGACGCATTCCGGCGCGGTTCATCTCGGCATCAGATCGGCGGGCCGTTCCAGCCGTCGACGGCGACGACCTCGTCAAGCGCGCGTCTGGGCGCGGGCCGAAAGGTGTGACCGGCACGCAGGCGGGCGACTGGCAGCAGGCAACCTTGCGCGTAGCTGTCCGGGATCTGCAGCAGCTCGGCAACGGCGTCTTCCTGATGCAAATGCAGAGTCGTGACACACGTCCCGTAGCCGCGGGCATGCAGCGCCAGCTGGAAGTTCCATGCCGCTGGGAAGATCGAGCCGTACAGGGTGGCCTGGTAGAAAGATTCGTCGCCATCGATGCGCGGCAGATACGGCTGGTAGCAAGGGATTACCAGCAATGGCACCTTCGCCAAGTTCTCAACCAGCCACTCGGTGGACGACATGAGCCGGCCCTCCGGGGTGCCTGCCGGTAGCAGATCGCCGAGCATCTGCCCGCCGACTCGCAGCAGATAGGCGTCGCGGTACAGGCCCGCCAGTTGTTCCCGCAGCCCGGCGTCAGTGACCACCAACCATCGCCAGGACTGCGCATTGGAGCCGTTCGCGGCCTGCAGCCCGACCCGAAGCGATTCGCGGATGTCGTCGATGTCCACGGGCGCATCCAGATCGAGCGACCTTCGTGCCGACCTGGTGGTGGTCAGGAGGTGTTCAATGTCCATGGCTGCTCGACATCGGGTGTGGCGGGGTCATTGTGAAAACACGTTGACGCCCAGCCTTTCGCAGACCGCGAAGACCTCTTCGAAGATCGAGCCGGGAACGGTGAACGGCTCGGTGGCTGAAACCTCGGAGAGGTGCGCCGCGACGTCGTCGGCTGTGGGGTTGCTGCCCGGTTCGGCGAGCCAACCCTCGCCGAGGCCCACGAATACTCGCGAGAAACGTCCGGCACAGGCCGAATAGTTGTGATGGGTGAACTCGCAGGCCCGACTGGCCAAAAATGCCACGATCGGCACGACTAGGTCAGGCTGGATCACCTTCAGGAATCCCGTTGCCTCAAGCGCTTTGGGATCCCCGACCGTCTCAGTGACCATGCGCGTAAAGCCGAACGGCAGAGCGGTATTCGCGAGGATCCCGTGCTGGGCACCTTCGATGGCGATAACGTTGGCCAGCCCGACGAGGCCCGCCTTGGCCGCCGCGTAGTGGGCTTCCAGCGGCTGTCCGAACATGCCCCCGGAGGAGGAGATGAAGACGAACCGCCCGTACCCGGCCGTCTTCATCGCTCGGTATGCCGGCTGGCTCAAATAGAACCCGCCGTCCAGGTGCACGCTCAGCATCCGCCGCCAGTCGGCCGGCGACAGATCCTCGAAAGGCACACTGTTGAAGATGCCGGCGTTGCTCACCACTGCGTCGAGGCGACCGAACCGGTCGATAGCGGTGCGGACGATCGCTTCGCCGCCCTCGCGGCTGTCCACCGAATCGTGTGAAGCCACCGCGACCCCACCGGCGCGCGCGATCTCGTCGACGACCGCGTCGGAGACGCTGGCATCGGAGCCTTCGCCGTGCATCGTTCCGCCCAGGTCGTTCACGATCACCGAGGCACCGCGCCGAGCCAACTCCAGCGCATACAAACGACCGAGCCCTCGGCCCGCTCCCGTGACGATCGCAACCTGATCAGTGAAATCGATCATTTCAGAGCCCTTTCCGCAAGGCGCGCACCGAGTTCAGTGAGATAGCGGTCAGGTCCACCGAGGAACGTGCTCCAGCTGAGCAGACGTTTGAGGTAGAGGTGAGCGTCGTGCTCCCAGGTGTAGCCAATACCCCCGAATACCTGGATCGCGGTATCACCGACGGTGGCCAGCCGTCCTGCAAACGCTTTCGCCCGCAACGCGGACAGGTGCCGCTCGTCGGCGTCGGCGTTGTCGGCGGTCCACAGCGCATGGATCACTCCGCTGCGGGCCAGCTCGACAGTTTCGTACATGTCGACGCACAGATGCTGAATTGCCTGAAACGACCCGATGAGCTGACCGAATTGCTTTCTCACCTTTGCGTATTCGATGGCGAGATGCATGACGGCTCGTGCAGCGCCGAGCGCGTCGGCGGCATTGGCGATAAGCACGTCATCGATCACAGCGTCGACGGCTTCTGACGAGGGAGTGGCCAGCCGATGTGCGGACGTGTCGTTGAGCGTGACACGACACGGCTTGCGGGTCCGGTCGATACCGGGCTCGGGTGTCACCGAGATCCCCGATGAATCAGTTTTTACCGTGAAAAGCGCTGTACCTATTGAATCCTCGGCGAGCACCAGCAGGGTGTCGGCAGCCGCGGCGTCGGGCACGCACGCGATCTCGCCCCGCAGCACGACGTCTGCGGCATCCGAGCCTTGCTCGGCCGCGACAACGGAGGTGTTCTGGGAATCCAAGAAGCCGACAGCCGCGATCGTGGTGCCGTCAGCGATCCCGGTCAACAGCTTGGCGGCAGTCCCGTTGACGTCGAGCCGGGTCAGCGTGCGCGTCGCGGCAACCGCGCTTGACAGCCACGGTCCCGGATGCAGGGCGGCGCCGAGTTCCTCGGCAACGAGACCGGCCTCGACCATCGTCATGCCGGCGCCACCGTAGTCCTGCGGCACCAGCAGTCCGGTCGTCCCGAGGTCGGCGAGACCGCGCCAGACCTGCTCATCTACGCCGGTCGGATCGTCGAGCAGCTTGCGCACATGACCCGAAATCGGCGCCTTTTCTGCTAGAAAACGCCGTGTGGTGTCGCGCAGTGCCACTTGCTCGTCGGTGAGTTCGAGATTCATTTGCGTGGCAACCCGAGTACGCGCTGTGCGGTGATGTTCTTGTTGATCTGGCTGGTGCCCCCCGCGATGGTCAGTGAGCGCGAGGTCAGACGGTAGTTTGCCCACGAGGCGTTGCTACCGTGGTTGCCCAACACGTCGTAGGCCAGGGCAGCCAGGTCTTGTCCAATCTCCCCCCACACGGTCTTGGCGAGGCTGGCCGACCCGAAGGCGTCCCCGCCGTGCAGCGTCGCCGAGATCGATCGCTGGCAGAGCACCTCGAGATATTTTATGCGAAGCGCTATTTCGCCGAGGCGCCGCAGTGTCACCGGGTCGTCGGCGGCCTGCGCCGCGGCAATGTCAGCGACCAGTTCTTCTAAGCGCACCTGCATCTCGGCGTACAGCCGCGCGGCTCCGGCGCGCTCGTGGCTGAGCGTGGTGGTGGCCACCTGCCAACCGGCATTCAGCGGCCCGAGCAACGCATCGGCCGGCACCCGCACATCGTGAAAGAAGATTTCGGCGAAATCGGTGTCGCCGTTGAGCGTGACGAGTGGTCGAACCTGGATGCCCGGCAGCCTCATGTCGACAATCAGGCAGGAGATCCCCTTGTGTTTCGGGGCATCCGGATCAGTGCGCACGTACAACTGACACCACTGCGCCCGATGCCCGAGTGAGGTCCAGATCTTCTGGCCGTTGACGACGAAGTCGTCACCATCGCGCACTGCCCTGGTGCGCAGCGCAGCGAGATCGGATCCCGCTTCGGGTTCTGACATTCCCTGGCACCAGATGTCGTCGGCGCGCATCATGCGGGGGAGCAGCGTTGTCTTCTGGGATTCAGTGCCGTATTGCATGATGGCCGGCGCAATGTTGTTCATGCCGATGACGTTGAGCGGCAATGGCGCCCGGGCACGGGTGGTCTCCTCGGTGTAGACCAGCTGCTCGAGCACCGTCGCTCCCCGGCCACCATATTCTCGGGGCCAGGACACGGCCGCCCAGCCGGCGTCGGCCATCGTGCGATTCCAGGTGCGCAACGTCTCGAATACCACGTCGTTGTGGCCGGAGGGACGTCGGGCGGCGATCAGCTCATCGGTCAGATTCGCGGACAGCCACTCACGCAACTCGGCGCGGAACCGTTCGACGTCCGCCGGGTATGAGAAATCCACTTTGTTGGGAGGTTCCTTTATCGACTTTGCGTCGACTTTGCAACGACTGACTGCTGACTGCGGCCAAGCCGGACTTTACGGCGGAGCAGATATTTGGTCAACAAGCCTGACCGTAGGCACTTCGGCACATCCGGTCATTACTGCGCAGCTGGTCCGATTGACTGCAGCGACACCGGACTCTACGTTGGAACAGATATTTGGTCAACGGGGTCCCCGGGGGTTCGGAGGTCGGGCGTGGCAGACGACGCTCGTGACGACCGGTTGCAGGGACTCGGCATGTTTGCCTCTGCGCTTGCCGGCCGACCGGTGGCGGTCGACGAGTTGCAACCGGGTGAGCCTTCGTGGACGGACGGCCAGACGATTTATATCGATGCTGCGGCGCGAGCCCGTGCGAGACTCGAGGCCATCGCCGTACACGCATCGATGATCGCCGCTGGCAGCCTGGATCCCGACGTCATGCGTTTCCTTCTCCGCCGCCCCCGGATGGCCAGGCGCTACCTCGCGGTCGAGGGCCACCGCGCATTGGTCAGCAATGCCGAGCTGCTACCACGCATCCTGGCGTCGGTCGGCGACCACGATATCGCTGGGCGCAGCGATTCGCCCGCCGCCTCGCTGGGCATTGCCGCCGGACGGACTGCCATCGACGACCCGGCGCCGCAGTTCGGCGTGATACGCGCCGCGAAGGTGGTCGCGGCATCCTCTCGAGTGGCCGAACAACAGGGCCAGTCGAACCCCCGGCACGTCCCGCGGGGCCGTGGCGCGCAGGAACTAGCGGAACTCGATGAAGGCGAGATCGACGATTCCGACGATCCAGATCTGTTCACCAGCCCGGTTGGTGGTGGCGGCTTCATCGGCAAGTGGTTGAAGAAAATGCTGTCGTCGGCGCGGAAGACCGGTAGCGGCGGCGGGCCGCCCGGCGCGGACACCCCGACGCACCGCACGAACTCCGCGAACCGCGGTCCGCACGCCGTGTCGTCGCTGGCCTCAACCTCGAGCGAGGACGTCACGGATGTTCAAGACCGCGAAACGAAAACCGCCGCGGACGGCGTGAGCTATCCCGAATGGGACGTCACGCGAAAAAGCTACCGGCCCGCGTGGTGCACCGTGCGGGAGGTCGAGCCGAAGATCAAGGCGTCGGCGACCCAGGCGATTGAGGACGCAATCGGCATGCGGCGGCCGCTATCGCGACTTGGAATGGGTCTGTACCGTCGCCACCGCCAGTACCAGGGCGACGACATCGACCTCGACGCGGCCGTTGAAGCCCGCGTCGAGGTGCGGGCCGGGTCGGTGCCCGACGAAGCGGTATACCTCGACAGCCTTCGGCGCAGGCGCGACCTGTCGGTGCTGCTCCTCCTCGATGTGTCGGGGTCCGCGGCGGAGCCCGGAACCCTGGGGCGCACGGTGCACGAACAACAGCGCGCGGCGGTCGCCAACCTGACCGTCGCATTGCACGACCTGGGTGACCGGGTTGCGCTCTACGCCTATTACTCGCAGGGACGCAGAGCGGTGAACATGGTGCCGGTCAAGCGATTTGACGACCACTTCGACGCCCAAGTCATGAGGCGATTGAACAGCCTGGAGCCCGGTGCGTTCTCGCGGCTCGGCGCGGCCATCCGCCATGGCTCGGCGGTCTTGGAGACGCGCGGAGGTACGTCACGCCGGCTGTTGGTGGTGCTTTCCGACGGACTCGCGTACGACCATGGATACGAACGCGCCTACGGTGCTGCTGACGCGCGCCGCGCTCTGACCGAGGCTCGCCGTCGAGGCACTGGCTGCGTATGCCTGACGATCGGCGCGGGAACCGACGTGCAATCGCTGCGCAGGGTGTTCGGCAACACCGCGCATGCGACGATTGCGCGACCAGATCAACTCGCCGGTGTGATCGGACCACTGTTCCGGTCCGCGCTGCGCTCGGCAGAGGTTCGCCGGAAGGTGTCGTGACGAGCCAAACTCGGCCCTGATGCCAAGTCCCAGAACGCAGTTGGTGTACCACTGGTCCGGACCTGCCCGTCTGGGCACTTGAAACAAACATCTGTTCCGGCTAGGCTCCAATCGCCGGGAGTATCAGAAGGGAAGCTATGGCCAACGAGTCCGGGCTTGCTTGCCGGAACGGCGTGATCACCGAGGCGGAGATGGTACGGCCCTATTACCAGGCGGTCGGCAGCGAAGAGGCCATTTTCAAGGCGGCATATCGCCAGGGCCTGGCGCTCGTCCTGAAGGGGCCGACGGGTTGCGGCAAGACCCGATTCGTCGAGGCGATGGCCTACGATCTCGGTCGGCCGCTGATCACCGTTGCCTGCCATGACGACCTCACCACCGCGGACCTTGTCGGGCGGTATCTTCTCCGGGGCGACGAGACAGTTTGGATGGACGGTCCGCTGACCCGGGCGGTGCGCGAGGGTGCGATCTGTTACCTCGACGAAGTGGTGGAAGCCCGACAAGACACGACCGTGGTGCTGCACCCGCTTGCGGATCACCGGCGACAGCTGCCCATCGAACGTCTCGGTGTCACGCTGGACGCGGCGCCCGGATTCGGCCTTGTGGTGTCCTACAATCCCGGCTATCAAAGCGTGCTCAAGGACCTCAAGGATTCGACACGTCAGCGGATGGTCGCCATCGAATTCGGTTTTCCCGCAGCCGATATCGAAGAGGGGATCGTTGCACACGAGGCCGGCGTGGACGGTGCCACCGCCGCTGAGCTGGTGCGCTTCGGGCAGGCCATCCGGCGCCTGGAAGCCGGCGGCCTGCGTGAGGTCGCATCGACTCGGGTGCTCATCGCGGCAGCCCAGCTTGTCGCGGAGGGCCTGACCATGCGTGAGGCGGCCCGGGCCGCGATCGCCGGGCCGCTCACCGACGACGTGGCAGTGGGCAGGGCTCTGGGCGAGATGGTCGAGGTCTATCTGGGCGGAGCGGATGGATCTGATGATTGACGCGGTATACCGCCGCCGCTACGGTCTGAACAAATATTAGGTCAGCATGTAGATCCGTGCGAGTGAGTGCGTCACCCGGGAGGTCAGATGTCCTACGAAAGCACCGCCGAGCCGATCAAGGTCGGCTACCTGATGGACTTCACGCTGCCACCGGGGTTCCCCGAAGAGATGCTCGCGGACTTCACGCGCTGCTTCGACCTGGTATTCGAGGAGGCCGTTGAGCACGGGTTGATGGACCGGCCCGTGCAGATGATTTACCGCGAAGTCGAGGGGTTGCCCAAGGGATCGGTCAAGGCGGTCATCGATGCGTTTGGCGAACTCGTCGAAGAAGGCTGTCTGGTGGTGTTCGGGCCACACATCACCGACAACTGCGTGCCCACCCGCGAAGCCATCCAGGAGCGGTTCAAGGTGCCGGCCATCAGCGTCACCGGCACCGATGACTGGTTGGGCGAATGGACATTCTCCTTCCCGCAGGGATCGATGACCGACGAGCCGATTTTCATCGCGGACCTGGTGGCCAAACGCGGGCTGACCGAAATCGGGGTTCTGGTCGAGCAGAACCTGATCGGCGAGAGCTACCTGAAGAATCTGCGAAACGCGTCTCGGCGCAAGGGCATTCGCATCGTCGCGGAGGTGGCAATCGCGCAGACCGCCCAGGACATCAATGAAGCCGTGCGCATCCTGCACGATGCCAAGGCGGAAGCGATCGTGCATCTGGGCTTCGGTTTCGGGATCGTGTTCATCAACCCCGCGCTGCAGGCGGTCGACTGGGACCCGCCGCGATTCACCACGACGGCTTTCCAGAACGCGTGGGTGAACCCGATCATGTGGAACGCGTTCATGGGGTGGATCGGGGTCGACCAGTACGACGAAGCCAATCAGATCGGTCAGAACTTCCTCGACCGTTACGCGAAGAAGTATGGCGGGCGGCGTCCCGAATATTGCGTGCCGCCGGTCAACCGCGACGTCGCCGAGACGCTGGTGCGGGCGTTCACCGACGCCCATCCACTTAGTCCGCGTGGTGTGAAAGAGGCGCTGGAGCGGGTCAAGATGATGCCCGCCGCGGCGGGCGCGCCCGGCACCCGGGTGTCATTCGGCAAGTGGACCCGCCGGGCGTGGATGGGCGCCGGTTATCTGGTGGCGCGGACCCTCGATGCCGATGGCATCAACTCTCATCTGGTCGATCGTTTCGGAGAGGAAGGCTGACTCGATGTCTACGGAACAATCCGCACCTCTAAAGGCAGGCGAAAAGCCCGCCCGGCCTGGCGGCGGCGAGCGCAAGGGGTGGGGCGGTTGGATCGCCGGCGCTGCGCTGGCGGCGTTCGTGCTCTTCTTCATCGCGAATTGCCGCGTCGCCCTGGACCCGCGGGTCGCCAACCCCAACGTGCACGGCCGGCCACGCCCCGTCCGGTTCCTGTTCGGGCTGGACTACATCACTTTCTTGCACATTTCCACGATCATCATGCTGCTGGTGCTGCTGGTGGTATTCATCAGGGGCTGGCGGCGGAACCCGGGCAGTCCGGTGATGCTGATGTTCCTGTGCACCACGCTGATCGTGTGGCAGGACCCGATCATGAACTGGGCGCCCTTCGCGGTCTACAACCCCGATCTGATCCACTGGCCGGAGTCCTGGCCGCTGGTGTCGTTATCACCAACCGTGGAACCGTTCGTCGTATTCGGCTACGTCACTTTCTATTTCGGTCCCTACTTCCCGGCGGTCTGGATCCTGCGCAAGCTGCAGGCCAAATACGGACCGGAGAGTTTCGTATCGCGACACCCGTTGGTCAGCCTGGGTCTGCTGACGTGTGCGATCGGCTTCGTCTTTGACGCGTGGCTTGAGATCCAGCTGGTGCACGCCGGCATGTACATCTACTCGCAGGTGATTCCCTGGGGCTCGGTATTCACCGGCACGACATTCCAATTCCCGCTGATCTGGGAGTCGTTCTCGGTGACCTTCGTGATGGTGCCCGCGGCCATACTCTGCTATCGCGACGACACCGGGAAGTCGGTGGCAGAGAAGCTGGCCGCGAAAGCGAAGATCTTCCCAAGCCGTCCGGTACTCGGCACCTTCCTGGTGATGTTCGCGATCATCAACGTGTCCTACTTCGCCTACGGGGCCTGGTTCGCGGCCATCAAGGTCAGCAAAGCGGCGACCTCGGTGGCCTGCCCGTGGCCCTACCCGGAGGCCAAAGTCTATGACCCGCAGGGTTTTTACGAGAAGGCAGGCGCTCCAGGCCCGTACTCGGTCGGCATCTGGTCGACCTGGATGAGCGGGGAGCCCAATGGACGGCCCCACGTCGACCCGCCGCCGCCGGGTACCGGCCCCTGTGCGAGCAAGAATGGTTGATCCGCGCACCGTCGTCATCACAGGTGCGTCCCGGGGACTGGGTTTCGCATCGGCCGTCCGCCTGTACCGCGAGGGGTGGCGCGTGGTCGCGGCTATGCGCACGCCCGACCACGGGGTTCCACTCCTACGGGAGGCGGCAGGCGCTGGTGCAGACGACGACCGGCTGATCGGTGTGCAGCTCGACCTTTTGGACGCCGCGTCAATCTCCGCGGCGGCCAAGACAATCGAAGAAGCCGTTGGCGCACCCTGTGCGCTGGTGCACAACGCCGGGATTTCCGCCGCCGGAATGGTGGAGGAGACCGATACGGCGCTGTGGCAGAAGATGTTCGCCACCAGTGTCCTCGGCCCCGTCGCGCTGACCCAGGCTCTGCTGCCGTCGATGCGGGCAGCGGGTGAGGGGCGCATCGTGTTGGTATCCAGCGCGGCCGGGGTGCGCGGTCAACCGGGCACCGCGCCGTACTCGGCGGCCAAGGGAGCGTTGGAGCGCTGGGGTGAGTCCATGGCGTGCGAGATCGCGCCCTTCGGTCTCGGTGTCACCGTTTTGGTCGCCGGCACGTATGACACCGAGATCATCACCGACGCGGGCACCACCGATGATCGCAATTTCGACGGCCCCTACGCCCGGCTGCACAACACGATGAACACCCGCGGGCGATTCGCGGTCAGTTTTGCCAGACCAGCGGAGCGGTTCACCGACGGACTGCTCAAGGCGCTGGCTGACGAGAAGTCGTTCCGCCGCCGCGGCGTTGGCCCGGACGCTTCGATGCTGTTGGCTTTCAACAGAATTCTCCCGTCTTCGGGCATGCACCACATGTCGCGGATCGTGCTCGGCATACCCAGACAAGGCTCGATGCGGGGTGGGGCGTATCCGTTGACCGCGGGTCAACGGGCGATGGTGTTGGTCGCGCGCGTTCTGCCGCAGCCGGTGTTGCGGCGCTTGGCGTCGTTGGCGGCCAAGCGCCGCCAGAGAAATCGTTGGCGGCCAAGCGCCGCCAGAGAAATCAGGGGAGTGAAGGGGACTGAGAGGTAAGCATGGAACAGCTATTTGACGATCTCGAGGATTTCGGCTCTTTCGACGACGCGATATCCGGCGATGTGCGCGACCCGTACACCGAACTGGCGCGACTGCGCCGCGAGGAACCGGTGCAGCGACTCGAGACGTCGGGAGCGCTTCCACACGAGGAATCCCTGCCGATGTTCATCGTGTATCGCCACGAGGATGTCCAACAAATGCTGCGCGACAACGAGACGTTCTCCTCGGCCGCCGTCATCGCGGCGTTCGGGCCCGTGTTGGGCGAAGGCGTGATGCTCGGCATGGACGAGCCGATCCACGGGCGGCTGCGTTCGCTGATATCGAAGGCGTTCACGCAGAAGTCATTGGCGCGCTGGCAGGACGAGTTGGTCGGCCGGGTGGCAAATAGCCTGATCGACAAGTTTGCACCCAATGGCAAGGCAGATCTGGTGAAGGAGTTCACCTTCGACTATCCGAGCCAGATCATCGCGGGCCTGTTGGGGTTGCCGGAAAAGGACTATCCGCAGTTCCAGCGGTGGTCGATTTCGCTGCTGAGTTGGCTGATGAACCCGGAACGCGGGCTTGCGGCATCGGCGGCCCTGTGCGACTACTTTGCCCCGGTACTCGAGGCCCGCCGCGCCGAGCCGAAGGACGACCTGATCAGCGCGCTCGGTGCGGCCGAGATCGACGGGGAAAAGCTCGCCGACGAAGAGATCTTCTCGTTCCTTCGGCTGCTGCTCCCCGCAGGCGTCGAGACGACCTACCGGTCGCTGGGCAGCCTGCTCTTCGGTCTGTTGTCGGAGCCATTGCAGTTAGACGCGATCCGCGCGGACCGCTCGCTGCTACCACAGGCGATCGAGGAAGGCGTGCGGTGGGAGCCACCGCTGCTGACGATCACCCGGGTCACGACCCGCGACACCGAACTCGGCGGGGTGCCGATCCCGGCCGGGGCGACGGTGATGCCGATGTTGGGTTCGGCGAACCGGCAAGAGGATCGCTACCCGGATCCCGACACGTTCAACATTCACCGACAAGCCAAGGCAAACCTGGGCTGGGGGCACGGCCTGCACGTCTGCCTCGGTATGCATCTGGCGCGGCTCGAGATGCGCACCGCCATCAACCTTTTGCTGGACCGACTGCCGAATCTGCGGCTGGACCCGGACGGGGACGACCCGCACATCCGCGGGCAGGTTTTCCGGTCCCCGACATCACTACCCGTGCTGTTCGATCCCCAGTAGCCAACCCCCGCAGAAATTGCACGTTGCCAATCGGCTAGTTTCCAGTAAGGCTCTCCGTAGGGTAATCAGTGCCCAGCGGGCCGCCCTCTAACGAGTCAAAAGAGAGTGACAGATATGACTGACACCGTAAAGGTCCGGTTCGAGCCGAAGATGATGATCGACGGCAAGCTGGTCGACGGCCAGGCCGGCACCTTCACGAACATCAACCCGGCAACCGAGGAGTCGCTCGGCGAAGTCGCCGACGCGTCGAAAGAGGACATGCACCGGGCGATCGACGCCGCCCGGCGGGCTTTCGATGAGACCGACTGGTCGACCAACCACAAGTTGCGTCAGCGCTGCCTCCTGCAGTTGCACGAGGCGATCGAATCGGAGAAAGAGGAGCTGCGCGAGGAGCTCATCCTCGAGGTCGGCTCCCCCCGAGCCATCACGTTCGGGCCCCAGCTAGACGCCCCACTGGAAGACGGGCTGAAGTACCCCGCGAGGCTGATCGATCAGTACCCGTGGGAGACCGACCTGGGCGACAAGGTAATCAGCCTCACCGGCACGCTGACGACCCGTAAGGTGTGGCGGGAACCGGTCGGCGTGGTCGGCGCGATCGTGCCGTGGAACTTCCCGTTCGAGGTGACGATCAACAAGCTCGGCCAGGCGCTGGGCACCGGCAACACCGTCGTGCTCAAGCCGGCGCCGAACACCCCGTTCAACGCGACCAGACTGGGCCGACTCATCGCCGAGAAGACTGACATCCCAGCCGGTGTCGTCAACGTCGTCACCGCATCGGATCACTTCGTGGGTGAGGAGCTGACGCTGTCACCCAAGGTCGACCTGATCTCGTTCACCGGCTCGACGGTGGTCGGCAAGCGGATCATGGAAAAGGGTGCGGCCACCATGAAGCGGCTGTTCCTGGAGCTCGGTGGCAAGTCGGCCACCATCGTCCTCGAGGACGCCGACTTCGGGCTGGCCTGTGCGATCGGCATCGCGCCCTGCATGCACGCCGGGCAGGGTTGCGCCAACCCCACTCGGATGCTCCTGCCTCGGTCACGCTACGAAGAAGGTGTGGCGATCCTCAAGAGCATCTATGAGAACGTCACGTGTGGCGACCCGCAGGATCCCGGGACGTTGTGCGGCCCGCTGATCTCGGAAAGGCAGTTCGAGCGGGTGCGGGGCTACATCAAGAAGGGCGTCGAAGAGGGCGCCACAGCGCTCGTCGGCGGGCCCGACGCGCCCACCGGTTTCGACAAGGGGTATTACGTCCGGCCAACGCTTTTCACCGACGTCGACAACAAGATGACCATCGCCCAGGAGGAGATCTTCGGCCCGGTGCTAGCGGTCATCCCGTTCGACGACGAGGAAGACGCGATCCGGATTGCCAACGACAGCGTGTACGGATTGGCCGGCAACGTGATGTCGGGCTCGCTGGAACATTCGCTGGCGGTGGCCCGCCGAATCAAGGCCGGCTTCATGGGCGTCAACGGCGGCGCACCGTACGGCGCCGACACTCCGTTCGGCGGCTACAAGGAAAGCGGCGTGGGCCGGCAGAACGGTGTCGCCGGTTTCGACCAGTACACCGAGATCAAGTCGGTCGGTTATCCCGCCGGCTAGGAAGGGCGGCGCGCCTGAACCGGTGCGCTCTGCTCGTCCGCAATAAAGCAGCCACGGGCTACCTTGTTTCCGTGACCAAGGCCCGCAGGTTGTCGATTCAGTATGCGATCGGGCTCGCATTTGCTCACCTGCTGGCGGTCGGTGATGCCGCCGCCATTGTGATACCGCTCCACGACCGAATAGGTACGGGAGCGTACGCATACTTCGGCGCAAAGAACATGATAATTGCGGCGATCCTTGTCGTGTTGGGAGCCGCCGGCGTCGCTGTTGGCGGCGCCGTGATTATCGCTCCGGTACTGCGGTGGTTTGTTCAGGGCCGGCAACCTAATCCAGATGAGCGACGCACAGCGACGAGACTCGTCAGGCGACAATCGCTGATCTTGGCCGCAACGTGGGCTGCAAGCGGCGTGATTTTCCTCGCGCTGAACCTTGACGGCGGTGTGGCGCTTGCGGTCGCAACCCTGCTGGCGGTCGTGCTCGGCGGCAGTGCGGCAGCAGGCCTCAGCCTTCTGCTTACTCAGCGCTCTCTTCGGCCAATCTTCGTTGCAGCGACCCAAGGCTCTGAAGGTGTGGTGATAGCTCCACGCGTGCTCACTCGACTTGTGGGCATGTGGTTAATGGGCTGTGGGCTGCCCTGCGCGGCAATCGCGGCTCTAATCGTGATCCGTTCCAACGGTTGGATTATTCAGAAGACGGCGTCGGTGGAGATGCCCATTCTGGTGGTCACACTTGCCGCGGTGCTACTGGGACTGCCAATCATGATCCTGACATCCCGGTCGATATCCGACCCGGTGCGAGAGGTCGTCGACGCGATGGCGCAGGTCCAGCAGGGCCGTATTGACACCTTCGTCGGAGTCTATGAGCGCTCTGAAATCGGGCGTCTGCAAAGCGGGTTCAACCGGATGGTTGCCGGGATAGCCGAGCGTGACCGGTTGCAGGATTTGTTCGGCCGTCACGTCGGGGAAGATGTGGCCCGCCGCGCGCTCGACGGTGGCGCATCGCTGTCAGGAGACGTGCGGGAGGCGGCGATCCTTTTCATCGACCTGGTGGACTCGACGAAACTGGCGGCGAGTCGCCCGCCACGAGAGGTCGCCGAGGTGCTCAACGATTTCTTCCGAATCGTTGTCAGCGCCGTGGACGAACGACACGGTTTTATCAACAAATTCCAGGGAGACGCCGCGTTGGCCGTCTTCGGGGTGCCGCTGCCCTCAGACGGCGCGGTGTCAGCGGCGTTGGCCACCGCCCGCAGCCTGCGGAGCCAACTCCGTCGGCTGGCTGTCGTCGATTTCGGGATAGGTGTTTCGGCCGGGCCGGTCTTCGCCGGAAACATCGGCGCCGAAAACCGCTATGAATACACCGTCGTCGGCGACGCGGTCAACGAGGCCGCGCGGCTGGCCGATTTCGCCAAAACGTTGGACCGGCGGATCGGGTGTTCAGCCGCTGCGATAGATCGTGCCGATGCGGCCGAGCGCCGGCACTGGGTCGCAAGTGGCGACACCGTCCTGCGGGGCCGCTCCGAACCCACCCATATCTGGACTCCAGGGGCCGAAGACTAGGCAGCTTATCCACCGCTGTCTTGACCTGAACAAATTCCTGGTTTACCGCGGTCACCTGCGGCTGCTTTAACCATGGGCCTGGTTGCAGCGCATGCCGTATGGCTTACAGTTGTCGGGTCGGTCGGGCGTGATCGTCCGAGTATTGGTGTCACCCGGAGGGCGCAAGCATCGCTATGTCCATTCCCCGATATCCGGGCGACATCACCCGCGAGTGGCTCTCGGCGGTACTGAGCAGTGGCGACACCCCGGTGCGCGTCTCGGACGTGGACGTGGCCGCTATCGGCACCGGACAGACCGGGGCGACCTATCGGGTGTCGGTCAGCTACGCGGGCGATTCGGGCGGGTTACCGGACACCTTCGTGATCAAACTGCCTGCTCAGGACGACACCGTGCGCGATCGGGTAACTATCGGCTACCGCAGTGAATGCGCCTTCTACGACGGGGTCGCCGACCGGGTACGGGTACCGACGCCGGAGTGCTTCTACTGCGAGATCAGCGACGACGCCCTTGACTATGCCCTGCTGCTGGCCGATCAGGCGCCCGCGGTGCAGGGCGACCAAATCGCGGGCTGCGGTGAGCGGGAGGCGCGGCTGGCCGTCATCGCGGTGGCCGGCCTGCACGGGCCCAGCTGGTGTGATCCGGTCTGGCTTGATTTCACAGGGATTGCCTTCACCCGACCCGACGAAGCATCGGCCAAAGGTCTCGGCGAGGTCGCACGGATGAGCGCCGACATCACTCTGGACAAGCTCGGTGATCGCATGAGCGCAGCCGACCGGGAGACCTTCACTGCCGCAATGGGTTTGGTAGCGCCCTGGCTGCTAGCTGAGCGGGATCGATTTGCCTTGCTGCACGGCGACTACCGCCTCGACAACATGCTGTTCTATCCGGACGCCAGCAGGGTCACGGTGGTGGATTGGCAGACGCTCGGCGTAGGGCTGCCCGCAAGGGATCTCGCCTACTTCACCGCCACCAGCCTCAAGCCGGAACTGCGCTCGGCCATCGAGCAAAACCTTGTGGAGGATTACCACCGAGCTCTCTGCGGCTACGGCGTGACCGGCTACGATCGCGAAACATGCTGGCGCGACTACCGCCTCGGCATGCCGCAGGCGCTGCTGATCTCAGCGTTGGGATTCGCGTTCGCCACCGCCACCGACCGCGGTGACGACATGGTGCTCACCATGTTGGCCCGGGGCTGCGAGGCCATCCGTGACCTCGGCACGCTCGAGCTCATCCCGTGACCCGAGCCACGACGCGAATCAGTATTGCGTGGAGCCTTGATCGACCGAGATCGCCGCGGCGGTGACGTTTCGTGATTCGTCGCTGGCCAACCAGCACACCGCGTCCGCGATGTCTTCGGGCTGTGCCACCCAATTCGGCAGAAACGGCGTGAGCACATTCGCCAACTGCGGATAGGTTTCGGTCGCCCTGGCTACCGCGGCGACCATCTCCCCGCTGCCCATCGCGGAGTTGACCGGACCGGGGTGCACGCTGTTCACCCGGATCGAATGCCTGCCCAGCTCGGCGGCGAACGCGCGAGCCATCCCGGTCACGGCGTGCTTGCTGGCGGTGTAATGCACCATGAACGGCTGCATCTTGATGCCGGCTGCGGAGCTGATCAGGATGATGGACCCGCCGCGACCGCCGTCGATGATCTTCTGTGCGCCGGCCATGACCGTGTTCCACGTTCCCGTCACGTTGACGTCCATCACGTCCCGAAACGATTCGGGAGTGATCTCGTTCCACGCCTGTGGAGCCGAGATGCCGGCGTTGGCGACGATGATGTCCAGCCGCCCGAGCTTGGTTACCGCGTCGTTCACCGCCTCGCTCAGACCGTCGAAGTCACGAATATCGATCGCTGAAGCCACAATTCGACGGTTGGCGGCTTCGACGAGCCTTGCGGTTTCGGCGAGGTCCTCTGGGGTTGCCGGGTCGTAGGGCACACAGGACGGAAGCTTGCCCGCGATGTCGACGGCGATGATGTCGGCGCCCTCGCGGGCCATGCGGACAGCGTGCGCGCGGCCCTGGCCCCGTGCCGCTCCGGTGATGAGTGCCACCTTGCCTGTCAGCCGGCCGCTCATGTGCGCTCCATATCGTAAACGTCACTGTAACGCGAACGACAATACGTTACAGCTTGCGCTGCGCCGCCTTGACCAGGTTCGACCCGATGATCAGCCGTTGAATCTCGCTGGTCCCCTCATAGAGCCGCAACAGCCGAACGTCGCGATAAATGCGTTCCACCGGCACTTCGCGCATGTATCCGCTCCCGCCGTGAATCTGGACGGCGAGGTCCGCGACCTTGCCGGCCATTTCGGTGCAGAACACCTTCGCTGCCGACGGCGCGATCCGCCGGTCCTGGTCGGTGATCCACAGCCGGGCCGCGTCACGGACGAGGGCGCGGCCGGCCATCACCCCGGTCTGCTGGTCCGCGAGCATCGCCTGCACGAGTTGGAAGTTCCCGATCGGGGTACCGCCCTGCGTGGCGGTGGCCGCGTACGTCACGGATTCGTCCAGTGCCCGCTGAGCGGTTCCCACGGCGAGTGCGGCGATGTGGATCCGCCCGCGTGCCAGAGAGGTCATCGCCGCCCGATAGCCGATTTCCTCACTGCCGCCGACCAGCGCGCCGGCCGGGACACGCACATCGGTGAAGCGCACGTCGGCGGTCCAGGCGCCTTCCTGTCCCATCTTGGCGTCCTTGGCCCCGACCTCCACACCGGCGGTGTCCGCGGGAACCAGGAAGACGGCGATGCCCGGTCCGGCGTTGTCGGCGGGGCGGGTCCGGGCGAAGACCACGAACAAATCCGCGACCGGTGCGTTGGTGATGAACCGCTTCTCGCCGGAGATCATCCAATCTGCGCCGTCCCGAATGGCCTTGGTGCGCAACCCTGCCGGGTTGGATCCCGCCCCGGGTTCGGTCAGCGCGAACGAGGCGACCTTTCCGGATGCCAGCGCTTGCAGCCAGCGGGCCTTCTGCTCATCGGTGCCAAATCCGACCAGGACTTGACCGGCGATGCCGTTGTTGGTGCCGAACATCGAGCGAAGCGCCAGCGAGGTGTAGCCCAACTCCATCGCCAGCTCGACGTCTTGGGTGATATCGAGCCCGAGTCCGCCCCACTCCTGCGGAATGGCATACCCGAACAAACCCATGTTCTTGGCCTGGTCGCGTAGATCATCCGGCACTCGGTCGGTGGCAAGAATTTCCTGCTCCCGTGGGACGACCACAGTGCGGACGAACTGCCGGGTCTGCGCGAGGATCTGCTGAAAGTCGTCGTCGTCGACGACCGCAGTAGACATGAATCAACGCTCCTTCCGGGCAACGTGATGGCGGCTAACTCGCGCGATCATATATGAAATACGATGTGTGATGATGTCTCGGGTTCGGGGTCTAGAAGGAAGACGGTGATCAGGTGTCGTTGTTGAAGGGTCAGACCGCAGTTGTCACCGGCGGTGCCCAAGGTCTGGGTTTCGCCATAGCGCAACGGTTCGTTGCCGAAGGGGCACGGATAGTGCTCGGTGACGTGAATCTCGAGGCAACCGAGTCCGCGGCGACGCAGCTCGGCGGCGATAACGTCGCCGTGGCGGTCAGCTGCGATGTGACTTCCGCGGCCGACGTCGACGCCCTGGTCGCCGCCGCCGTCGACCGATTCGGCGGGCTGGACATCATGGTCAACAACGCCGGCATCACCCGCGACGCGACGATGCGCAAAATGACCGAAGAGCAGTTCGATCAGGTAATCGCCGTGCATCTGAAGGGAACCTGGAACGGGCTTCGCAAGGCCGCAGCGATCATGCGGGAGAACAAGCGCGGGGCGATCGTGAACATGTCGTCGATCTCCGGAAAGGTCGGCATGGTCGGCCAGACCAACTATTCGGCGGCCAAGGCCGGCATCGTCGGCATGACCAAGGCGGCTGCCAAGGAACTCGCCCATCTCGGTGTTCGGGTCAACGCGATCCAGCCAGGGCTGATCAGGTCGGCGATGACAGAGGCCATGCCGCAACGGATCTGGGACGAGAAGCTGGCCGAGATACCGATGGGACGAGCCGGCGAGCCCGAAGAGGTCGCTAAGGTCGCACTGTTCCTCGCGAGCGATCTGTCGTCATACATGACCGGAACCGTCCTCGAGGTGACCGGCGGGAGGCACCTATGAGCACGCGCGAGGCTGTCATCTGTGAGCCGGTTCGGACGCCGATCGGCCGGTATGGCGGAATGTTCAAGTCGCAGAACGCCGTCGACCTCGGCGTCGCCGCCCTCACCGGGCTGCTCGACCGAACCGGCATCCCACCCGAATCGGTGCAGGACGTCATCCTCGGGCACTGCTACCCCAGCAGCGAGGCGCCGGCGATCGGACGTGTGGTCGCACTCGACTCCGGGCTGCCGGTAACGGTGCCCGGCATGCAGGTTGATCGTCGTTGTGGGTCGGGCCTGCAGGCGGTGATCCAGGCGTGTCTGCAAGTGCGCGCCGGCGACAGTGATCTCGCTGTCGCAGGGGGTGCGGAGAGCATGAGCAACGTCGTCTTCTATTCGACCGACATGCGCTGGGGCGGTGCCCGCGGTGGTGTGCGGGTGCACGACGGGCTGGCCCGCGGACGAAGCACCGCCGGTGGTCGTCACTATCCGGTGCCCGGCGGGATGTTGGAGACCGCGGAGAATCTGCGGCGCCAATACGGCATCTCGCGGCAAGAGCAGGACGAACTCGCGGTGTCGTCGCACCAGCGGGCAGTGGCCGCGCAGAAGGACGGCATTCTGGCCGAAGAGATCATTCCGGTTACGGTGCGCAGCCGGCGGGGCGA
Source organism: Mycobacterium sp. (assembly GCF_052143115.1). Classification (GTDB taxonomy): domain Bacteria; phylum Actinomycetota; class Actinomycetes; order Mycobacteriales; family Mycobacteriaceae; genus Mycobacterium. The sequence goes on from NZ_JBKQTQ010000020.1 coordinate 22,873, forward strand.
GGAGCTGATCGACACCGACGAGCACCCGCGCACCGACACCACGGTCGAATCGCTGAGCAAGCTCAAACCCGTTCTGCTAGAGCACGATCCAGATGCGACGGTGACCGCTGGAAACTCCAGCGGACAAAACGATGCGGCATCCATGTGTCTGGTGACGACGCCAGAGAAGGCTGGCGAACTCGGCCTGACCCCACTGGTCCGGCTGGTGTCGTGGGGCGTCGCGGCCGTGGCGCCCGACGTGATGGGCATCGGCCCGGTACCGGCCACCGAGGTCGCCCTCGCCAAGGCGGGACTGCAAATGAGCGACATCGACGTCATCGAACTCAACGAGGCATTCGCCGCGCAAGCTCTGGCGGTAATGCGGGAGTGGGATTTCGGCGCCACCGACCGGGAACGGACGAACGTGCATGGCTCGGGAATCTCGCTGGGTCATCCGGTCGGTGCGACGGGCGGCAGGATGCTGGCCACGCTGGCCCGCGAGCTCACTCGGCGGGACGCGCGCTACGGGCTGGAAACCATGTGCATCGGTGGCGGACAAGGTCTTGCCGCGGTCTTTGAACGGGTCGGGTCGCAGTGACCATGCCGTTGGCCGACCTCACCGTCGTCGAAGTTTCCAGCTTCGTCGCAGCGCCGCTGTGCGGCTTGACGTTGAGCCAACTGGGCGCCGAGGTGATACGTGTCGACCCGATCGGCGGCGCATCCGATGTCCGTCGCTGGCCACTGGCCGCAAGCGGGACGTCGATCTACTGGACCGGTCTGAATAAGGGAAAGCGTTCGGCCACAATCGATTTGCGCTCACCCGACGGACAGGAGCTGATTCGGCGGCTGATTGTCGAGGGCGACGGCGTCGTGGTGACCAATGCTGCGGGCTTGTCCTGGTTGTCATTTGAACAGCTCGCCGCGACACGCGCCGACGTGATCCATGTCCAGTTGCTTGGCCGCGGCGACGGCTCCACCGGTGTGGACTACACGGTCAACGCGGCAACCGGATTTCCGTTGGTCACCGGGCCGGCGAACCAGGCCGGCCCGATCAATCATGTGCTGCCGGCCTGGGATGTGTGCTGTGGCCTGTATGCCGCGCTTGCCGTTGTCGCCGCGGTGCGTCGCCGAGACCAGTCCGGAGTCGGCGCCAAAATCAGCATCGCGCTGGAAGATGTCGCGCTGGCCACCGCGGGCAACCTGGGATGGTTGACCGAGCCGCAGGTGAACGGCACCGAACGCCAACGGCTGGGCAACGCGATCTATGGCCAGTACGGCCAGGATTTCACCAGTCGCGACGGCGTCGGATTCATGGTTGTCACGCTGACGAAAAGGCACTTTCACGACCTCGTCGAGGTATCGGGAACCGGCGCAGCCGTTTCGGCGCTCGCCGAGTCGCTGGACGCGGACTTCAGCGACGAGGGCGAGCGCTATCGGTACCGCGACGTGCTGAGCGGACTATTCGCGACCTGGTTCGCCGATCACACCGCCGAGGAGGTCACCGATGCGCTGTCGGGCACGAGCGTGTTGTTCGAGCGCTACCGGACTTTCGCGCAGGTTGCCGAAGACGAACGGGTGACCGCGAATCCGCTGTTTTCTCGGCTGCACCAAGACGGCCTCGGCGACTATCTTGCGCCGGGGAACCCGGCCGTCTTCGATGGTGGCTATCTCGCGGCCGAACCGGCGCCCAGACTCGGCGGCGACACCGCCGACGTGCTCTCCGCGCGGTTGGGTTTGAGCGCAGCCGACGTCACACGACTGACCAGTGCTAAAACGATCGCCTGCTGACTAAGGAGATGGGCGCCGCATGACCAAACTCGCCGAGACGGTCGGCCTCACCGAATTCCAGACCGAGATCATCGCTACGGTACGACAATTCGTCGAGAAGGAAGTCATTCCCAACGCACCGGAGCTGGAACGCACCGACACTTATCCGCAGGCGATCGTCGATCAAATGCGGGAGATGGGCCTATTCGGCCTGATGATCCCGCAGGAGTACGACGGCTTGGGTGAATCGCTGCTGACCTACGCCTTGTGCGTGGAAGAATTGGCACGCGGGTGGATGAGCATCTCGGGGGTGCTCAATACCCATTTCATCGTCGCCTACATGCTGCGTCGGCACGGCACCGACGCGCAGAAGCAACGCCTGTTGCCGCGCATGGCAGTCGGCGAGGTTCGCGGTGCATTCTCGATGTCCGAACCAGAGCTGGGCTCCGACGTCGCCGCGATCCGCACCCGCGCCGCTCTCAACGCCGACGGCACTTACACCATCAACGGCCAGAAGATGTGGCTGACCAATGGCGGCAGCTCGACCTTGGTGGCGGCGTTGGTTCGCACCGACGAGGGCGCCGACACACCGCACCGCAATCTGACCGCATTCCTCATCGAGAAGCCGACCGGCTTCGGCGAGGTGAAACCCGGTCTGCTGATACCGGGCAAGATCGACAAGTTGGGCTACAAGGGGATTGACACCACCGAGCTCATCTTCGACGGATACGTGACCGGCGCCGACGACGTCCTGGGTGGTACCCCGGGGCAGGGTTTCTACCAGATGATGGACGGTATCGAGGTCGGACGGGTCAACGTGTCGGCCAGGGCTTGCGGAGTGGCCGTACGCGCGTTCGAGCTCGCCGTGCGTTATGCCCAGCAGCGTCATACCTTCGGCAGGCCGATCGCCGAACACCAGGCCATCGCATTTCAAATCGCCGAAATGGCAACGAAAGTCGAGGCGGCACATCTGATGATGGTCAATGCCGCCCGACTGAAGGATTCCGGTGAGCGTAACGACGTCGCCGCGGGCATGGCGAAGTACCTCGCCAGTGAATTCTGTTCGGAGGTCACTCAGCAGAGCTTTCGCATCCACGGCGGCTACGGGTACTCCAAGGAGTATGAAATCGAACGGCTGATGCGCGACGCCCCGTTTCTGCTCATCGGCGAGGGGACCAGCGAGATACAGAAGTCCATCATCAGCAAGCGCTTGCTCGCCGAGTACCGGATCTGACGGTGAGCGTTCCGGATTTCGCCGCGCGTCCGCAGCTCTCGGAAGATGTTGCTCGCTTTGTCCGTAAGCGGATCTTCGACGGCACCTACTCCGCCGGCGAGTACGTCCGGCTGGATCAGTTGGCTGCGGAGTTAGGGATCAGCGTCACGCCGGTGCGTGAGGCTCTCTTCGAACTCCGTGCCGAGGGCCTGCTCGCCCAGCAGCCGCGCCGTGGCTTCGTGGTGCTACCGGTGACTGGACGAGATCTCACTGATGTGGCCAACGTCCAGGCGCATGTCGGTGGCGAGCTTGCCGCGCGGGCCGCGACCAACATCGACGACATCCAGCTACGCGAGCTCAAGGAGATCCAGGCCCAGCTGGAGGAAGCCTATGCCGGTGGCGACGACGAACGAACCGTTCGGCTCAATCATGAGTTTCACCGGGCGATCAACGTTGCCGCCGACTCGCCGAAGCTGGCACAGTTGATGTCGCAAATCACCCGCTACGCACCGGAATCCGTGTTTCCCACCATCGCGGGCTGGCCGCACCAATCGATAAAAGACCATCGACGGGTGGTGGCGGCGCTGGCCAAACACGACAGCGAGCTTGCCCGCAAAACCATGTCGGAACACCTGGCCGCAGGTGCGGCTCCGCTGATCAACCACCTAGTCGAGCATGGCGTGGTCGAACCGGGCGACGGTTCGTCCCCTCGAGCCCGAGGCTAGCCGGCGGGCCTAGCGGTCACGGCAGAAAAACGATGCGTTTGTCTGCGTCGAGCGGCTGTGTCCATGCGGTGGCGACGTCGCTCAGTGGGATGGTTTGGGTGCGGACGTCGAACGCTCCCTCGCTGACGGCCTTGGCGATGTTGGGGATTTCCTTGCGGAAGTCGTGGCCGGATACCGATCCGATGCCGCTCCCGACGATCTGCAGGCGGGTTGATCGTAGTGCAGCGGAGGGGATTTCGGCACCGGGTCCGGCCATCGAGCCGATTTGGATCCAGACGAGTTCTTTGCCGCGGTCGCGTCGGTGCGTGACGAGGTGGACCATGCCTTTGGCGGTGGGTTCGCCCCACAGGTAGTCGATGACCACGTCGACATCGCCGGCCCGGTCGAGTTGGTCGAGGGTGAGCACACGGTCGGCGCCGAGCGCGGTGAGTTCGTCGAGCCGCTGGGGATTTCGGCCGGCGCCGATGACCTCGTTGGCGCCGAACCGTTTGGCGACTTGTATTGCCATGCGTCCGGCGCTGCCGGTAGCGCCGAGGATCAGCACGCTCGATCCCCGCTTGAAGTGGACACGGTGCCGCAGCGCGACCCAGGAGGACATCACGGGGTTGATCGCAGCTGCCACCGCCACCGGGTCGGCGTGTTTGGGCAACGCTACGCTGCGGTCTTTTTCAACGATCGTCCGTTGCGCCATGGTGCCCAACGTGGTGTCGTCCAGAAGGGCCGTGGTGTCGTCCAGAAGGGCGTAGTAGAGGGTGCCTTTCGCGTCGCGAACCACCGCGTCGATGCCCGGCACCAGCGGAAACTGGCCGGTGCTGCTGTAGTGCGATCCATTCGCCTGGGAACGCACCCGCGGATGCAATGCCGCGGCGACGACGTCGACGACCAGTTCATCCCCTTGTGCGGTGACCGGGTCTGGGAAGTCCTCGTAGTGCGGTGCCTGGTCGAACGCAGTCACAACTGCTGCTTTCATCGTGGCCTTCCTCTCGTTTCTTCCCGCATGCCCGACTGGTGATCGTAAAAATAGATGGTAGTACGAATTACTATAGTTGGCAATGCGAAGGAGTTAAGGTATCGTTTCAGTCATGACTCCCGACCCCAGCGGCGGCCAAGACCACCTCGGCGATCTACGAGATGCGTTGGTACAGGTTTCTTTTGCGCTGATGGCCGCCCTCACGGAGGTTGCAGCCGAACATGACTTGTCGCTGACGCAACTGAGGGTTTTGGGCATCCTGCGTGATCGTGAGCCGACGATGGCCAACCTGGCGACCTTTACCGGTCTGGAGCGCTCCACGGTCAGCGGACTGATCGACCGCGCGAGCCAGCGTGGGTTGGTCGTGAGGGCCGCCGACCCCGTCGACGGCCGCTCGGTGCGGGTAAGTCTCACCGCGCAAGCTCGCAGTTTGGTACCCGAGGTCACGGCGGCGATCGGTGACCGGATCAAGCCGTTGATCGGTCAGCTGAGTACCGGCGAGCAGAAGCGTCTCACCTCGCTACTCACCAAAGCGCTCGGCTCCTGACGCCCCGCCGGCCAGTAACTCGCGCAGCCGCCGGGCATCGACCTTGCCGGTCGGACCGCGCGGAATCACGTCGTCAGAGTCGACGAGCAGCCACAGTTTGGGCACCTTGAACGAGCTGAGCAGCTTGCGGGCGGATCCACGGAGCTCCTCGGCGGATTTCCTAGTGGTCTCACACACCACCACCGCACCGACCTGATCTCCTTGCGCGCCAGGAACATTGATGACGAAGGCGTTGTCGACGCCGTCGATTTCCCGCAGCGCCTGCGCTACCTCGGTGGGATAGACGGTGGCACCGCTGACTTTGAACATGTCGTCGGATCGGCCGTGATAGAACAGGAAACCATCGCCGTCGAACTGGCCAAGGTCACCGGTGGGGTAGAACCCGTCAGAGGTGAACAGGTCGCCGCGGCTGCGCCGGCATATCCCGCGAAGGGTGTGCGGTCCCCGAAGCTCGACCATCCCAATGGTTCCCGCCGAAGCCGGCTGTCCGGTGTCGGGGTCGGTGATCCGGACCTCCATTCCGGGGAACGGCTTGCCGCAGCTGCCCCAGGCGGAGTGCGGCATATCGGTGTCGGCGGGGTAGCCGCAGTAGGGTCCGAAAGCTTCGGTCATGCCGAATAGTGTCGCCCGCGCACCGGGCTTCCCACGTTGCTCGGGGGGTAGCAGCGCTTCCAGACTGCCGGGGCGCAGCGCCGACAAATCCGTCTCGGGGCGGGACGGATGGCGCGCCAGGGCCTCGGCCTGATCGGGCCAGCCCCGGAACAGCGTCACCCGTTCACGCTCCAACAGGCGCAGCGTGGTCTCTGGTTCAGGGATTTCTTCGGTCACCAGGGTGGCATCGGCCAGCAGCGCTGAGAGCACGCCAGTGCCGAAGCCACCCACCCAGAAAAACGGCATCGGCAGATACAGCCGGGTGTCGGAATCGATGCAACGACTTGCCAGGCCCGATGCGACGGCGCCCAGCGCACTGCCATGTGAATGGATGACGCCCTTGGGCGGGCCGCTGGTGCCGGAGGTGAACATGATGACCATCGGATCGCTGGGTGTCACCGTCGCTGCCAGCGCGTCGACGATAGCTGAGGTCGACTCACGGGCCTTGGGCTCCGCTAACTGATCGGCCACCCAAACCTGGCGCAGCGCAGGAAGTTCGGGATGCTGCAACGTGCCGCCCAAATCGCGCACATCGAGAACCGAGCGGAGGTCGTCAAGGTATCGGTGGCCGCGAAACTCCTCCACACTGACCAGGAACTGCACGGACGCGGCCTGCAGTTGCGCCACCAATTCCCGTGCCTGCAACAGCGTGCTCAGCGGAACCAGCACCGCGCCGATCCGGGTAACCGCGATCGCGATCTGCACCCAGCGGACACCGTTGGGCATGATCAGCCCGACTCGTGTGCCTTTGACGATCCCGGCTTCGACGAGCGCCGCCGCCAAATCACGTGTGTTTACGTCAAGTTCGTGGTAGCTGAGCCGACCGGCAGGGTCGATCACCATCGGTTTGACCCCGCCGCGGGCGGAGCGAAGCCTGACCAGCTCGTCTATGGTGCGGCCGGTCGGCACCTCATCCGGCATCGAACACTCGCCTCAATTGCCGCATATCGACTTTGCCGCTGGCCAAAAGCGGAACCTCGGCTGCGGGTAGGGCCGCGAACCGCTTGGGGATCTTGTACGCCGAGAGTTCCGCCGCGAGCTTGCGTCGAAGCGCGGTCTCGTCGAAGTGGTCGCCGTTTTCCAGCGCGACGACGGCGGCGACCAGCTGTCCGCGCTCGGCGTCAGGGATGCCGAGTACGTGAGCCACGGCGCCGCCGGTGACCTTGGCGATCGCCTGCTCCACCTCGGCGGGCGAGACGTTCGCGCCTGCGGTCTTGATCATCGAACCCTGGCGGCGAATGTAGTAGACGAATCCGTCACGGTCGGCGGCAACCAAGTCACCGGTGTGGAACCAGCCGTCAGCGTCGAAACATTCTTCCCGGCTGCGTTTGTAGTACCGCTGCATCAGGCACGACCCGCGGATGCACAGCTCTCCGAGTGCGCCATCCTCGACCGGCGTTCCGGTCGAGGGTTCGACGATCTTGGTTTCCAAGCCTGGTGCGGGCTTGCCGAACGAGCCACGCCGGTGCTCCGGCTGGTCGCTCTCGTCGCCGCTGATCAGGACCACGCTGCCGGCCTCGGTCGATCCGAGCATGTTGTGCCGCAACTCCGGATCAGCCGGCCGCGCCTCGGGCGCCATAATCGGATACAGGTTGCCGCGTCGCATCGACGAGAGATCGCGTCCGTCAAAACTCGGGTGTCGCGCCAGGTGCGCGATCCCGGCAGCAAAACCGTTGGTGATGGTTGGCCTTTCGGCCTCGAGCAGATCGAGCATCTGGCCGGAATCTTCGGCGTTGGAGCACACCAGTGTCGATCCGGCGAGCAATGTGGCGAGCAAAGCGAACGCGAATCCTCCGATCCAGAAGAACGGCGAATTGCAGAACAGCTTGTCGGCGGCGGTCAGGCCCCGGATCGCGTTGAGATTTCTCTGGTGGTTGAGAAGCGTGGCGTGGGTATGCACCACCCCCTTGGGAGCGCTGGTTGTGCCCGACGTGTGGACGAGCGACAGCGGATCCGAGCCGTCGACGTCGTCTTCCATCGCCATCAGCAATTTTTCATCGATGGTCTCGCCCAGCCGACAGGGAAGTGTGACATCGAAGATCACATGTCGCAATTGCGGTGCGGCGCTGTCGAATAGCCGATCATCTCCGTCGAGGCTCGAACCGGACAGCACGTCGGTAAGCTGCTGCACGTAATCGTGAGAGCGGTAGGACGGCGCGGCAAGGAGAATCTCGGTGTCGCTGTTGACCAGCTGGTCGCGTAGCTCTGGCGTGGTCGCGAACGTGGAAAACGGGACAACGACGGCGCCGACTCGCGCGGCCGCCAGCATGCCGACGACAAATGCCACGCCGTTGGGGTAAAGCAATCCGACATGGCTGCCCTTACCGGCGCCGAGCGCGACGAGCCCACGCGCCAATTGCGCGGAGCGACGGTCGGCTTCGGCGTAACTGATGCGTTCGGTGTCGGAAATCAGCAGCGGATGATCACCTCTGCCGCGGGCTTGCTGCCGCAGGATTTCGCCGACCGTTGGCGATTCACTCGGCATGGTCGCCCTGCGCCGCGGAGACGGCATCGCTGAAGAAGCGCCGGACCGCGCTCAGGTCCGGTTTGCCTGACGGTGTTCTCGGGAGTCGGTCGACGACGACGATGTCGGTGGGAATCTCGTAGCGCGCCAACCGCGTCCGCAGAAAGTCGGCGAGTCGACCGACGTCCACGGATGCTGGCTCTCGCAGTTCCACCATCGCGACCGGCGTCTCCCCGAGGCGTTCGTCGTGCCGCCCGACCACCGCAGCACCTGCGACCGCGGGATGGCTCTCCAGCGCCGTCCGTACGTCATCGGGCATCACTTTGAAGCCGCCGCGGATGATCGCCTGATCGGCTCGGCCGATGATCCACAAGAAGCCGTCGGCATCGATGCGTGCCATGTCGGTGGTGCGCATCCACTGCCCGGAGGGTCCCAGCTGTCCGGGCTTGACCTCGAGCAACCCGACCTGGTCGGGCTCGAGCGGGGTGCCGTCGTCGCCGACCACCCGCAATTGGGTCCCGGGGTTGGCGCGCCCGACGCTGCCGCGCTTAGCCTGCCAATACTTCTGGTAGTCGGGCAACGTCCAGCCCGCGACGCCGCCGCCGAATTCGGTTGCCGCATAGGAAGTCAGGACCGGAATTCCATATTTTTCGGTGAACGCGTCGGCGTCTTCAGCGGACAGCGGCGCGGTACCCGAAGTCACGGCGCGGATACTCGCCAGATCCTCCCGACCCAGGTCGGAATGCAACACCATTCGCAGCGCGGCCGGCACCAGCGATACCGTGCGTGGTCGATACCTGCGCACCGCCTCGATCCAGCGGCTGAGCTCGAATCGCTCCAGCAGCACAAACGGTCGCCCCTCGGCGACACATTGCAGTACCCGGAACACCCCGCCGATATGAACCAGCGGCGAGTTGACGATCGCGACACCACGACGCAGCTCCGTCGGCGCCGCCGACCGGTCATCCTCCGGACCTATCACGCTGTGCGCCAGCATGTCGTAAGTGAGGTCCACGCGTTTGGGTGGTCCGGTCGTTCCACTGGTCAGCATCCGCACCGCGACGCCGGGCCGCACATCGTTGCCGGTGCAAGCCTCGTCGCCCGCAACAACTTTCGGCGCGTCGGCAAGGTCCGAGATTGACATCACTGCCGTGGCGGACGGCCTGTCCAGCGTCGCCAGGTCGCCGGGCTCGCCGACGATCAACGGGAGTCTCAGCTGGTTGACGTCGGCTTGGGTGCGCTCATCCCCGCGGGCCGGGTTGATGGCGACGACTGTCGCTCCGGACTGCAGCACGCCGAGCAGGGTGGCCACTTGCACCGGACGATTCCGCAGTAGGAGCCCGATCTGCCGGTGTTGGTTGCCATCACCAACGAGCGAACAGATCCGGTCGGCCAGCGCGCCCAGCTCGCCCCATGACACCCATCGGCCCTCATACTCCAGAGCCGGCGCATTGGGCTGCAAGCCCAGAACGTCGGCGATGCGCCGACTGAGCGGATGCGCCGTCACCGGATCCTCGGATCCGGCGCCGGGGCATTGGGACCTCGGCCGCGTGCCGCCAGCTCGGCGGTCCCGATCGGATTTCCCAGCCGGGTGTAGATCAGGCCTTGATCCAGTGCCGCCCGGTAGGGCTTGTCCAGCGATTCCCAGATCGCCTTGACCGTGCCCTGGGTTGCCGACGGCGGCTTGGCTGCAATCGTCGCGGCGATCTCATGCGCCCGGCTCCACAACCGTTCGGGGGAGACCACTTCCGACACCAACCCGATCCGAAGGGCGGTGTCGGCACCGACCCGTTCGTCATTACCCATCAGGGCTATTCGCAACGTTTCGCCCAGGCCGACTTTGCGCATCAGCCCGATCGGCTCCAACGCGCAGACCAGCCCCGCCGACACGTGGGAGTCGAAAAAGGTGGCGTCGGTCGAGCAGATGACCACATCGGACTCGTTGATGAAGTAGAACGCGCCCGCGGTGCAGATACCTTGCACCGCGCATACCACCGGTTTCCACATCTTCTGCCATTTCGGGCTGAGTGCTTCGCCGGGATCCTCGTGATTCCAAATGTTCTCGGGTTGACCGTAAGGTGTCTTGATGTCGAGTCCGGCACTGAACGCCCGGCTACCGGCAGCGCGCAGCACCACGGCATTGACCGAATCGTCCGACTTGACGATCCGCCAAGCCCGGGTCATCTCGTCACACATCGTTCGGTTGAAAGCGTTGAGCTGGTCGGGCCGGTTCAAGGTGATAGTGGCGACCCGGTCGGCGCCGTCCACCTGGAGCTGGATCGTCTGGAAGCTCATCGGCACTGCCATTCCGGTGGTCGCTTTTCGACGAACGCCTTGGGCCCCTCGAGGGAATCCTCGGTGTGCAGGTTGCGTTCGCGGAATGCTTCGGCCAGCATCTCGGCTTCGTGCAGCGGTAGGTCGAGGCCCTTGAGAATGGCCAGCCGGGTAGCACGGACGGCAAGGGGCGCATTGGAGTTGACGATGTCGGCGATCTCGTGGGCGCGTTCCAGCAGACGGTCGTGCTCGACGATCTCGCTGATCAAGCCGAGCTCGTATGCCCGCTGGGCGCTCATCCGCTCATGCTTGCCGATCAAAGCCATGCGCAGCGCGATCGAGCGCGGTAGCACTCGGGCCACCCGGACCACCTCACGTGCGGCCACCAGGCCGATGCTGACATGCGGGTCGAAGAACGTCGCGTTGTCGGACGCGATGACGATGTCGCCAGTGGTGACCCAATCGAGTCCCGCGCCACAACAGATTCCGTTGATCGCGGCGAGCACCGGTTTGGCCATCGTGCGAAAGGGCGGAGTGCCTTCTTGTGGTGCCTCCCACTGTTCGTAAGTGGACAGATAGGGCCGCTCGTTGATCACCTTCCCGTCACCGGGAATCGCCTTGACATCAGCGCCGGTACAGAACGCCCGGCCGGTGCCGGTGACGATGAGAATCCATACCGCGTCGTCGTTTTCGGCCTCGCTGTATGCGCTGCGCAGCTCGGTGACCATGTGCGGGCTGAGTGCGTTGAGGGCGTCGGGCCGATTCAAGGTGATCGTGGCCTTGTGTCCGTCGACTTCGTACTTGATGGTGTCGTATGACCGTGCAGAGCTTGCAGACATCAGCGTTCCTTGTTGTTAAGTGTCATCGGCCATGGAACTGCGGCGGGCGTCGTTCACGGAATGCGGCCAGGCCCTCTTTGAAATCCTTGGTTCGACAGGAGAGTTCAAGGTCGAAGAGTTCTTGCGTCATCGACTGGCTCAGCGTCGCATGCTGGCCGTAATGGAGGGCTTGCTTGGTCAGGCCGAGCGCAACCGTGGGCCCGGCGGCCAATCGTTCCAGCAGTTCCTCGCTGGCGTCGTCGAGCTCTGTCGGGCTGACGGCTCGGTGGATCAAACCCCAGTCCGCGGCATCTGTTGCGCTGACTTTGTCGCCGAGCAGCAGCATCTGCTTTGCACGGGCCAGCCCGATCAGCCGGGGGAGTAGCCAGGTTGCACCGGAGTCCGGGCCGAAACCGCGGGCGACAAATGGCTCCCAGAACACCGCGTCGGTCGCAGCCACAGTGAAGTCGGCGGCGAGTGCCAGGTTGCACCCGAGGCCGACGGCGAATCCCCGGACGCGGCAGACGACCGGCAAGTGGATGCTGTGCACCAGTTCGATCACGCGATGGGCGGCGTGCGGAATGCGGCGAACGAGATCGCCGGTGCGGGGCCGCGAGTCGCCGCCGCTGTTGGTGGCAACCCAGTCGGCGCCCGCACAGAAGTGATCGCCCACGCCCTGGATATGGATGGCCCGCACCGTGTCATCGGTGGCGGCGCCGGTCAGCACGGCGACGAAGGTCTCGATCATGTTATGACTCAACGCATTGCGCTGCGAGGGCCGATCGAGCGTGAGCCGCAGCACCGCGCCGTCACGGCTCGTGGTGAGCGAGCCGTCGTCGGCTGTGGAGTCCAGGTCATGACTCACCGTCGAACCCGCCCTTTCCCGCCGATATGGTTACCCCTACAGTAGGCTATACAATTGCTGCGCTGTATAACTTAGCAAGGAAAGCTCGGCGACGGAACAGCTGCATGGGGAAGAGGGCCTATGGGCGAACAACAAACGGGGGCTGTTCCCGCGCGGCCCGGCTCGCGATTCGGCGAAGCGCCGCTCGCCCAGACCGTCGTCGCCGCAGGCGCCATCCGCCGACTCAGCTCGCTGCTGCTATCCCTGGAACATGCCCACCCGACGGTGGACGCGATCCTGACGCAGATCAGCGATTGGGAACGCGAGCTGAGCGCGGCGGTTCCGCCGGACAGCGCCCCTCGAATCGGTTCCGACGACGATGGCTGCCGGCGCATCTATCTCGACCACGCGACCGACATCGGTGCGTTCAACCCCTGCTTTCCGGAATACCATTTCGACCACTTCGACGCCGAGACCGCGTCCGGCCGCGTCGCCTTTCCGCTGGTCTACGAAGGCCCGCCGGGATTGGTTCACGGCGGCTTCCTCGCGGTGTTTTTCGACTGCGTCATGCAGCACCAGAACTGCCTTGCGGGACTCTCCGGCAAGACCCGTTCGCTCAAGGTCACTTTCCGCCGTCCCACGCCCGTACTGACCGACCTACGTTTCGACATTGCGCGCTCCGAGGTAGAGCGCGGGATCACGTCGACGGCCCGGTTGCTGCTCGACGACGAGGTGCTATGCATCGGTGAGGTCAACACACTGGCGCAGACGCCGGACAAGTTGACCGGGTTTCGATTCGGCAAGCGACGAGCCGAGCAGACCTGACGTGGCTCCGCAGCGTTTTCGTCAACCCCGCGTCGCGGAAATCGTCGCCTCGAAGTTGCGGGACGACATCCTGTCCGGCCGCCTGAAGGAAGGCGATGTGTTGCCTTCTCAGGAACGCCTTTTCGGTGAATTCGGCGTGAGCCCACCCGCGTTGCGAGAGGCAATCCACATCCTGGAGACCGACGGGCTGATCTCGGTGCGTCGCGGCAATGTCGGTGGAGCGGTCATCCACCGGCCGACGGTCGAGCGGACCGCGCACATGATCAGCATGGTTCTGCAGGCCAGGTCCGCGACACCGGTGGACGTCAGCGAGGCGCTGATGCATCTCGAGCCGATCTGCGCGGGGATGTGCGCCGCCCGCGACGACCGGATGACCGAAGTGGTGCCATATCTGCAGCAGGAAATCGATTTCCAGACAGCGCAATTCGACGACGTCTCTCAGTATGTCACGAATGCCCGCCGATTTCATGAAACGCTGGTCTCCCGATGCGGCAACGAGCCGATGATCCTGCTGATCGGCTCGCTGGAGCTGATCTGGTCTGCGCACGAGTCTTCGGTGTGGGACGACGACGGCGAACCGGCGCCGATGCTGGACAAGACCAGGCGAGCCGCGCTGCGTGACCATCAGCGCCTGCTCGACGCTATCCGCGATGGCAATCCGGCCAGGGCGGCCCGGCTGGCACAGGATCACCTGGCCGCGGCTCGCCGCAAGACGCTTGCCTTCGGCCCTGACAAAACCATTGAGGCGAAGCTGATGTCGGATATCGGTTCGCGACTGGACTCGCGATTCCGACACAACGGCCGACCCTCCCCCGCAAGCGGGTGGGGGTACCCCCAGCCGCGCAGCGGCGATGGGGCGTACGCCCAGAGCAGGAAGGAGTCCGGCGCATGACGGTTTCGGACGCTTCAGATGATCGGGTGCTGTTCGAAGTCGAACCCGAAAAACGAATCGCCACGATCACGTTGAACAACCCCAAACAGCGCAACTCCTACGACGCCGCCATGCGTGACGCCCTCGCCCGCTGTCTGGACCGGGTAGCCGAAGACGACGATCTCACCGTGGTGCTGCTGCGTGGAGCGGACGGGGTTTTCAGCACCGGGGCGGACATGAACAACGCCTACGGCTGGTACGGCGAGCAGGGCGCCCAAGAAGTCAAAAGCCGTCCCAGTCAACGTCGCCGGCTCACGGTCGACCGTAAGTCGTTCGGCTTCTACCACAACCTCATGGGCTTCCCGAAGGTCACCGTGGGAGAGATCAGCGGCTACGCGCTCGGCGGCGGGTTCGAGATCGCATTGATGACCGACATCTCGGTGATCGCACGCAACGCGAAGATCGGCATGCCCGCCACCCGTTTCCTCGGGCCCGCGCTGGGCAGCCTGCACATGTTCTTCCATCGGTTGGGCCCGGTGCTGGCGCGGCGCCTTTTGCTGACCGGCGACATCATCGAGGCCGGTGAAATCGAGCACCTGGGAATCTTCACCGACACTTGCGATCCCGGCCTGGTTGCGGCCCGGGCCAGGTACTGGGCGGAGAAGGCCGCGAAAATGCCGGCCGACGGCGTCGTGATCGCCAAAGAGGCTTTTCGCCTTGTCGAGCAGAGCCAGGCCTACCAGGGTGAAGAAGTGGCCAGCTATCTGTTCCACGCGTTCGGAACCAACCTGCAATTCGCGCCGGGGGAGTTCAACTTCGTCAAGACGCGAGCGCAGCACGGCACGAAAGAGGCGTTTCGGCTTCGGGACGAGCATTTCAACGTGCCTGAACCCGAGTCGCCTTAACGGTCTTCGCTGGCGCTAGCGCGCTTCCTTGGCCCGTCCACGGGAGGGGCTCGACTTGGTCGACTTACGTTGACGAGCAGTCGATTTCGACCCCTGCTCAATCAGCTGACTGGCGTGGTCGAGGATGCAGTCCAAGCCGTATTCGAAGTTGTTGTCGTCGGGGGCGCCGATGTGGTGGCCCTTACTGGTCATTTGGGCCAGCAGGGGCGTGGTCTCGGGATCGATGACCATCGCGTCCTCGATTGTGCGGGCTCCGTTCTCCGTCGCCTGGTTCTTCTCCTGAAGCCGATGCAGTACCACCGAACCTCGCACGTGAACCGAAACCGCGGAGTAGGTGTCGAAGGCTTCTTCCGGCGACAATCCCGCCTCGACCAGACCGCCGATTGCCTTCTCGATCTCCTGAACTCCGAGGCGGGCCGCTCTGGGACTAAGCGCCGACCTGATCAAAATCAGGTCGCACAGTATCGGGTTGCCCATGAAGGTTTTCCGCATCGAACGAGCGTGATTGCGCAGCGTCTCGCGCCAGTCTTTGGCTTCGACGTAAGGAGTGGCGAACACATACTTGCGCAAGGCGCGGTCGGTCATCGCGTTGAGCAGATCGTCCTTCTTACGGAAGTACCAGTAAATGCTGGTGACCCCCACGCCGAGATGCTTGCCGAGCAGCGGCATGCTCAGGTTGTCGATCGACACCTGCTCTGCGAGCTCGAACGCGCCGCTGATGATGTCATCGGGATTGATGGACCCGCGTTCGCGTCGCTGACGCTTCTCGGCGGTTGCTTGCTTGGCCACTGCGGGCACCTCCATCAAGATCCATGCTGCGCATGCCGTTCCGGCCCCGCGGCCGGTGGAGTCGAATCTACCGTCAGTTGCCCGGTGATCTGCGGTAACGCAGCCGTGTCGCCGTCCCCGTCTGCTACTGTAATACCTATCGTAAACTTTTTGATACGCATGGCGGCAAGCGAAAGATAACCGGGCATTTGCCATGGATTTAGGGCTGACAAACGCCACCGCAGTCGTCGTCGGCGGTGGCCGCGGCATGGGGCTAGCCGCCGCGCGCTGCCTAGCGGACGACGGCGCCCGCGTCGCGATCGTCGCCCGGTCCCGGGCTGACCTCGATCGCGCGGCCGCAGACTTGACTGATCGCGGCAGCCCCGATGCCCTTGGGCTGGTGGCCGACATCGTCGATGCCGATCAAGTCAACGGTGTATTCGCCGAGCTCGGTGACCGATGGAATGGCGAACTCAACGTGCTCATCAACGCGGTCGGGCCGGGCGCGGTCGGCAGCTTCGAAGACCTGACCGACGAGCAGTGGCGCCAGGCTTTCGACGACGGCGTGATGGGCATGGTGCGCTCCGTGCGTTCGGCTCTTCCGCTACTTCGGAAGGCGGCGTGGGCGCGGATCGTCAACTTTTCGGCGCACTCGACCCAGCGTCAAAGCGTCATACTGCCGGCGTACACCGCGGCCAAAGCGGCGCTGACGAGCATTTCCAAAAACTTGTCGCTGTTGCTGGCCAAGGACGAGATCCTGGTCAACGTGGTCTCCCCGGGCAGCATCGCGTCCGAGTCGCTGGTCGGCTGGGCCAAGTCGGTCGGGGTCGACGGTGATAACCCCTACCAGTTGATGGATGCCATTGCCAAGCACTTCGGGCATCCGGCCCACCTGCCACGAGCCGGGCTGCCAGACGAAATGGGTTCAGTTGTGGCGTTTTTGGCATCGCGTCGCAACTCATACATGACCGGGGCGAATATCAACGTCGACGGCGGTTCGGACTTCACCTGACCGTCGCTGACTGGGAAGGAGTCGATGATGGCCACGGCGAGCGAGGCACGTCCTTGGGCGCGCAGCGTTTTGCGGGGAATCGGCGATTCTCTGTACACACCGTTCTGCGGCACCGACGGTGACGACATCGACTGGGACGCATATCGGACGCTGGTTCGTTACTGCGTCAGCGATCTCGGGCACCCGATGTTGTGGTGCACCAGCGGCATCGCGGAGTTCTGGTCATTGACGCTCGACGAACGAAAGCGCCTGCTGGAGGTGGCGATCGAGGAAGCCAGAGCCGCCAACCCGGACATCGTGGTGCAGGCCTGCACAGCCGCCATGTCGGCCAAGGACTGCCTGGATCTCACCCTGCACGCTCAGCGCGCCGGCGCCGACATCGCCTATATCCAGACGCCGATGATGGAGGCTCACGGCGGCGAAGGCGTGCTGCGGTTCTTCAAATACATCGGTCAGCGCACGGATATTGCTCTGGGCATGTTCAATTCGCCTGCTTCGGGATACGTACTGACGGCGGCCGAAGGCGCGCGCATCTACGACGAGGTCCCCGCGGTCTGCGCTACGAAGGAGGGCGCGTTCCGTCCGGCGAACAGCCGTCTGTTGCACGAGTTGGCGCCCGGCCTGGTGATCTGGGAGTGCGAAAAGACGGTGTACCGGGCCGGATGGCTGCGCGACGGGATCGTCTGCCCGGCCCAATTGGGCACCGCCGGGTACTTGTTCGAGACCCCCCAGCGGCCGCTGCTCTCCGAGTATTGGGACTTGGTGTGCAACGACAAGCTCATCGAGGCGATGGACTACGGCCGCGAATCGGGTCTCGACCAACTCGAAATCGACCTCGGATCGTGGTTCACCTGCTATCCCGGTCGGGCCGATTACTTCACGCATTGGGGCGGCGCGTTCAAATACGCCGCGTCGGTACTCGGCCTGCCGATCGGCGGCTATCCGCATTCCCGGCCGCCGCAGGCCAAGTTGCCGCCCGAGGCCAAGGCTCAGATCGAAAACGCCTATCGGCGCCTCGGGCTCGTGGATGCCTCGCCGGCGGCGCGAACGGCGTTGACATCACATGTCGGGCAGTGAATTTTGGCTGCTCGCGCCCCATCGCGCGGTGGACGACGGCAGTTGCGGAATGCAGTACCGATAGGTATACAGTATGGATACAAACCTCGCCGAAGTTGCTGCCTGAGATCAGTTAGGAGTGGCGCAGATGAGCCGCGCTGACGACGATGCAGAGCGCAGCGATGCGGAGGAGTGGCGCAGATGAGCACCGCTGACGACGATGCAGAGCTCAGCGATGCGGAGGAGTGGCGCATATGAACACCGCCGACGACGTCGTCGCCCACTCCACCCAAGACGAGGCAGTCATTTACGAGGTGACCGCGAGCGGCGTCGCCGTCTTGACGTTGAACCGGCCGGATCGTCTCAACACCTGGGGCGGTGACATCGCGACCGCGTTTTACGCGGGATTGGACCGGGCCGAAGAGGACCCGGCTGTTCGGGTCATCGTGCTGACCGGTCGCGGTAAGGCGTTCTGCGCCGGCGCTCAGCTCGGTTCGATGGGAAGCGTGGCTCAGTCGATTGAGAAGACCGACGAAGGCAAGTTGGCAAGCCTCGTCGGGGAACGGCAACCGTACTATTTGACGACGCTGTGCAAACCGATCGTCGCGGCCATCAACGGATCCTGTGTCGGCATCGGCCTGACCCAGGCGCTGATGTGCGACGTGCGGTTCGCCGCCGCCGGAGCCAAGTTCGCGGCGTCGTTTGCGCGGCGCGGCCTGATCGCCGAATACGGCGTCTCATGGATACTTCCGCGGCTGACCGGCTGGGGCATCGCACTCGACCTGTTGTTGAGCGGCCGAACCTTCCTTGCCGACGAGGCGGCAGACCTGGGGCTGATCAAGGAAGTGGTCCCGCCCGAACAGCTGATGAAACGCGCGATGGAATACGCCGAAGACATCGCCCAGAACTGCTCGCCGGCATCGATGGCCGTCATCAAACGTCAGACTTACGGTGATGCCATGCGTGAGGTGGTGCAAGCGAGTTCGCGGGCCGAAGCCTTACTGCACGAGTCGCTGCAACGTCCCGATGTCATCGAAGGGATTACCAGCTTCCTCGACAAGCGAGCGCCGAGCTTTCCCGGGCTGAGCGCTTCGACAATGGCCACGAATGACTCTTGCGGTCCCGGAAAGGATGATCATGGCGAACTTGGGCTATAAGGCGATCGACGTCGACAATCACTACTACGAACCGCTGGACGCCTTCACCCGGCATCTGGACAAGAAGTTCCGCCGACGTGGTGTGCAGATCTTCAGCGACGGTAAGCACACCCAAGCGGTCATCGGGGACCGGGTAAATCGCTTCATCCCCAACCCGACGTTCGACCCGATCATCGTGCCGGGGTGCCTGGATTTGCTGTTCCGCGGCGAGATTCCGGAAGGCGTCGACCCGGCGTCGCTGATGAAGGTCGAGCGGTTGGAGGCGCACCCCGAATACCAGAACCGCGACGCCCGCATCACGGTGATGGATACCCAAGGCATCGAAACGGCGTTCATGTTGCCGACGTTCGCATGTGGCGTCGAGGAAGCGCTCAAGCACGATGTCGACGCGACGATGGCGTCACTGCATGCGTTCAACCTGTGGCTGGATGAGGACTGGGGCTTCGACCTGCCCGACCATCGGATCGTCGCCGCGCCGATCATTTCGCTGGCCGATCCTGCCAAGGCGCTCGACGAGGTGGAATTCGTGTTGCGCCGCGGCGCGAAGCTAATCCTGGTGCGGCCCGCGCCGGTGCCCGGTGTGGTCAAGCCGCGGTCCTTGGGCGATCCGGTCCACGATCGGGTATGGGCTTCACTGGCAGAGGCGGGCGTGCCGGTGGGGTTCCACTTGAGTGACAGCGGCTACCTGCAGGTGGCGGCGATGTGGGGCGGCAAGTCGACGTTTGAGGGGTTCGGTGGTTCAAATCCGTTGGACCAGGTGCTCGTTGACGACCGCGCGATTCACGACACGATGGCCTCGATGATCGTCCATGGAGTGTTCACCCGTCACCCGCGGTTGAAGGCGGTCAGTATCGAGAACGGTTCATATTTCGTGCACCGGCTGGTCAAGCGTCTGAAGAAGGCGGCCAATAATCACCCCAGCCTGTTCCCCGAGGATCCGGTGGAGCAGCTGCGTAACAACGTCTGGATCGCGCCCTACTACGAGGATGACTTGCCGGAGTTGGCCTCGGTCATCGGTGTCGACAAGATTTTGTTCGGATCAGACTGGCCGCATGGCGAAGGCTTGGAGGATCCGGTCTCTTTCACCGAGGAATTGGTCGGATTCAGTGATGCCGACATCCGAAAGGTCATGCGCGACAACGCATTAGATTTGCTGGACGTCAAGGTCGGATCGGCCGCTTGAACGTTCAAGGCCGCGCAAACCGATGAGCGAGTGGACCATAGGGGCGGTCCTGGACGCGATCGCCGAGGTCATCCCGGACCGGACGATCACCGTCTGCGGCGATCGTCGCAGCACCTTCGCCGAAACAGCGGACCGCACCCGCCGGCTGGCAAACTTCCTCGCCGGCAGGGGCTTTGGTGCCCATCAGGAACGGACCGGCCTGCAGAACTGGGAATGTGGGCAGGACCGTATCGCGCTTGTCATGCACAACGACCTTTATCCCGACATGGTCGTCGGTTGCCTGAAGGCCCGCACCGTCCCGGTGAACGTCAACTACAACTACACGCCGCGTGAAGTCCAGGAACTGCTCGACTACCTGCGGCCACGCGCCGTCATCTACCACAAGTCTCTCGGCGCGAAATTCGCCGATGTGTTTCCGCCGGACAGCGCGGATCTATTGCTGTCGGTGGACGACGGAAGTTCGGTACCGGAGCTGCCCGGCGCGGTGCCGTTGGACGATGCGCTGGCGCAAGGGAATACCGACCATAACGCGACCGGGCCGCCGGATGACCTGCTGATGATCTGTACTGGAGGTACCACCGGTCGGCCCAAGGGCGTGCTCTGGCGGCAGTCCGACATCTACGTGTCATCGATGTTGGGGGCCGATCATGAGTCCGCCCAAGAGATCCATGACAAGGTGAGCCGAGCCGCCGGACCGCCGTGGTTCGCCGTTTCACCGCTGATGCATGCCGCCGGCATGTGGACGGCGTTCGCCGCGATCATGGCCGGCACGACCGTGGTGCTGTACGACACCCGCCGCAAACTCGATCCGCGGGCAGTATGGCAGACGGCCGAGCGTGAAAAGATCGGCATGATGACGATGGTCGGCGACGCATACGCCGCGCCGCTGGTTGAGGAGCTGCGGCGTGGTCGCTACGACTTGTCGTCGCTCAACGCGATCGGAACCGGCGGTGCCGCGACGAATCCGAAATACCAACGGGCGCTGCTGGAATTGCTGCCCCACATCACGCTCATCAACGGATACGGGTCGTCGGAAACCGGCAACATGGGGTTCGGGCACAGTCAGGGTGACACCCGGACCGACACCTTCACACTGCGCGAGGGCGGACTGATCCTGTCCGAGGACTACAGCCGCTTTCTTCGGCCCGGGGAGCGCGAAATAGGTTGGGCTGCCAGAGAAGGGCGAATCCCGCTCGGGTACTTCAATGATCCCGACGCCACCCGTAAGACCTTTCCCGAGGTCGACGGTAAGCGGGTGGTGATATCCGGTGACCGTGCCAGTCTCGAGGAGGACGGCACCTTGCGGCTGTACGGCCGCGATTCGCTGGTCGTCAATACCGGCGGCGAAAAGGTGTTCGTCGAGGAGGTCGAGGAAGTACTGCGTGCGCATCCCTCGGTCGCCGATGCATTGGTGGTGGGCCGCCCGAGCGATCGCTGGGGTGAAGAACTTGTCGCGCTCGTCGAACTGCGCGACGGAACCGATGCGGCACGTGAGCCGCTGCATGCGCATTGCACATCGCAGCTGGCACGGTTCAAGGCGCCCAAGGACTACATCTTCGTCGAATACGTCCATCGCCTGGGCAATGGCAAGGCCGATTACCGGTGGGCGAAAACTCAAGCGACAGAAAAGGCGCCGATGTCGACATGAACGCAAGCCCAGTCATCGATTGCTTGGTCAATGTGCACTTCGGTGAGACCGAGAAGCAGCCCACGTGGATGCTGAAGGTGCGCGATGACTACTTCAAGGGACCGGAGTCGATGTTCGCGCCGGTCGACCTGGCGGAGTTGCTCGACGAGATGGACGAGCACGGTGTGCGCAAGGCCGTGCTGATGGATAACCTCGCGAAGCCGTCGGTAACCGCGCGCAAATTCGTCGAAGCCAGGCCGGATCGGTTCGCGCTCGCGATGGGTGGTGTCAACCTACTGCGGCCGATCCCGTCGCTGCGGGAACTTAGTGCCGTCGTCAACGAGCTTCCGGTCGCGTATGCCGTTGTGGGGCCCAGCTTCTGGGGAGATGGCCAGTACCCGCCCAGTGACGCCGTCTACTATCCGCTCTACACCAAATGCGCCGAGCTAGAGCTACCGCTGTGCATCAACACCGGTATTCCCGGACCTCCCATCCCCGGAGAGGTGCAGAACCCCATTCACCTCGACCGGGTCTGCGTGCGATTCCCCGAGCTCAAGCTCTGCATGATTCACGGCGCGGATCCCTGGTGGGACATCGCGATCCGATTATTGATCAAATACACCAACCTGCGCCTGATGACGTCGGCTTGGTCACCCAAGCGGCTGCCGGAAAGTCTGCTGCACTACATGCGGACCCGCGGGAACAACAAGGTGATCTACGCCTCGGACTGGCCGGTGTTGAAAATGCGCCGTGTCGTCCCCGAAGCTCAATCTCTGGACCTGCCCGCCGACGTCCTCGAGAACTACCTCTACAACAACGCGCACGAATTCTTCTTTCAGGGTCAGGAGGAACACTGACGATGGACCGCTACGAACTGCGCAGACTTGACTACAGCCTGACAGAGGATCACCAGGCGTTGCAGGCGGCGTACCGAGATTTCTTCAAAACGCACTGCCCGATCGAGACCGTGCGTGCCGCAGAGGAATCCGGGTTCGACAAGAGCCTGTGGGAGCGGCTGTGCACGATGGGCGCGACCACCATGGCGCTGCCCGACACCGTCGGGGGAGACGGTGCGACACTGGTCGACTTGACGTTGGTGGCTGAGGAGATCGGGCGCTCGCTGGCGCCGGTGCCGTGGATCGACCACGTATGCGCGGCCCGGTTGTTGAACAGACTCGGCTCGGTGGAATCCGATCTCGTGAACGGTAAGCAGCTCGCGGCGTTTGACCCGCAACACGACAACGTCAGCGGAGTTCGGCTGATCCCGACCGGATCAATCGCCGACCAGCTCATCGTCCGCGACGGTGAGGACGTGGTGCGGCTGACGTTCGACACCCGCCCGACCAAGGTGGACAACATCGGCCGGCTGCCGATGGCGTGGGTCGATCCGGCAGGCGCCGACACCAGCGTCGTGCTTGCCAGCGGATCCGACGCCTTGGCGCACTACCAACGGGCACTGGATGAATGGCGGGTGCTGACCGCTGCGGCATTGACGGGCCTGGTGGAAGAGACCATGACCATCGCGGCGGAGTTCGCCAAGACCCGCTACACGCTGGGTGTGCCGATCTCGACGCTGCAGGGCATCTCCCATCCACTTGCCAACATTGCGATCACCGTGCAGGGCGGCCGTAATCTGGCGCGGCGCGCTGCGTGGTTTTTGGACAACGAGCCCGACGAGCGCCCGGAGTTGGCACCGGCGGCGTTTGTGTTCATGGCCGAGGAAGCGGCGAAGGCCGCGACCATGGCGGTGCATGTGCAAGGTGGTCTTGGCGTTTCGGCGGAGGCGGCCGCGACGGCATACCTGGTGCGCGCCCGTGGTTGGGCGCTGGCCGGGGGAGACCCCGGTGCCAGCGCCAAATACATCGCCGAGATCGTCGCCGAACGCGAAAGCCGTTCAGGGAAGGATGCATAGGTGGATTTCTCACGAGTCACTCTTTCCGATGACGATCAGGCCTTTCTCGACGAGGCCCGGCAGTTCTTGAGAACTCATGTGACGGACGACGTCAAACGTCGAGACCGGGAAACCGGCGACAACTTTGACGAAGGTGTGCATTTAGCACTGGGAGACGTGGGCTATCTCGAACGCGAATGGAAGCCGCATGCCGAAGGCGGATTCCCTCGGGTACGCCGCCGCATTTGGGAATTGGAGAAGCGTCGGGCGCATGTGCCCTGGGTGACCTGGGGGACCACCGCGATGGTGGCGCGTTCGGTGGCCAAGTTCGGGTCACCGGAAGTGCGGGATGAGGTGCTGCCGAAGGTTTTCAGCGGGCACGTCCGGCTGTGCTTGGGCTACACCGAACCCGAAGGCGGTTCCGACATCGCCACCTGCAAGACGCGCGCGGTGCGCGACGGGGACGGCTGGATCATCAACGGCTCGAAGATGTTCACTACCGGGGCGCACAAGTGTCAGTATGTCTTTCTGATCACCAACACCGATCCAGAGGCGCCAAAGCACAAGAGCCTGACCATGTTTCTGGTGCCGCTCGATTCCCCTGGCATCGAGATCCAGGGCATGCGCACCATCGACGGCGATCGCACCAATATCGTCTATTACAGCGATGTACGCGTCGACGACAAGTACCGGCTCGGCGAGGTCAACGCGGGCTGGACGGTGCTGCGAGATCCGCTCAACACCGAGCACGGCGCAGTTGCCGCGGCGCGCGATGGGTTGCAGGACGTGTCGATCATGATGCACCAGGCCGGCTTCATGGCCGATGCCCTGGACAAGGCCGCCGGCAAGGTTGCGGAGCGGGATCCGAACGGGCGCAGGCTCATCGACGACCAGGCAGTGGCATACCGGCTGGGTCGCAGCGCCGCACGGATGGAGGCGGCGTTCAGCGCGCCGAGCATCTTCGGCCGGGTAGCGCTGGCACAGACGATGCGCGACATCTCACCGGACCTGATGGACATCCTCGGCGCGGCGTCGACGCTGCCGAACGGCACCGACGGCGCGGCCGACGACGGCGCGTCGGAGTACGTGTACCGCTTCGCGCCGCTGGTCGGGATCTACGGCGGCACCCTCGAGGTGTTCCGCAACATGATCGCGCAATACGTGCTCGGCCTGGGCAAGCTGAATTATTCGGCGCCGGTGAAAGCTCATTAGGACGAGCAGACGCAAAAGCTCTTAAAAGCTCGGCGTGTCAGGGGCTTTTGCGTCTGCTCGGCCGGAATATCAGGTCGTCAGGATGGTCGCCGCTGCCGTGCCGGGCGCACCGTACACCTGGGCAAAGCCGACCCGCGGAGTTCCGGGGACTTGGCGGTCGCCGGCCTCGCCGCGCAGTTGGCGCACCAACTCGTGCATCTGACGCAGCCCCGATGCGCCGATCGGTTCGCCGTTGGCGATCAATCCGCCGTCGGTGTTGACCGGCATTGGGCCGATGATCTCTGTGGCGCCGTCAGCCAGCAGCTTCTCTTGTTCGCCGTCGGCGCAGAACCCCGCCTCGGCCATGTGGATCAGCTCCGCGCCCGCGTCGGTGTCCTGGAGTTGGATAACGTCGACGTCCGACGGTGCCACACCCGCTTTCTCGAAGGCGGCCTTCGCGGCGTAGACGGTCGGCGATACGTCCTCCTCGACGGGTGCATACGTCGTGTTCACCTCGTAGGCGCCGTAGCGGCGGGTGCGGACTTCGACCGCACGCACATACACGGGTTTGGTGCTGAATCGGTGTGCGATGTCGGCACGACACATCACGACGGCGGCGGCGCCTTCGTCGGGAGCACAGAACATGTACTGGGTTAGCGGATAATTCAGCACCGGCGACGCGAGAATGGCCTCTTCAGAGATCGGCTTGCGGCGAAAGGCGTTGGGGTTCAATGCGCCGTTGCGAAAGTTCTTGGCGGCCACCTTGGCCAGCGCTTCGGTGGATATGCCGTGGTCGTGGAGGTAACGGTTTGCCTTCATCCCGAAGAACTTGGTGGTGAGGTATTGACCGTTCTCGGCGTACCAGCTCGGCATCCCGACCAGTGCGGGATCTTCGGTGAAGGCGCCGCGCGGGTGCTTGTCCATCCCGACTGCGATGCCGATGTCGTAGTCGCCCAATCGGATACTGTCGGCGCACAATTTGGTGGCGCTGGCCGCGGTCGCGCAGGCGTTGAACACATCGGTGAATGGGATGCCGGTGAGACCCACCATGCCGACAATCGCGTCCGGGTTGGCCACCGTCCAGCTCCCGCCGACCGCGAATTGGATGTCTTTCCACTCGACGCCGGCGTCGGCCAGCGCCAGTCCGATCGCGTCGGCCGCCATCTCCATGGCGGACTTACCCTCGAAGCGACCGAACGGGTGCAGACCCGCACCGATGATGGCGACCTGGTTCTTGCTATCGGTCACGCTATTGCTCCCGATTCCTTGAGTTCGGCAATGCGATCCCAGTCCATGCCGATCTCCATCAGCACGAGTTCGGTGTGTTCCGACGCCTGCGGGGCACGGGTTGTCACCTGCGGTTCGTGGTTGAACTGGACGGGCCCGCGCACCACCCGGAACGGTGCTCCGCCGCTGGCGAGTTCGACCTCGACGATCATGTCGTTGGCAATGGCCTGCTCGTCGTCGGCCAGGTCGATGAGGCTCTGGAAGGGCGCCCACTGACCCTTCATCGTTTTCAGGTGCTCGCGCCAGTAGTCAAAGGGCCTGGTGGAGAATGCTTTTGCAATCAGTTGGGCTGCCGCGTCGGCATTTTGGATCAACGGCAGTACGTCGGCGAAGCGCGGATCGTCAGCGGCCTCGGGAACGCCGAGGTGCTCGAAGGTGTCGCGGATCAAGCCCGTCGGGCTGATGATGCACAGGTTGATCGTGCCGCCATCAGAGGTTTCGTAGTTGCCCATGAATGGATTCACCGACGGGTTGGCCGAACCTGGCATGGGCGTACGCATCACCTCTCCGGTTTCCATGCCCTGCGTCACGCTTGCGCCCGCCGCCCACCAGGCTGTGCTCAGCAACGACACGTCAAGTTCGACGGCCTCGCCGGTCCGCTCGCGATGCAGCAGCGCCGCCGAGATGCCACCCGCGATGAACATGCCGCCGATGGAATCGCCGAACGCGGGAATGCCCTGTCCCAGTGCACCGCCCAACTCCTCGGGCGTCAGCGCGTACCCCACGCCACTGCGCGTCCAGAACGCCGTCCCGTCATAGCCCCCGACGTCGCGCTCGGCACCCTTGTCGCCGTACGCCGAACCCCGGGCATAGACAATGTTGGGGTTCGCCGCGCGAATGTGCTCCACGTCGAACTTGTGCTTCTGCCGCTGCGCGGGCATGTAGTTGGTCAGGAACACGTCGGAGGTCTTGGCCAGTTCGTAGATCACTTCCTGGCCGCCCGGTGTGGAAACGTCGATCCCGACGCTGCGCTTGCCGCGGTTGGGATGCTCCATCAGCGGATGCCGATCCGGGTTGACCTGGATGCCACCCATGTTGAGGAAGCCGCGTTGGGTGTCACCACGCACCGGGTGCTCGATCTTGAGGACGTCGGCGCCCCAGTCGGCGAGGATGGCGCCCGCCGCCGGGACGAACGTGAACTGCGCAAGCTCCAGGACCCGAAAGCCCTCCATCACTTTGACCAATTCAGCCCTCCTTCGACGTTCGAAAACCTCTCCAACCGTGAACGCTACGTGGGGTCGAACGTCACCGGAAGCGCGTTCGGCGAGCGGAAGGGCTGGCCGTCGATATGCGGGTCGTCATCGGTGACGAGCTTGACGTTGGTCACCCGACTCAGCAGGCATTCCAGCGCGACCCGGGTCTCCATGCGGGCCAAGTGAAGGCCTAAGCACGTGTGTTCACCGGCCGCGAAGGAGATGTGCGGCATGTGCTTGCGAAAGATGTCGAATTCCTCCGCGCGCTCCCATCGATGCTCGTCGCGATTGGCCGAGCCGATGCACAGATCAACTGCCGAACGTGCGGGAATCTTGACTCCTTCCAGCTCGGTGTCTTCGGTGGCGAACCGCTGCACCGTGGTCAGTGGGGTTTCGAAGCGCAGCGCCTCTTCGATCGCCGGCGGGATCAACTCGTGATTGGCGTGCACCGCATCGAACTGGTCCGGGTTGGTGAGCAACAAGAACAAAAGGTTGCCCGATGAGCGGTAGGTGGTTTCCAGCCCGGCGGGCAGCAGCAGTCGCAGGAAGGAGTAAATGGCTTCGTCGCTGAGCTTTTCGCCGTCGATCTCAGCGGTGACCAGATCACCGATGATGTCTTCGGTCGGCTTCGCCTTGCGCTGCTCGATCTGGTCGAGGAAATAGTCTTTCAGCGCCGACGATGCTTCGAAAGCGCGCTCGTACTTGACGGTGTAGTTGATCAATTGCACTGCGCGGCGGCGAAACGTGGGCAGATCCTCGGCCGGCAGACCCAAGAGCTTGGCGATGACCCGAGTAGGGAACTCGAACGTGAAATTGCGGACCAGATCGGCTTCGCCGGCGTCGATGAACTCGTCGATCAGCTGATTGCAGATTGGCCGCACGACCGCGGGTTCCCAGCGCGCGAGCGCCTTGGATTTGAACGCCGCCGATACCAGGTTGCGGTGTTCGCGGTGTTTCTTGCCTTCCATCGCCAAGATGGTGGGACCCATGAACAGCCCGATTGTGTTGTCGTAGTAGGCCGAACTGAAAGCCTGGCCGTCGCGGAATGCCTTGTTTACCGCGTCGAACGACATCGCAGCGAAGGAGTTCTTAGGTCGCAGCGATTCGGGGGTTTTGGAGTAGTCGACGACCGTCCCGTGGAACACGCCGCCTTCGCTGCGTTTCTGGGTGAAGTACGGGTAGGGGTCACGGATGAAGCCGGCAGGCAAGGCGGCGTTGACGGCAGCGTCCTGAACTCGACTTTCCACAGCTGCTCTCCGGCTTCGGCTACATGATCGTACTGTAAAGATTACAGTAGCCTACATCCGGGGCTGGCAGCGTCTCTCGCACGGGTGTCCAAATGGTGAGCTGACGGCCGGTTGGTGGTTAGGTCGGGATTGTGAATTCCCTGGTGAAGTTGTTCCGCGACACCGTCGCGGTTCGGATATTGGTCGCCGTGTCGCTCGGAGTCGCCGTCGCTCTCGCGGTGGGTAACACGGTCGGCTGGCGATTCGCGCTTGCCGGCTGGATCGCTACCGCCGGAGTGTATGTGGTGTGGACGCGGCTCATCTTGGGCGGAATGGATGCCGAGCAAACCTGCAGATGGGTGACCCGGGAGGACGTCACCCGCTGGATCGCCGACGTGGTCATCGTGTCGGCAAGTATCGCCAGCTTGGGCGGGGTCGGCTAGTTGGTGGCCGCCGCGTCGCGCTCCGGCCCCGAGGCCGTAGAAGCCGCCGCTGTCGGCATCCTGACCGTCGCGGCATCCTGGTTTTCCTTGCACACGCTGTTCACCGTGCGCTACGCGCGGCTCTACTATTCGGACGAACCGGGCGGAATCAACTTCCACGACCGGGAGCAGCCCTGTTTTCAGGACTTCGCGTATGTGGCCTACACCGTCGGCATGACCTACCAGGTGTCGGACACCGAGATCTGCTTGAGGTCCATCAGGGCGACGGTGTTGCGCCATGCGATGCTGTCCTATCTCCTGGGCGCGGTTGTCCTGGCGGTCACGATCAATTTGATTGCGGGGCTTGGCTCCAAGGTCTGATCGAATCGGACCGCGCCGAGCCTCCGCGCCGCGGACTCAAGCGTCGCGGCGCGAATTCCGCCTGGCCAGCTGAACGCCGAGCTCCTCCGGTGGCACTGGATGACCGGCAGCGCAACGGATTTCGACCGACGCTTCGGCTCCGCAATCCAGGTGAATGAGGCGCAACCGGCTGCGGCCCGGCAGGTGGCGCTGGCCCCACTCGAACATCGCCCACACCACGGGCATGAAATCGGTGCCGGCCTCGGTGAGCACGTACTCGTCGCGGGTGCGCTGCCCCGGGTGACGATATGGCCGCCGCGTCAGTAAACCGAGGTCGACCAATTCGGCGAGCCTCGCCGAGGTGGCGGCCTTGGTGATCCCCACCCGCCGTGCGAAGTCGTCGAAGCGAGTGGTGCCGTAGTAGGCCTCGCGCATGATCAACATCGCCGATTTGGTGCCCACGACCGACATGGTCTTCTCGATCGGGCACTCACCGACCGCCGACCAGGCGTCGCGATCCGCCAGCGCGCCCTGTAAAAGTGTCACGCAAATCACCTCCGATCTGGGTTGTTCTCAGTATACCCAGGTGTTTAGCTGAGTACAGCTACAAATACCTAGCATTCGGCTCAAGGAGGAGTCATGGCATATCAAGGTCGCGACGCCGTCATCGTGGGTGCGGTACGCACGCCCGTCGGCAAGGGCAAGGCAAGCGGCGCATTGCACGACGTGCTGCCCGCAGATCTGCTGGCCCACAGCTTGCGAGAGCTGGTGGCACGCACCGGCGTGGAACCAGGCCAGATCGATGACGTCATTGCTGGTGCCGTAACGCAGGTGGGTGACCAGGCAGTCAACATCGCGCGCAACGCCCTGCTGGGTGCGGGGTTCCCGGAGTCGGTTCCCGGCACCACGGTTGACCGGCAGTGCGGCAGCAGCCAGCAGGCCATCAGCTTCGCCGCCCAGGGCGTCGTCTCCGGCGCGTACGACCTGGTTATCGCCGCCGGCGTGGAGTCGATGAGCCGCGTCCCGATGGGCAGCTCGGTGTTGCCGGGCAGCAACCCGTTCGGCAACGACATGACCAGCCGCTACCCCGAGGGCCTGGTGCCGCAGGGCATCAGCGCGGAACTGATCGCCGCGAAGTGGGGTTTCTCGCGCAGCCAGCTCGACGAGTTCTCGGCCGGCAGCCACGAGAAGGCGGCGCAGGCCACTAAGGACGGACTCTTCGACAACGAGCTGGCTCCGATCGCCGGGCTGAGCACCGACGAAATCATCCGGCCCGGCACCACCGTCGAGACCCTGGCTGGGCTGAAGCCTGCCTTCTACGACCCGGCGGTCCAAGCCCGCTTCCCCCAGATCAATTGGTCGATTACGCCGGGCAACTCGTCGCCGCTGTCCGACGGCAGCGCCGCGGTCCTGATCACCAGCGGCGAGGCCGCCAAGAAATTGGGCCTGCGGCCGCTGGCCCGGATTCACACCGCCACGGTGGTGGGCTCGGATCCGCTGTACATGCTGACCGGCGTTATTCCCGCCACCGAGAAGGTGTTACGACGCGCCGGTCTCACGCTGGCTGACATCGACCTCTTCGAGGTCAATGAGGCGTTCGCACCGGTCGTGCTGGCATGGGCGAAGGACGTAGATGGGGAGCAAAGCAACATCCTGGCGCGGACCAACGTCAACGGCGGGGCCATCGCCATCGGCCACCCTCTGGGCGCGAGCGGTGCCCGGATCATGACCACGCTGGTCAACGCTCTCGAACAGAGCGGCGGTCGGTACGGGCTGCAGACGATGTGCGAGGGCGGCGGCATGGCCAACGCCACCATCATCGAGCGGCTGTAACGCTCGCAGGACAGAAAGCCACCGACAATGTCATCTCACACCACCTTCAAAATCTTTGTCATAGGTGGCACCGGAGCCCAAGGCATCCCCATCATCCGTGCCCTAGTGTCGTGAGTCATTAATTCACCTCTAGTGTTTTAGAATTGATAGGTGCCGAATCCTGTCGCGCCTATGGTGGATCTGACCGACGATGAGCGTTCCCAGTTGTTGGCGTGGTCGCGGCGGTCGACCAGTGCTAATGCGTTGGCGATGCGGTCGCGGATTGTGCTGGCTGCTGCTGACGGGCTGAGCAACACTGCGATCGCTGACAAGCTCGATATCCACATCACCAGCGCGCGCAAGTGGCGGACGCGGTTTGTGGCCAACCGACTCGACGGTCTGCTCGATGAGCTGCGGCCAGGCCGGCCGCGTACGGTGGCCGATGAGCAGGTCGAGGCGGTGATCACCACGACCCTGGAGACGACTCCGAAGAATGCCACGCACTGGTCGACGCGTTCGTTGGCTGCCGAGCTGCGGATGTCGCAATCGGCGGTGTCGCGGATCTGGCGGGCGTTCGGATTGGCTCCGCACAAGCAAGATTCGTGGAAGTTGTCCTCGGATCCGCAGTTTGTCGACAAGGTCCGCGACATCGTCGGGCTGTACATGGATCCGCCGGAGCGAGCGCTGGTGTTATGCGTGGATGAAAAGACCCAGATCCAGGCGCTCAACCGGACCCAGCCGGTGTTTCCGATGCTGCCCGGCACGCCGGCGCGGGCCAGCCACGACTACGCCCGACACGGCACTTCGAGCCTGTACGCCGCCCTGGATCTGTCCAGCGGCAAGGTCATCGGATCGCTGCATGCCCGCCACCGCGCCCAGGAGTTCCTTGCCTTTCTCAAGAAGATCGATGCCGAAGTGCCCGCCGATCTGGACTGCCACGTCGTTTTGGACAACGCCTCCACCCACAAGACCCCAGCGGTAAAGCGTTGGCTCACAGCGCATCCGCGGTTCGTGCTGCACTTCACCCCGACCAGTGCGTCCTGGCTGAACCTGGTCGAGCGCTGGTTCGCCGAACTGACCACCAAGAAACTGCGCCGCGGCACCCACACCTCGGTACGCCAACTCAACAAAGACATCCGCGCCTGGATCGACACCTGGAACGACAACCCGCGACCCTACGTATGGACCAAAACTGCCGACCAAATCCTCGAAGCCGTCGCCAATTACTGCCGCCGAATTAATGACTCACGACACCAGCTAGTCGCCGACAAGAAATACTCCGTTCGATTCCTCAGCCGCGACCCCGCCTCCCGGCGAGCCACGGACCTCCTCGCACTCGACAACGTCTCCATCCTGGAAGGCTCATTCGCCGACGAAGCCATCCTGCGGGAAGGATTCCGCGGTTGCGACGGAGCATTTATCAACATCGACGGGTTCAACACCGGCGAGAAAACCGAGACCTACTGGGCGATCCGCAGCTACGAGATAGCCATCGAAGAAGGAATTAAATTCTTCGTCTATGGAAACCTCGACTACGGACTGAAGAAATCGGGATATGACTCTAGGTTCCGCACCGGCCATTACGACGGCAAGGGACGCGTGGGCGAGTGGATCTTGTTTCAGAACCAGGCGAATAGGGATCGGATGGGAGCTGCGGTCTTCACGACGGGTCCG
Organism: Mycobacterium sp.; assembly: GCF_052143115.1. Classification (GTDB taxonomy): domain Bacteria; phylum Actinomycetota; class Actinomycetes; order Mycobacteriales; family Mycobacteriaceae; genus Mycobacterium. The sequence goes on from NZ_JBKQTQ010000020.1 coordinate 55,585, forward strand.
TACATCGAGATGGTGATTTCGCCCCGGACGCCGATGACACCTACCGTCGAGGATGGTGTCGTAACTTGGCGAGTTCCGCTCGGCGGGGGAGCCGTTCCGCATGTGTCTCTTGAGGATTGCGGGTTTTATGTTCGTTGGCTTTTCGACCACCCGGAGCGCGCCAACGGCATGAACCTCGAAGTCGCTATCGATCACGTCGGCTATGCGGATCTTGCTGCGGCGTTTGAAAAGGTCACTGGCCATCCAGCGCAATACATCGACACCGATTTAGAGGCTTACTGGAGCAACGGTCCGCAGAGTGCACGCGCGGCTGCGCCTGCTGGATACAACGCCGACCCAATTGACAAAAGCACCATGAGCGTGCGCGACAATTTCACGGGGTTCTGGAATCTTTGGAAATACGGAATCGTCAAACGGGATTATGCTTTGCTCGACGAAATTCACCCGAATCGCATCAGGAGTGCCGAGGAGTGGTTCCGGAGAGAAGATCAGTTTGGCCGCGAGTTGGGGCACGGCAGCCTTTGGGAGAGGGTTCAACCGGAGAACCAGACCCCGATTCTAAAGATTGGTGAGGATATGAGGACAGGGAAGTTATAGATCAGACGCTCGATCCGGTCTGAAAGGTACAGGTAGACATGGGTTTCCGTCTTCGTGCGGTATCGCTTCACGCCGACAGTGATCGAACTATCAGCCGGGTCGCGGACCACCTGGCACTGGCCTGGGCCCATGACACCGGAGCGGATCTGGCCAAGACCAACGTCAACGGCGGGGCGATCGCGATCGGACATCCACTGGGCGCGAGCGGTGCCCGCATCATGACCACACTTGTGAATGCGCTTGAACAGCGGGGCGGTCGGTACGGGCTGCAGACGATGTGCGAGGGCGGCGGCATGGCCAGCGCCACCATCATCGAGCGATTGGGCTAGCTGTAACGGCAGACCCCGCGCCTGTCCGATTCAAGGCGCGGGGTCTATCGCCGTCTCGGCGATCCGACGGATCGCGCTGGCACGGACACCCCAAATTGGTGTGTCGAGCTGAGGCTTTCGGGTGGGCTCGGAAAATCCCACCGACAAAGAGCCGGCACGGAAGAATCCCTAACCATGACCGAGCCCTCAACACCGTCCAACGGCCAAACCCGCTTGGCCTACATCCTCGGGGTGCCCCTGGCGCCGGATTGCCAACGCCAATGGCCCCAAATGGCAGAAGTCGTGTCTGGCCGCGACCTCATCGCTCAAGTCGAAGGCAACTTCCCCGAGCTCACCCTAGAAGTCGGTCGGCGACTTCACCTCGAGGACATCGTCGTCGTCGAATGGACGTGCAATTACGGCGATGGACGCCTCTACCGGAACGTCAGCATCGCCGAACTCCACAACGGCGAGGCCACCAAAGTCACCGACTACTGGGGCGAACCCACCACCACGCCCGAATGGCGCCGACCACTCACCGGTCGTCTCGACATGCCCCCCGACGGAGTTTGGAAAGACGCACAACACCTTTCCCATTACTAGCGCCTCAGCGAGAATCAGACCTCCGCGGCGAGGTTAGCAAGTTGCGCCATGGATCCGACGCTGGCCTGGGCCCATCACACCGGAGCGGATCTGGCCAAGACCAACGTCAACGGCGGCGCCCACTGGGCGCCAGCGGTGCCCGCATCATGACCACACTGGTCAATGCCCTGGAGCAATGCGGCGGTCGGTACGGGCTGCAGACGATGTGCGAGGGCGGCGGGATGGCCAACGCCACCATCATCGAGCGGCTGAGCTAGGCGGCTCCGGCATCCAGGATGAGAAAAATAGAAGCCTCCGGCCCCTGATGGGTCCGGGGGTCTTCTTGTCGAATTCCGCATTAGCTCGCGGGGTCGAGCAGCGCTCCATACGTGATGGACCGCGATATCGCACGGATATCGGGCACCGGGTAGGGCCGCCCGGTCATCGGGTTACCTGCGTCTACCTGCTGGATCATGCCGATGACGATGACGTCGTAGGCTGGATCGACCCAGAACCAGGTGCCGTGCACGCCGCCCCAGTAATAGCTACCCGGACCGATGGCGCCGCCGTTGAAATCGGCCCGTGCAGGATCGAGCACGATGCCCACCCCCATGCCATAGCCGATGCCCGCGAACGGCTGATCAAAACGCATCGGAACACCCTCCGGCAGCAGGTTGCTCGTCATCAGCTTGACCGATGTCGGCGCCAAAATCCGGGCGTCGTCGAGCATCCCACCATTGGCCAGCATCTGCGCGAAACGCACGTAGTCCTGCGCCGTTGCATACAGCCCGGCGATCGAGAGCAGGTATCGCGGCTTCTCCCCCGCGGGGACGCCAGCCAGGACCGGAAATGGCGATTGGTCCGCGGCCAGGCGCAGCGTGAGGTTCTGGTCCAGGGTGTATCGGGGTGCGATGCGGCCGCGGTCTTCCGGCGCGACGCCAAAGCTGGTGTCTTCCATGCCCAGCGGCCCGAAGATTCGGCGTTCGAGGAAGGTGTCCAGCGTCTCACCGGATATCCGCTGGATGATCACGCCCTGAAACTCCTGCTGGAGGCCGTACCGGAACAGGGTGCCGGGCTGTGCTTCCAGAGGCAGTTTCGCCATCTTGGCGACCATGTCCTCGTTGGTGCCGCTGAATAGGCCAGCAGCGGCGTACACCTCATCCAGCTTCGGATTGGTGCTGCCCACTGGCGCGCCGAAGGCGAAGCCGGCGGAGGAAGCCATCAGGTGACGCATGGTCATCGGACGATCGAGCGGGACCAGCTCGTCATCCTTCAACACCTGCAGATCGGCGAACTCGGGAATGAATTTGGTGACGGGATCGTCGAGCTGCCACTTGCCCTCTTCGTAGAGGGTCATCATCGCGGCGCCGATGATCGGTTTGGTCATCGAGGCGATGCGGAAAATGGCGTCTTCCCTTAGTGGTTCACGACTTTCGAGCGTCTGATAGCCGAAGCGCCGGAACTTTACGAGCTTGCCATGGCGGGCGACCATCAGGCTGATCCCGGCATAGTGCCCGGCATCGATCTCCACCTGCATCGCGTCGTCGAGACGGTCCAGGCGCTCGGGAGAGAAGCCGACTGACTCCGGAGAAGCCATCTGCAAAGAAGCTGTCGTCATGATGTAGACCTCGCGAAGTTGGCGATGTCGCTGGCGGTGTCGCGGCTGATGTCGGGACAGATGACGGGCATGATCTCGGTCCCGTGGACGGTGCCCATGACTTGGCGGCACGCCGCTCCTCAGCAGCAGCCGGTAGAAGCCAATGCCCTCGTCGCGCAAGGGATCACACTCGTTGACGCTGATCACCACCGGTGGCAAGCCCCGGACATCCTCGCGCGTGGCCATGCCGGGCCAGGCGAGCGGGTTGCGGGCCTTGAAGGCTTCGATGCCATAGGCGACGACGCTGCGGTTGTCCTGCACGGAAATCAGTATTCCCTCGTTCTCGCTGGAGGACGGGTTCTGCGGCAGCGGCCACGCGCCGGCGATGTACGGGCACATGGCATAGAGGCCTTGGATGAGGCCGAGTTCACCGTCCTGTTTCAACTTCATGCCGGTGGCGAGAGTCAGGTTGCCGCCGCCGCTTTCGCCGACGATGACGATGCGCTCCCGATCGACGCCGAGGGAGTCTGCGTTGGCGTGGACCCACTTGAGGCCCGAGACGCAGTCGTTCAAGCCGGCGGGAAATGGCGCCACTTCCGGCGCCGAGGAAGGGTGCACCGAGTTGCGGAAATCAATCATGGCCACCGCGACGCCGTGGGCGGCAATCATGCGGCCCCAGGTTTTGTAGTTGCCCTGGTAGCAGGAACTCATCTCCATGCGGCCGCCGTGGATGTAAAAGATGCAAGGCAAGGCCTTTTCGTGATCCGGCCGGATGTACAGGATGTTGATGGTGTTTCCGTCCGGAGAGGAGGTGAAGGTCTCGGTGCGCACGGTCAGCCCGTCCGACGGGGCGATGTCCTCGTCGTCCATGGCGTCGAACATACCTCTGACATGGTCAAGGGCGGCCAGGGCCGCGGGACAGTTCTCCTGCGCCAACAGTTCCTCCCGGCTCGAGACGTTGGGCTTGGCGGCCCCCAGGTCAATGCCCGCGAAGTACGCCTTGATCCGCGGATCAAGGCGAGTGTCGAGTTCAAGCTTCGAGGTCATGCGCAACTCCTTCTGAGGCCCGCCCACAATCCTGCTTATCGCAAAATACTGCGCTGGTGAGCATTGGCTGCGCACCCCGGGATTGCGGCATTTGAGCCGTCGTATCCACGCACCGGCAAGTCAACGCTGGCCTGGGCCCATGACACCGGAGCGGATCTGGCCAAGGCCGCCAACTTCACCATCCTGCGCCAGAACCCATACACGGTAGATGCGCGCCGGCTCAACGAGATCGAGGTGATAGGCACGGTCTATGGCGGGCGCTGGTTTCCGGCCGCCACGTCGTAGCGTCCGTGTCAGACCAAGAGCACACCTACCTAGGCTCCCGCGACCGCAGTGCCGTCAAGCCGACGCTGGTGTGGGCGCACGACGCCGGGGCCGATCTGGCCAAGACCAACCACCCACGCGATCACTACGAAACAATGCGTGTTGGGAACGTCTCAGGCCCTCGACTACTCGAAGGAGACCACGATGAACAACGACCAGATCATCGCTCTGGTCAGCGGCGCCAACCGGGGGCTAGGTAAGCGGTTCGCAGCCCAACTCATCGAGCGGGGAGCTAAGGTCTACGCCGCCGCCCGCCGGCCCGAAACGATCGACGTGTCCTGCGTCGAACCCATCCAACTGGACATCACTGACCCGGCCTCAGTGAGCCGCGCCGCGGAAGTGGCCGGCGACATCAACGTGCTCGTCAACAATGCGGGTACCTCGACGCGCGCGTCACTGTTATCTGGAGCGTTCGACGACGTGCGGCTGGAGATGGAGACGCACTACTTCGGCACGCTGGATGTCATCCGCACCTTCGCGCCGATCATCGAAGGCAACGGTGGGGGAGCGATCCTCAACATGCTGTCGGTGTTGTCCTGGCTGCACGCTCCGGCCTCCGGTGCCTATTCGGCAGCCAAAGCGGCCGCGTGGGCGATGACCGATGCAATCAGGCAGGAACTGGCGCCTCGCGGCATCAGCGTCACCGCCGTACATGTCGGCTACATGGACACCGACATGGCCGCCTTCGCGCCTGCAGATCAGAAGATCGATCCCGCGGTCGTCGCCAGACTTGCGCTGGACGGCTTGCTGGCCGGCGAGCCCGAGATCCTCGCCGACGACCTAACACGCGCGACGAAAGCGCATCTATCCGGCGGCTGATTCGAGCGCCGCTCTCGCAGTTACGAGTGTGCGTTGGGAGTTACCAGGAACTTCTCCCCGGTCGCTCGCTTGACATAGGCATGGAACGCGTCCGGCCTGAGCATGCCGGCGAGTGAAACTTCCCGGGTGTAGGTGCTTGCGAACGTCGTGGTGAGTTCCGCGGCCACACGGGTCCGGAGTCTCCCAAAGGCTTCGGCCCCGATGCTTTGAAGGAACGGGGTCAGTAGCCAACCTCCAACACCCCACGCCATGCCGAAGTCTCTCGTGAGCGTGGTCGGACGGGTGTCCAGTCCGCCGTAGATGTACACCTGCTTGTGCACGGTCGATCCGTAGCGTGAGTACTCCTTTGCGGTCGCGTTGGCTGCTTGCTCCATGCCGCTGAGGATTTGACTCGCGAGCGTGCCCCCACCCGTGGCATCGAACGCAATCGTCGCGGAGGTTGCTTTGAGAGCCTCGACGAGGTCGCTTGAGAACGTCGGCGAGGCCGAGTTGCAGACATGGACGGCGCCGAGCGACCGCAGCAGGTCCTCTTGGTCGGGCTTGCGGACGATGTTGACAAGCGGCACCCCGTCTTTGATGGAGAGCTTGACGAGCATCTGGCCGAGATTCGACGCCGCAGCCGTATGGACGAGGGCTGAATGACCCTCGCGCCTCATGGTTTCCAGCATTCCGAGGGCAGTCAGAGGATTGACGAAGGAGGACGCCCCATCCTTCGGCGTTGTCCCCTCGGGCAGCACAAGACACGCGTAAGCATCAACCGCTCGGTACTGCGTGTACATTCCGCTGCCAGCGATCCCTACCGACTTGCCGACAAGGGCCTGGGCCGCTGGGGAGGACCCGGCAGCCACGACGGTGCCCGCGCCTTCATTACCCACCGGAAGCGGCTTATCGACTCGCGCCGAAAGCCCCTCCAGTGCCGCTTCTTTCAACGTTGCGGTGACGACTGGGCGCTCCGGCGTGCCCGCTATCGTGGCGGTAGACATGTCGGCGCCGGCGATGAGAACGCCCAGGTCTGACGGGTTGATCGGCGAGGCCTCCACGCGGACCAGCACCTCATTACCGGCGGGCGATGGAACCGGGACGTCGTGCAGCGAGAGCTCGAGCGTGCCATGCGACGTCACCAGCGAACGCAGTTCCAGCGCCCGGTCAGGCAAATCTGCGGTCATCGGGGTGCCTCTCTTTCCTGTCGGGATTTGTCCTCGACCATATGAACTCGCGACGCAGTCGCAGATCTTCCCGTCGCCACGACAGTGGTGGCCTCACCCCGAAGGACGGCGGGATGGCCAATGCCACCAGCATCGAGCGTCTGGGCTAGGCGGTCTCGACGGCCTCGCCAGGTCCGGATTCGAAGAATCTGACCAGGTCAAAATCAGAGCCAGCCGGTGCGGGCGGCCGCAACCGGCCCGGCGGGAGCTGGGGCCAAGTCGCCGTCCCGCACGCCGTCGAGCATCCGTTTCACTGTGGCGACGATCTCGGGGGCTGCCGCGGCGAGTCCGGTCTCATCGGCTTTGGTGAACTCATCGGCATCGACGCCTGCCCGGGCCAGCACGGCGGCCGGGTCGGCCAACTGATCGGCCAGCCAGGACACCGGGTCGGCTGACAGCTCGGGGACGAAGTGCCGGCGTGCGGGTTCCCAACCGTTGAAACGGGGGTGATGATGGGCGCGGTCCAGCGTCCCGGGCGGGCTCTCGGTGGACCCGAATAGGTCCACCCGCCACACCGGGCGCGTGAAGGCGATCGGGATGCCGGCGTAGATCGACCCCTGGGGCTCGGCCCGGTCGATGAGGCGTAGCTCCAGTCTGACTCCGCGTTCCGGGGTTTCCTGACCGGCGAGCGGGGTCGGGTCGACGAAATACATGTCCCCGACGACTACACCCAGGGCTTCGAATCCGAACGCTGCGAGCATCGCGCACCTTTCCTTCCGACTCCTTGAGCCTAAACCCGGGCGGTCGGCGTGGCGTATCCCAACCGAAGGCGGGTTGGTAGTTACGATCCGACACGCCGGCGGCGTGCACAGGGCACGGGGCACAGGAAAAGTGTCACGCTTCGCCCTTTAGCGCGACACCCGAACTACTGCCGGGACACAGCCGATCGCTCCGAGCATTCGAGTGATTGACACGTCATGTAAAGCTACTATCGTGGCGTTCATGCCTAAAGCAGTGCAGTTCGACCTCGTCGCACGGGGCGAACCCGAAGTGCCAATCACCGGAGTCTTCGCCCTCAGTGATGTGCGGGACGCATTCCGGGAGGTCGAACAGCGACACACCTGCGGCAAGTGGGTGTTGCGACCATGAGCGACTTCGCAGAGCACACGATAGCTTTTCCGAATGAGTCGCGGGAGTATCGCGAAGCGCGTGATGCGCTGTTTCAACGGGAGGTCGATCTCCAGCGGGAAATGGAGGCCGTCGCGGCGCAGCGGAGATCACTACCGCCTGGCGGCGAGGTCCCCGAAGACTATGTGTTCGACCGAATGGGTGACGACGGCGCCGCCACGACGGTGCGTATGTCCGAGCTATTCGGCGATAGCGACACACTGATGCTCTACCACTACATGTTCCCGCGTCTCTGCGGGGATGATCGGCCCAGACCGACTAGCGGTATCGGCTCGGAACTGCCCATAGACGAGGGACCGTGCCCATCGTGCACCCCGCTGATCGACATGTGGGACAGCGTGATCGCCCAGCTCGACGGTTTGGGTGGCAATTTGGCGATCGTTGCAAAGGCCCCGATCGAGCAGGTAGCGGCGTTCGCACAGGACAGGGGGTGGCGACACATCGGCGTGCTGTCGGGGGCGAACTGCAATTTCCGCCGTGACTACGGGAACGACGGTGCTGACGGCCAGCCTTTACCGCTGCTGACCATTTTCAAGCGCTGGCCCGACGGCTCGATACGACTGCACTGGGCAGGCGAACTCGTTTTCGCGGCATTTGAAAAGGATGATTCGGGGGAGGACCCAGAGCACTACGACACAGTGCAGCCGCTCTGGACACTGTACGACGTGGCCACATCGCCCCGTTACCGACACTGGCGACTTGAACACCTGCCGGCGAACTGGTGACGACGCTGACGGAGGCCGGGTAGGGGATTCAGTCAGAGCCGGCGCCGCCGCGTCAATGGTGGTGGTTTCGACCCGCTGTCGGACCCGATCGGCACGACACCTGATTGACACTTGATGTGAATCTACTTTACTGTGGCATTACATGATAAATCATGTAAAGTGAGAAGGCAAGACAGCGTCATGACAGAGGTCAACGAATTCAACCGCCGCAACATCGAAGAGTTCCGCAGCAATCACGGGCGCCTTGGCGGACCGTTTGAGGGCGTACCGGTTTTGCTACTACACACGACCGGAGCACGAAGCGGCCAGGAGCTGACCGACGCCGCAGCGCTCATTCGATTCGTTCGACCCACTGGGCCCGGGATGGCCCGGGCTCGAACGGATCGCTGAAGTACTGCGTCTCGCGGACCACCTCTGCACCCTCGAATTCCATGATGCTGACGACGTAATACGGTTGCTCGTCATACGTCATGACGAGTTCGCTGATCCAAAGATCTCCGCCGCCAAGCATGCGTCGCACGGTGAAGCGTTTCGTGTTCGGCTGAGCGGTGCGCGAGGCCTCAATGTTGGCTCGACCGCGGATGCGCTCGCCCGACTGCGGATACTCCAGAACCGCATCGGCTCGGTAGATTTGGTGCTCCGTCGCAAAGTCGTTGGCATCAGAGGCCGCCCAGTGGCGCTCCAGCGCGACCTTCACCTTTTCATCACCCATGGCTATGTCTCCTCCCAGCGGATGAACAGCGGCTTGATTAGATTCTCAGCTGTTGACCGCCTGCTCGCGCGCCCAACGATAGTCGGCCTTGCCTGACGGGCTGCGCACGATGGTTGTACGGAACACGATCGCCTTCGGAAGTTTATAGCGGGCCAGGGTTTTCGCGGCATGTTCGGTTAGCTCGCCGGCATCGGCGCGTGCGTCATCGGCAAGCGAGACGACGGCAACGACCTCTTGGCCCCACCGCTCGCTGGGCCGTCCGGTGACGACCACGTCGGCCACCGCGGGATGCGACGCGATCGCGGTTTCGACTTCCTCGACGAAGATCTTTTCGCCGCCGGAGTTGACCGTGACCGAGTCGCGGCCCAGCAATTCGACAACGCCGTCGGCGCGGTGGCGTGCCCGGTCACCCGGAACCGCGTAGCGCACGCCGTCAATCACCGGGAACGTCGCGGCGGTCTTGGTTGCGTCGCCCTTGTAGCCGAGCGGCACGTAGCCTCGCTGCGCGAGCCAGCCCATACCATCGTGACCCGGTTGAAGGATCGAGCTGTGGTCTTCGGCGGCCACGAAGGTGTCCGGCCCGGCCTTGAAGGTGCCCGTCGACACCGCTCCTGACATCGACAGGTGGTGCATCTGCGCACCGGTCTCCGACGATCCGACGCCATCCACGACAACGGCCTTGGGCAGAACCTCGATCAAGCGTTGCTTGACGAACGGAGTCAGCAGCGCCCCGCCATTGGCCACCACGACCAACGACGACACATCCGCGATGCCCTTCTCGATCGCGGCGACCAGCGGCCTTGCCATCGCGTCGCCGACCACCGTCACGGTCATCACTTTCTCCCGCTCGATCGTGCGGACAACGTCTTCGGCGTCCAAATGATCGACGACCGAAGGGAAGACGACGGTCTGACCGGTCGTGATTGCCGTCATCACGCTCCACTGGGCCGCGCCGTGGATCAGTGGCGGCAGAATCATTAACTTGTTGGGGGGAGCCTCGGACGCCACGGCTACCGCTGCAACGATCTCGTCGACGGAGCCAAAGGGCTCGCCGGTCATGATATTTCGCCCGCCGAACGACGTCATGAAGATGTCGTGCTGACGCCACAGCACACCTTTGGGCATTCCGGTTGTGCCACCGGTGTAGAGGACGTATAGATCGTCGGGCGAGTGCCCTACCGGCGATGTAGGCGAACTCGATTCGATGATGCTCTCGTAATCCACCGCGCCGTCGAGCAACGCGTTACCCGAGTCGTCGGCGATCTGAATGAGAACTCGCAACTGTGGAAGGTCCGGCAAAATTTCGCCTAGTCGCGGCGCGAACGCGGCGTGGTAGATCAGCGCGGTCGCACCCGAATCCGCGAGCAAATAATGCAATTCGCTCTGGACATAGCGGAAGTTGACGTTGAACGGGGCGACGCGCGCCGCAAACGTACCGAGCAACGCCTCGACGAATTCGTTTCCGTTGTAGGCGTATAAGCCGAGAAGATCCTGCCCCACCTCGTGACCGGCAAGCGCTGACCGCTCGGTGTGGCAGCCCAGCCCCCGCGAGTGTAGATATCCGGCAAGGCGATTCGACCGCGCAATGATCTCCGCGTAGGTATAGCGTCGTTCGCCCTGGATGATCAACTCACGGTCGCCGATCGTGGCCGCGACGGCTCCGGCGACGGCGGGCACTGTGAATTGCGTTGCGCTAGCTGACATCAGGCCTCTCAAAGCTGGTGCGGAAGTAAACGAACCATCAGGCCGTTGGCTTCGCTGAGTAGCGTGCCGTCGGCCGCTGTCATGGTAGCGGTGACGAATACCTTCCTGCCGTCGATCTCGGTGATGCGGCCATGGGCGGTCAACGGCTCGTCGATCGGCGTGATGCTGCGGTAGTCGACGTGCAGGTAGGCCGTGCGGCTGGGGGAAAGCCCGGCCGTGGAAACGATCATCCCGAAGTGCCAGTCATACAGCAGCGGGATCATGCCGCCGTGCACGGCATTGTTACCGCCCACGTGTGAGCGGGTGAAGTGTCCTTCCATCGTGACCCCGTCGGGTCCGGAGTCGGAGATAGTCCACGGTGGCAGCAGGGGATGGCCCAGCCCGGGCAGTTCGATGTCTCGGCCGGCCGGCGCTCGGCCTTCCGGCACCTGATGGACTTCCAGCAACGCGCACGCGCTTTCCACGTGCTCGGCCGCGGTAGTCCAGGTAGGGCTCTCCGGCTTGGTCGAAACCGTGAGGTCTTGCAGGCGGAGCATTGCCGCTATGAACCGGCTCAGCTCAGGGGGTGCGTCGACCGGTTTGAGCTCTGGAAATCCGCCTCGGATTTCGGGTGCTGTGTCCGTCATTGCGGAGTCCATACCTGTAGCAGCTCCTCGGTCGTGGTGATCGTCGCGAGCAGGGACAGCGTGTTGTCGATGACCGCGGCGCCGTACTCGGCGGGTATACCGGCGACGGCATCGCGCGGCACGATGACGCGATAGGCAGCGTTGACCGCGTCCATGACCAGGTTGGGGATCGCGATGTTCAGCGAAACGCCGACCACGACGATGGTGGACACGTCGAGGTTCCGAAGCACCGCGTCCAGGTCGGTGCCGCCCATCGGCCCAACACCGTGCCAACGGCTCAGGACCAGATCCGTTGGCTCAGGACCTAACTCGGGCAACACGGCGGCTCCAGGCGTACCGGGAGTGATGTCGACGCCGCGGTGCCCGACGGCGAAAATCTTGGCATTGTGGTTGGAGCCGAGCCCATCGGGTCGTCGCTGCACCAAGCAATGCACGATGCGCACGCCTGCTGTTCGAGCCGTCGGCAACAACCGGGTGATGTTGGGTAGCGCAACCCGGCGTGCTTCTTTCGCGAGCACCGCCAGCCCCGCGTTCGGGCCGATGACCGCGCCCTGGCACTCCTGCGCGACGATCGCAGTGTGCGCGGGCGCCGCGAGTGCCGCCAGTGGGGTCATGCGCGCCGCTCTCCCCCGCAAGCGGGTGGGGGTACCCCCAGCCGCGCAGCGGCGAGGGGGCGTGCCCCCACCTCATCGCTTCGCTCTGCATTGTCGCCGGCGGTCATGCGGGCACTTCGTAGAACTGAGTCGCCCATTTCCGCAGTGCCATATACCCTTTGGCGTCGACCTTGCAGAGTGCTGGGTGTTCCACGTACTTCTGGTAGCGCCAGATTTGCAGATCGTCGAACACGGTGGACAGGAACTGCTTTTCGATGATCTCGCGCAGCTTGCCTTCCGGCACATCGGAGGTGTCGCCGGGACGTCGAGGCCACCAGATCGAGTAGAACAGGTCGGAGCACTCGTCATCGACCGGCGTGCAGGTGAAAATCAGCCGATGATTCTGCGCGCCCTCGAAGACGCTGATCGCGCCGCCGAGACCGAACAAATGGCTGTGGAACCGTAGCGCGAGATCGTCGGGATTGTCGCTGCTCGCGTCGGGCCAGCCCGCAATGAATTGCCACTCGTGGTCCACGATCTTCCAGTCCAGCACTCTGGGTGTGACCGTGGCGTGGTGCACGTACTCGAAATGGGCACTGTCAGGGGCGTTTTCCGCCACGATCTGCGGATGCACCGGTTCGCGCTCCGCACGCCGAGAGAACTCCGGATAGGCGCGGTAATAGGCCGCCGGATCGGTCTCGAATTGCGGGAACTTGCGAAAAATGTCTGGCATCTCCCACTGCGGCTCTTTGCCGTCGGGCTGATGCCAGATGAACACGCAGTCGTATTGCTCCCGGACCGGAAACACCCGCAGCCGTAGCGCACGGTTGGGGCGATCCGGCTGATAGGGGATGTATCGATTGGTGCCATCCGGGCCCCAGCGCCACCCGTGGAACGGGCACTGCACGCAGTCGCCGACCACCTTGCCGCCGTGGCCGATGTGGGCGCCGAGGTGTTTACAGTGTGCCTCCAGCACATGCAGCTCACCCGACTCGTCGCGGTAGGCCACCAGATCCTCGCCGAAATAGTGCAGCGGGCGGACTTCGCCCACGGGAAACTCCGGAGACCACCCAACCATGAACCATCCGGTGACTTTCCAGGTGAACGGTACCTTCACGCCGGTGCCTCCTGTAGTCCACTGATACTAAATTCGTTACAGTATAGATTTCAGGTCGAGGAGGCGTAACAGGGTGGCTGACGATCTCGAAGCGATTCGGCAGTTGAAGGCGCGTTACTGTCGCTTTCTCGACGCCAAGGACGTCGAGGCCAGGCGCAGCGTGTTCACCACCGATGTAGTGGTCAAGCTGGACATGGCGGTTTCCACCGGCGGGGCCGATCCGATGACGGCGCCGCCGGTGCAGGGCGTCGACAACTTCGTGCCAACGGTGATGGCCAGCTTGGAGAACGCGGCGACCATGCACCATTGCCACACCCCGGAGATCACCCTCACCTCACCCACCACCGCAACCGGCATTTGGGCGATGGAAGACTGGGTCATCTTCGGCGGCGGCCAGGAGTTGCACGGGGCCGGTCACTACCGCGAGACCTACGAGAAGCAGGACGATACCTGGCGGATCAAATCCCTGCACCTGACCCGAACCATCCTCAAGATCACCGGTAGCGATGCCGACTAAAGTCGACGCGTCGTTCGACGCCCTGGTCATCGGCGCGGGCTTCTCCGGCCTGTACACGCTGCATCGGCTGCGGCAGCAAGGGATTCGGACCCGCGTGCTGGAAATGGCCGAAAACGTCGGCGGCACCTGGCTGTACAACCGTTACCCCGGCGCTCGTTGTGACATCGAAAGCATCGAATACTCCTACAGCTTCTCCGACGAGATCCAGCAGGAATGGGTGTGGACGGAGACGATGCCGGCCCAGCCCGAGATCGAGGCCTATCTGAACTTCGTTGCCGACCGGCTCGATCTTCGCCGCGACATCCAGTTCGACACCAAGGTCGTCGCAATGGACTTTGACGACGAGGCCGCGGCGTGGGTGGTGCGAACCGAAGCCGGCGAAACTTTCCGAGCCCCGTTCGTCGTTGCCGCCACCGGCATCTTGTCGGCGCCGCTGGAACCCGACATCCCCGGGATGGCCACCTTCGCCGGGACGTCATTGTTCACCAGCCGCTGGCCGCACAAGAGCGTCGACCTTGCCGGAAAACGGGTCGGCGTCATCGGGACCGGCTCGACCGGTGTTCAGCTCATTCCGGTGGTGGCCCGAGAAGCCGCGCAGCTCTATGTGTTTCAGCGTTCGCCAGCGTACACGCTGCCCTGGCAGGTGCGGCGGTTTGAGCCCGGCGAGCTGGACGAGATGAAAGCGCGGTACGACGAGATTCGAGCGGCCCAACGAGCGCACCCGGTCGGCGCGGCGCGGCTAAGTGCCTTCTCAGTGCTACTGGGGATGCTCGGTAAGCCGCCATTGAAGTCGGCATCACGAGAAGACCAATTACGGGCCATCGACGAGAGCGGGGTAATGGGCGCGCTGAATTGGGGCGACATCTTCTTCGACATCGAGGCCAACCGGATGGCGGCCAAGTTGTATGGCGACGCAGTCGAGCGGATCGTCAAGGATCCCGAAGCGGCGGCCTCCTTGGTCCCCGACCACCCGTTCGCGTGCAAGCGACCGATCATCGACCAGGGCTACTACCAGACCTTCAACCGCGACAACGTGACGCTCGTCGACCTGCGCAAGGGGCCGATCCGCGACGTGACTCCGACCGGCATCCGCACCGAGCAAGGTTCCTACGATCTCGACGTGATCGTCTACGCCACCGGGTTCGACGCGATGACCGGCGCGCTGAGCCGCATCGACATTCGCGGGCGCGACGGGCTGTCGCTCGGCGAATTCTGGGCCAGCGAAGGGCCGTTGTCCTATCTTGGGCTGGCGGTCGCCGGCTTCCCGAACCTGTTCACGATCCAGGGTCCGGGCAGCCCGAGTGCGGCCACCAACTTCGTCACCGCGTTGGAACAGCATGTGGATTGGATCAGCGATTGCATCGCGTACTTGCGCGCCAACGGAATTCGCACCATCGAGGCGCTACCCACTGCGCAGCAGGAGTGGATCGACCACGCCACCTCGCTCGTGGCGGCAACGGTGCTGGTCCACCCGTCGTGCAACTCCTGGTACAACGGCGGCAATGTGCCGGGCAAGAAGCGGATGTACATGGGCTATACCGGCGGAATCCCCGAATACCGACGCCGCTGCGACGAAATCGCGGCCGGCGGATACACCGGTTTTAAGTTGGCTTAGGTGAGCGGCACGTCATTGGCGACGCGCAGTCTGGGCCTCACCCGCGACCTGGCCCGCGAGCTGGGCATGGTCGTGCCGCGCGCGGTGGCCGGTCTCAACGAATCGACCGGGTGGGTCCCGGTGTCGCCACGTGGCGTGCGTCAGTTCGGCGAGGTGATGCTGGACGAGCTTGTGCTGTCCGGGTTTTCGTTGCTGGGCGGGG
>NZ_JBKQTQ010000021.1:0-17605 GCF_052143115.1 Mycobacterium sp.
CCGCCAGGAGCACTGGCCGGTTCCTATCCTGCCGTGGTATCAGTGCTACACCGAGGAGGAGCGGCACAGCGGGCGTGGGCCGATTGTCGTGCACGACGGGCTGGTCGACGCTATAGAGGACGGGCATGCGCTGCCGGCGACGTTCGACAACCTCTACCCGCCCGAAATCCGGGAACGTGTCCTGGCGGCCGAGCCGCGATCCTCCGTCGACGCGAAGTGCTAGCGGAGCGAACCGCGCTAGGTCTAGCGTCGGTGCTGTGGCGAAACCGGATATGGACAGCGACGCCGACGTAACCCAATACGTCGCCGAAACTGCAGCCAGGCTGCAGGATCGACTCGTACAGCTGTCGTCGGGCATGAGGGAGACCCTGGAGAATCAGATCCCCGAGCTCGGCGGGGATCCGCGGGCCATGGAGCTGTTGGGACCAAGCGTCGAGGGCAACGTCGGAACCCTGCTGCACGCTCTGCGTTACGCGATCCCGGTAGACCTGGTCGCGGTGCCCGTCGCCGCGATGGAGTACGCGCGGCGCTTGGCGCAATATGGAATTCCGCTCAATGCCCTGGTGCGCGCCTACCGCCTCGGCCAGCATGTGATGAACGAGCTGGTATTCGCCGAGGTGCGTGCGATTGACATCCCTGACCCGGCGAGATACACGGTCCTGGAAGCGATTAGCGCGACTCTATTTCAGTACATCGACTCGATCACCCAGCAGGTCGTCGTCGTCTATGAAGATGAACGCGAGCGCTGGCTGGAGAACCAGAACAGCCTGCGCGCCATGCGAGTTCGCGAAGTACTTGCGGCGCACAAGGCTATCGACGTGGACGCGGCCACGACGACCATCCGTTACCCGTTGCGCTGGCACCACCTCGGCCTCGTGATGTGGTACCCCGACGCGGGCGCCGGCGGTGACGAAATCGGCCGGCTGCAACGGTTCCTGAGGGAATTGGGCCATGCTTCCGAAGCCGCGGCCAGCCCACTCTTCATCGCCGCCGACCGGACGTGCGGATGGGGATGGCTGCCGTATCGCGCGGCGACGGAATCCGCCGCGGCATGCGTTCGCGAGTTCGCCCTGGGGAGACCGGATACTCCCAGTATCGCGATCGGGACCATGTCCGCCGGGCTGGAGGGCTTCCGTCAGTCGCACCGCGAAGCCGAAGCCGCTCGCCGTGTCGCGCTGGTCGGCGCGCGTCCTGAGCCGATCGTGATCGGGGCCGAAGACCGGGGCTTGCCCCTGGCCGCACTGCTGGGCGACGATATTGCCGGCACCCGGGCATGGGTGGCCGGTGTCCTGGGCGGCCTGGCCGCCGACACCGACAGCGACGCCCGACTGCGCGAAACGCTGCGCGTGTTTCTGCGTTGCGGGTCGAGCTACAAGCAGGCAGCCGACGAACTCAACCTCCACTTCAACACGGTGAAATACCGCGTGGGCCGCGCCATCGCCAGACGCGGCAGGGAGGTCGCCGCCGATCGGTTGGATGTGGAAGTGGCCTTGCTTGCCTGCCACTGGTACGGCGCCGCGGTTCTGCGGCTGGAGGGCCCGTAGCCAGCACGTCGCCGCACGTCATTGTATGGGTGACAACGACGGCCCAGATTTTCGTTTCGCCAGAACAATCCGATTCTCCGGTGCGCGCTTAATCTGCAGCGCATGGATTGCGACACGGTACAAGAGCAGGTGTCGGAGGTGGCCGAGGCGGTGGGCCGGCGCACCGACGAGCTTGCGGTGACGCTCGCCCGCACGATCAAAGACGAGGTGCCGCTCTATAGTGCCGGCCTTCCTTTGGGTTTCGATATGGTCGTCGCCGGCTGTGCGGCCAACATTCGCCCGATCTGCACCGCCATCGCCGGCGATGTCGCGTTCGATACCAAGGCTGCCACCGAATTGGGGGTGGCGCGGGCCCGCGATGGGGTGCCGCTGTCGTCGGTGATGGAGGCCTACCGAGTGGGGTTCCGCCGATTGTGGGACGCCGTGGTGACCGAATCGACCACCCGCCCCGGCCTCAACGGCAGCGTGTTGCACGATCTGACGGCCAAACTGTGGGCCGCACAAGGGGCCTACACCGACGCGATGGCCGTCGGGCACCGCGCTGAACAGAGCCGCCGGTTTCACAACGACGAGGCAGAGCGTGCGGTGCTCATGGACACGCTGTTGCACGGCCGAGTTGTCGACGAGTGCAGCGTATGGGACGCCGCCGATTTTCTTCGGTTACCTAGTGGCGGGCCCTACGTGGTGGTAGCCGCCGAGGCGGATGGTGTGGGCAGGGAGGCGCAGCCTCAGATCGAGTCCAAACTGCGCAGCCTGGATGTGTTTTCGGCGTGGCGGCTGCTTCCCGACCTGCAGGTGGGCATCGTGCACGTCAGGAATGACAAGCACCTCGGCGATGTGCTGGCATTGATTTCCCGGGTTGCCACCGCGAGGGTGGGGGTGAGCGCGCGCTTCGATGACCTGCGCGACACCCCTCAGGCACTGCGCTTTGCCCGGATATCTCTGCGAGGCCGCCCAGAGCCGGGGCTGCTGGTGTCGCTGTTCGACGGCTCGATACTGGCAAGCGCGGCGGTCAGCGCGCCTGAGGTGCTAATCAAGCTCGTTGTGCCAACAATCGACTGCTTCGCCGAGCTCTCTGATCAAGAGCGCGACGTCTTGTTCGAGACGTTTCAGGCGTGGGTGGACAACGACGGGTCGATGCGCACCGTAGGGGAATTGCTGTTCTGCCATCCCAATACCGTGCGCTACCGGTTGCACCGCATCGAGCAGCGCACGGGGCGCTGCCTGTCCAAGCCCCGCGACGTGGCCGAGCTGTGCCTCGCCTTCGAAGTGCATCGCCGTCTCATGCAGCCGGAAAATGGGACCGCGGCGGGCTGAGTCTGCTTGCCCGACAAGCCCGGTACCGCCTCGCAAGCCGTGTGCTGCGGTACACCACGGGATACCTGACGTTGTCTCCTGTCACAACGACAACGAACTGAACCGGCGCCATGATTGAAGCAACGTGAAGCGACAAGGCTATAAACGGAGCAGTCGATGAGCACCGTAGTTGATCAGCCGGCCGATCTGCTCAGCCTCGTCGGACGACCTCTCGGCAGCACCGACTGGATGAAGATCACCCAGGAGCAGGTGAACTTGTTTGCCGATGCCACGGGCGATCATCAGTGGATCCACACCGATCCCGCCAGGGCGGTCAACGGACCCTTCAAGGGCGCCATCGTCCACGGCTACCTCACGTTGGCGCTTGCGCCGATGGTGATTTCCGAAGTCTTTGAGGTCCGCGAGCTGACCGCGGCGCTGAATTACGGTGTCGACAAGGTGCGCTTTCCCACGCCGTTGCGAGTCGGATCGAAAGTTCGCGCCACCGTGACGGTGATGCGGGCGCGCCAGAAAACCGCCGGCGTGGAAGCGGTGTTCACCCTCACCTACGAGATAGAAGGTGAATCCCGCCCGGCCTGCGTGGCCGACGTCATCGTGTTGTACCCCTGACGGGCGGCGCTTGTTCGCCCTCAATCGCCGGGCCCTCGGCGTGCACCCTGTCGATCGCGTCGCTAGGGCGTGATCACGACCGAGCCGACGGTCTTGCGGTCCTGGAGGTCGCGGTGGGCCTGGGCCGCCTCCCTGAGTGGGTAACGGCCACTTACGGTTACCTCGATAGTGCCGCTGCCGATCGCGTCGAATAGTTGAGTTGTGCGCCAGGCGAACTCGTCACGAGTGCGCATGAAATGCGGCCGAGACGGGCGGGTGAGATACACCGAACCCGCGGCGTTGAGCCGCTGCGGGTCCATCGGGGGCACCTGCCCGCTGGACGCGCCGAACAGCGCGAGCGTGCCGCGCACCGCCAGGCTGGCGAGACTGGCGTCGAACGTCGACTTGCCCACGCCGTCGTAAACAGCCGCGACGCCCTCGCCGCCGGTGACTTGTCGAACCGTGGCCGCGAACTGCTGGGGGTCGTCGGGATAGTCGAGCACCTCAGCCGCGCCGGCCCGTCGCGACAGCTCCTTCTTGTGCGCAGTGGAGGCGGTCGTGATGACCTGGGCCCCAAGGCTGGTTGCCCATTGGGTCAGTATCAGACCCACCCCGCCGGTCCCGGCGTGCAGCAGCACCGTGTCGCCAGACTGCACGGGATACACCGACTTGATCAGCAAGTGCGCGGTCATCCCCTTGAGGATCGCCGCCGCGGCGACCTCGGAGGTCACCGTATTCGGCACCGAGGCAACGACATCGACAGGTGCGACACAGTACTCGGCGTAGGCGCCGACGGCGTCGGCGGTCGCGACCCGGTCACCCACACGCAGGGCGGTCACGCCTTTACCCACCGCTGCCACCGTGCCCGCCACTTCGGTGCCGAGGACGAACGGCAGTTCGTGCGGATACAGCCCCGACCGAAAATAGGTGTCGACGAAATTCGCGCCGATCGCCTCGGCCTTGATCACCACCTCGCCGGGCCCGGGGGAGGGCTGGGGCTTGTCGACCAGGGAAAGGGCCTCAGGTCCGCCGGTGTGCTCGACTTCAATCGCGTGCATGTTCAAGCATTCCAACGCGATCTACGGCAGCTGTCGATGGATTCTCTGACAACTCGTCGCCCGACGCGCTGTGGGGATGCACAACATGCCTTCCCCGGCGGTGAATCCTGGTGGGGCCCTGGAAGAACCTGTGAAGATTTCACAGGATTGTGGGCGGCCACAGCGACCGGCGGGAACGCTTGTTCGGCAAGACATCGACAGCATCACCAGCTCGGACAAGTCTGAACGGAGTGCGCGATGGCGCGTGGCGGATTCTCTCCAACGATAGAAGGACGGGCAGGACGATGGCAAACGCGAAAACCGTGCACGAGGTGACCTACGACCTGCTTCGTGAGCTTGGGCTGACGACGGTGTTCGGCAACCCGGGCTCTACTGAGGAGACGTTCTTGAAGAACTTCCCCGACGACTTCACTTATGTCCTGGGATTGCAGGAAGCGTCGGTGGTGGCCATGGCCGACGGATTCGCCCAGTCCATCGGCAAGCCCGCCTTGGTCAATGTGCACACCGCCGCGGGGATGGGAAACGCGATGGGCAACCTGGTGGCGGCGGCTAAGGGCAACACCCCGCTGATCGTCACGGCCGGTCAACAGACCCGCGAAATGGTGTTGTGCGAGCCATATCTGACCAACAAGGACGAAACGGTATTTCCGCAGCCATGGGTGAAGTGGGCGTATGAGCCCAAGCGCGCCGAGGACGTGCCGGCGGCGATCATGCGCGCCTACGCGGTGGCGTTACAGCCACCGGCCGGCCCGGTGTTTGTGTCCATCCCGCTTGACGACTGGGAGAAACCGGCGTTGGGCCCGGCGGTGGTACGCACGGTGAGCCACCGGGTCAGCCCGGATGCCGAGCGGCTGCGCGGATTCGCCCAGCGCATCAATGGTGCGCAGCGGCCACTGCTGGTGTTCGGGCCTGAGGTCGATCGCGCCGGGGCCTGGGATGCCGGTGTGGCGTTTGCGGAGAAGGTCGGGGCGCCGGTGTACGCCGGCCCGCTGCCCGACCGGGCGTCGTTCCCCGAGGATCACCGTCTGTATCAGGGACAGCTGCCGATGACCATCGCCGGTGTCACCGAGGTGCTGCGCGGCCATGACCTGGTTGTGGTGATCGGGGCGCAGGTCTTCCGGTACTACCCCTACGTGGCTGGCGAGTACCTGCCCGCGGGCACCGAACTGCTGCAGATCACCGCCGATCCGGGACTGGCTGGTGCGGCGCCGGTCGGTGACAGCGTGCTGGGGGACACGCTGCTGGCGTTGGAGCAGCTGGTGAGCATGGTCGCTGACCACAGCGACCGGGCGGTGCCGACTAGGCAGGTGCCCACCTCCGCCGTTGACGTCACCGGGTCGGCACCACTGGAGCCGGATGCGGTCTGGTCCACCTTGAGAACCGTCACGCCCGCCGATTCGCCGTTGGTCACCGAATCGACGTCGACGATGGCTCAACAGCTGCGTTTCCTGCCCAGCACCCGGCCGGGGTCGTTTTTCGCCACTGCCAGCGGCGGTATCGGCTGGGGGTTGCCCGCAGCGGTGGGTGTCGCCCTGGGAGACCGCGCCCGTGGCGTCAAGCGCCACGTGCTGGCCACCATCGGCGACGGGTCGTTCCAATACTCGGTGCAGGCCCTCTACACCGCCGCCCAACACCGACTACCGATCGTGTTCGTCGCGATGCGCAACGGCGAATACTCGATCCTGAAGTCGTTCGCGGTATTGGAAAAGACACCCGGCGTGCCGGCACTGGACTTGCCAGGCCTCGACATCGCCTCCCTCGCAGCGGGTTTCGGGTGCCGCGCGGTCAATGTGGACAACTGCGAAAAGCTCGCCCACGAATTCAATGCCGCGCTGGAGGCCGACGGGCCCACCGTGATCGTCGTGCCGACCAAAGCGCAGGCCGCGCATCTGGGATAGCCGTCATGACCGAATCTCAGTAACCGGGACTGGCCAGGCCGAGCGAAGACAAGGTCGTAGCGATCTATGTTTCACAAGCTCACCATCAATTCAATTGCGGCGCGCGCGGTGCTGGTTCCCATGTCACGGCCTCTGCGCACCGCGGCGGGTGACGTTCCCGCTGCGCCGCTTGTCCTTGTTGACGTCCAGACAAACGAGGGGATTGTGGGGCGTAGTTATGCCTTCGCCTACACCCCTGTTTTGCTGCGCACGCTGGTGCAGTTCCTCCGCGACGTTGCACCCGCGTTGGTCGGACAGACGGTTTCACCGCGCGAGCGCATGCGACAGCTCGATAAGCAGTTGAAGCTGATGGGCATGCAGGGAGCGGTCGGCATGGCCATCGGTGCCCTCGACCAGGCGCTGTGGGATGACCTTGGACGGGCGGCCGATCTCCCCGTAGCGGTGGTACTCGGTGGCGAGCCCAAGCCGCTCGATGCCTACGACAGCTACGGGCTGGTGGACATCAAGGCCGACCTCCCCTTACTGGAGGCGTCGGTGGAAAACGGGTTTGAGGCGATCAAGATCAAGCTCGGCGCCGGCGAGGTGACCGATCAGGTCGCAACCGTCGCTGCCGTACGCAAGGTGATCGGACCCGAGCGCAGGTTGATGGTCGACCTCAATCAGTCGCAGACCACAGCCAGCGCCATCTGTCTCATCTTGCGACTGAAAGAGTTTGATCTGACCTGGGTTGAAGAACCGGTCGGCGCCGAGGACCTGCACGGCCACCGTGTCGTTCGTGAGGCCGTTCGCCCGGTTCCTATCCAAACCGGCGAGAATTGGTGGTTCCCGCGGGGGATGGCAAACGCGATTGCTGCCAAAGCCAGCGATCTGGCGATGGTCGACATCATCAAGATCGGTGGGGTCACCGGCTGGATCTCCGCCGCAGGGCAGGCAGAGGCGGCTTCGCTGCCGCTGTCGAGTCATAGCTACATCGAGGCAAGCGCACACACGATGGCCTGCTCACCAACCGCATCCTGGTCTGAGTATCTCGACCTGGCCGGGGCCGTCCTAACCGAACCCTTGCTGCCGGACAAAGGCAAAATCGTTGCCCGAGGACCCGGCCTTGGTCTCGAGTGGGACGAGAAGGCAGTGGACAAATATGCATTCCAGTGACGTATCAAACCGGGTGTACTGCACGACGGGCCCACGGTGATCGTGGCACGGACCCAACCACAACAGGCACATCTGGGCTGACGCCGCCAGCCCATCGTCTATTCAAGGAGCGAACATGCCGGTCTACACCTGCACGACAACAACATCGACGCTGACTGCCGACATCAAGAGCGCGCTGGCTAAAGAGATTACCCGTATCCACTCCGAGATTAAACACGTGCCCACCACCTATGTCGACGTCGTTTTCCACGAGCTGCCGGCCGGCGGGATCTACACCGACGGTGTACCCGCGAATCCGGTACTGGTTAACGGCTGGGTCCGATCAGGTCACCCAACAGACAAAACCACCCGTCTCGCAACGGAAATCGCGGCCGCGGTGTCTCGGATCGCCGATGTTCCTGCCGACCGGGTGATGATGGTGATCCAAAACAGCCCGGCGAGTGGCGCGGTCGAAGGCGGCCGTGTCCTGCCCGAGCCCGGCCAAGAGCAGGCCTGGATCGCCGCGAATGACACGTAGTTTGCAGCGACGTCGGTAGCAAATCCACCAGAAACTGCGTAATCGGCGAAAGGGTTGAATCAGCATGAGCGCCAACTTCGGTGATTTCCAAAATGAGGTCTATGCCGAAGCGGTACAAGGAGTAACGACCCGATACCCCTTCGACTTTCCCTCCATCGAACGCAAAGCATCCGAGGCACTTCCGGATTGGGTGTATCGGTATGTGTCGGCAGCCGCGGGTGATGGACGGACCCAGCGCGCGAACATCGCTGCGTTCTCGTGCTATGGCATCGTGCCCCGGATGATGGTCAGCCCGCCCGAACGCGATCTGTCGATCCAGCTGTTTGGAAAGAAATTCGTTTCGCCGATGTTCCTGGCCCCGATCGGATTGGTCGGCTTGTGCGCACCCGACTTTCACGGAGACGTGGCGGCCGCACAAGCATCGGCGGCCACCGGAGTGCCATACACGTTGTCGACGTTCACCCAGACACGGATGGAGGACGTGGCCCCACATGCGGGCGAAACACCGATCTTTTATCAGCTCTATCTGCCCAGCGACAGGGAGCTGGCGGCAAGTTTGATCAGCCGTGCCGAGAACAGCGGCTATTCCGCCCTGATGGTCACCATGGACTCCTGGACTCTTGGCTTCCGGCCGATGGACCTCGAACGGGGAAACTTTCCTCAGTTCCGCGGCTACTGCATGCAGAACTACTACACGGATGAGAACTTCACCAAGCACCTCGCCAAGCCGCCGGAAGAAGACCAGCCGGCCGCCCTGGCGCACTAAACGAAGATTTTCGCTCACCCGCTGTCATGGGAGGACCTGCGCTGGATCCGGACCCAGACGAAGCTTCCCATCGCCATCAAGGGGATTCAGCACCCCGATGACGCGCGCTTGGCGATCGACAACGGTGCAGACGTCCTCTATTGCACCAATCATGGTGGTCGTCAGGCTAATTCGGCTGTCTCCACGCTGCAGCTGCTGCCTGGGGTCGTCAAAGCGGCCGGCTCCACACCAGTCATGTTCGACTCCGGCGTGCGCTCGGCGACCGATGCGATCATCGCGTTGGCGCTGGGCGCGACGGCCGTCGGGCTTGGGCGGTCGTATGCCTACGCCCTGTCTTACGGGGGTGCAGAAAGCCTGACCCACTATCTGCGGTCTTTCCTGGCTGAACTCGATTTGTGTCTGGCGGTCTGCGGATTCAAGGACATCGCGACCCTCAAAGAGGCCGGTGTCGAAGAGGTCATCAATGCTCGGGCGCTGCTTCCGAGTTGAGCCGCGTCGAGTTAAGGATCCACAACCATGAAGATCACCGACGTCACGCTATCCATACTTCGCACCGAACTCGACGAGACCGTCATCCCGACTCACGGCGCGGTGGACGCGATGCCTCAGCTCGTTCTGGTCTCGGTGTCCACCGCCGAAGGCATCGACGGGAACTACATCAGCTACCTCATTCCGGCCAAGGTCGTCGAGCATGCCGCCGAGGTCGCCAGGACTATCCTGATCGGGCGGGATACCTACGACGTCGCCGCGTTAAGTCATGAGATGACAACCGCTTTACCGCCTTATTCCAACCCGCCCGCCCTGGCCGGCGCGGACGCATGTCTGTGGGACATCAACGCCAAAGCGGCCAACCTGCCGCTGTACAAATACCTTGGGGCAGCGCGCCACGAGATACGCGCATATGCGAGCACCGTGGCGTACCCGACCATCGATGGCTATGTCGACGCGCTACGCCCGGCAATTGCCGAGGGTTTCACCGCCGCCAAGTTCCATCCCTTCGGCCAGGCCGACCGAGATATCGAGCTCGCTCGGGCGATCAGGCATGAGTTCCCGAACCTCGACCTGATGATCGACCCGGTGTGCGCGTATACGCTGCCCGAAGCCTTACGGGTCGGCAAGGTGCTGGACGAGCTCAATTTCTACTGGTTTGAGAATCCCATCTCCGATCACGATCTGGACGGGCTGTCGTACTTGGCAGGCAAGCTCAGTGTTCCACTGGCGATCGGCGAGCAGAACTTCGCCGGGTTCGCGACCCTGCACCAGTATTTGAGCAACACGAGCGGCTTCTATGTCCGCACCCTGGCCGAGTACGCCGGGGGCGTCACCCAGATGATGAAGTCGGCGCACGCTTGCGAGGCGTTCGGCCACAACTACGAAATCCACAGTTACGGACCCCCACTCAACCTGGCGATGTATCTCAATGTGGCACTTGCCATTCGTAACTGCGATTTCGCCGAGATCATGATCCCGCAGAACCTGCTGGGCATCGGAATGGCTGACCTGCCGGGATCATCCACGTCAAGTGCGACCCGCAACTCGACAAAATCCTGGCCCTACTGTCCCGCACGGCAACGCGCCGCGTCGGCGTAAGTGCTCGCTTCGATGATCTTCGAGACGCGCCGCAGGCTTTGCATGTAGGCAAGGTGACGCTGCGGGGACGCGTTGATACCGGTTCGCGGGTTGCGGTATTCGACGGCTCCCTGTTGGCTACCGCCGCAGTCAGCGCGCCCGCCGTGATGCTTCGGTCAGTCCGGACTGTGCTAGGGCATTTCGACGATCTCGACAACGAGGAGCGGGAGCTGCTGTTTGAAACGTTTCGGGTCTGGCAGGAATGCGACGCATCGATGAGCGCGACGGCCGAAGCTCTTGCCTGTCATCCCAATACGGTGCGCTACCGGCTGCGGCGAATCGAGAAACGCACGGGTCGGTCGTTGTCCCGTCCCCGGGATGTAGCCGAATTATGCCTGGTCTTTGAAGTGCAGCGGCGTCTGATGTAGCCGCCGGCTCACCATCGTGACGGGACGCCCGCGCGAATTCTGGCCACTTCAGTACGGGCGAAGCGCACCCGATCGGTGTCGGCGCCGCGTGCTGCGGCAAGCTCGTCGGAGAGGGCATACGCAGCATTGAGCACGTAGCGGGCGCGTTTGCGTTCACTGCGTTTACGGCCAGCCTTACGGCTGCCCTTGCGGTAAGCCTTGCGGGCCTTGCGATTCCCGGCCATCGCGTCGAGTTCGGCCGCGGTAATGACGTCGCGGGCTTGCTCGGGGGCCATGACATCGCGGACGAAGTCCTGTTCGCGTTTCACAGTCGACTGGTAAACCCGCACCAGGATCGCGAGCGCTACCACAATCGTCGCGATCAGCAGCCCGATCAGCTTCAGTGCGCTCGGTCCGGCGATGGCGGCCAGCGAATCCCACGCCCCATGCAGCAGCATCGGGATCGCGATCAGGAGCAAACCCCTGCCCACCTTGCGCGGTTCAGCGGGCCGGCCAAGTAGATAGACCAGACCGGCGCAGAAGATTGCGCTGTAGAGAATGTGCGCGGCGACCCCGCTCACCATCCGCAGAATGATGGTGCCTACTGACGCCCCAATTTGATTCGCGCCGAACTGGGTACCCGCCGACGTCATCGCATAGGTGATGTCCTCAACGATTTGGAATCCCAGGCCGATGAATGCACCGAGGATGAATCCGTCGAACGCGGTTCGTATTTGCCGTGGCGCCATCGCGATGAGTAACAGCAGGCCGGACCCCTTCGCCCATTCTTCGGTGAATGGGGCCGCCAGGCCCGCACCCCAGTTCAGCGCCCATACCTGGCCGAAGGTTTTCGCGTACAAGGCGAGGATCGCATCGTTGGCGTTGGCCGCCATCGCCCCGGTCGCGGCGAAGCCGCCCCACACAAAAGCGACGACCATGAGTTTGGCGGGGAGTTTGGCGTAGTGGTCGATGTGTTGGGCGAACCACCAGAAAAGCGCACCGTAGATGGCGAATGACGTCACCGCCAGCCCGATCGCCTGGCCGTATGCGTCGTACTCGCGCGCGAGCGTTGAGAGGAACACCAAGATGCCGATGCCGACCAGCAGCAGATATCCCCAGAATGCAAAGTTGCGTGGCTGGTAGAAGCTGAACCGCCTGCCCCAGCCGGAAAGGTCGAGCGCGATGTCGCGAGCACGATCGAGCTCGGCAAGCGTCGTTGTCACCGCTTCCCCTCTCCGGTTTGGCTGATGCTGCCGATCATCCGCAAAACCGTGGCCGCGGGCTCCGCGCCGGCATCGGACGGTCCGGTCGCCACGGCTTCAACTCCCCGAGCGTCGAACACGAAGGCGGCGACGACGCCGGCGGTATGCGGTCCGGTGATCCGCACTGTCGCACCTTGCTTGCCCTGATCGGTGACGATGGTGGTGGGCGCACCGGTCAAGCGGACGCCGCGACCGCGATTGAGGGCTTCGGAGGTCGTTTCGATCTGGTCGAGCAGTTGATTGGCGTCTCCGTGGAATTGTCCCGTGCGGAGCGTGAATTTCATCGCCCCGTCCTCAACGGTCGCGCTCGCGGGATACTCGCCGGACAGTGGGACGTGGCCTGCGCGGATACCGGAGGTGATGCCCCAGCCGGCCTCTGGAACGAATGTCACGTCGCCTTCGAGTTCCAATACATCACCGGCCTTGACGATGTCGTGGTAAGGCACTTTCGCGTCGATGACCGGCAACACCACCGACATCAGGATGGCCAGCGCGAAGACCGCCAGCGTCGGTCGGATGGTGCGCCGATCCAGGCCAAGCCATCGCTCGTCAGCGGGCACCCAGCGTTCGTCGGGTTCGAATCTTGGGGTTGCGGCTGCCGAGGAGACAGCGGTTTCAGGATCCGGCATACCCGCCCAACCCTTCTGCCCGTTGTGGCGTCGTCTGAGAGGCGTCGGGGTTCGAGAGTAACGACGGCGAGCAGACGCGACATCAAAAACGGCGAGATCCGCGACTTCGGCGTAGCTCGCGCGACCATCTCCTAGGCTGCGGGACATGGCCATCGACCGTTTTGCGCTCCTCGCGGGCAGCGTCCGACTTGCCTCGGGTGTCTCATTTCTCGTCGACCCGCTGCGTGCGAACCGGTTCTGGGGTGACCCGGACGAGCCGACACCGACGGCGCAACTGCTGTTGAGGTCGATGGGCTACCGCGATGCACTGATCGGCGGGCTGCTCGCCGCCGCGGCGCTGCGTGGCCGAAACACCCGCGGCTGGTTCCTCGCGTCCGCCGGCGCCGACGCGGCCGACTTGCTCGGCGGGACGAGTGTGCACCACGAGATGAAGCGCTCACAACAGCTCATTGGCCTGGGTGGTGCTGCCGTCGGCCTCGCTGCCGGGCTTTGGGGCGCGGTGCGCCCGACCACCAACGGAGCGGACGAGTCGCCGGAACACTGACGCGAGGTTGTTTCGCGCAACATCTTGCGAGTAGCCGGATTGTCGGTGAGAACAGCGACAACCGTGCCGGTTTGTCCGACGATCCAAAGAGATGGCGTTCGCGCGTAAAGCCTTCGCGCAGCCGGTAATTGCATACCGAGTGGTGGGAGTGGGCTAGGTAAGGCGTTTGATGTCGAATCGCCGGCCGCTAAGCGGTGGAGTGGTGTGTCGGGTGCGAAGGCGTCGAGTTTGAAGGTGGTGAAGCGCTGATGGCCAGGTTTGGTGATCTTCGGGATTATCTGGGGGTGTTGGAATCGCTGGGGGATGTGGAGCATGTCGACCGGCCGGTCATGTGCTGTGTTGGAGGCGGCGGCGATCACGCGGCGGTCCACCGAGCGGGGGCGTCCGGCGCCGTTGTTCGATAATGTTGAGGGGGTTCAGCCCGGGTTTCGTTTGTTGGGGGCGCCGGGTGCGTTGTCGAGTGATCGGAGCCATCGGTTAGCGCGTGTTGCGCTTTCGTTGGGTCTTGCCCATGATGTGAGCGCGCGCGAGTTGGTGGAGCATCTGGTGGGGGTGCATAAGAAGGCGCCGATTCCGCCGAAGCTGATCTCAGCGGATTCGGCGCCGTGTAAGCAGAACATTCTGCTGGGTGCCGATGCCACGCTGGATCGGTTTCCGATTCCGTTGGTGCACCCCGACGATGGTGGTCGTTACCTGAACACGTGGGGTGTCATTGTTGCGCGAACACCCGATGGGCGGTGGACGAACTGGTCGATCTCGCGGATCATGATGATCGACAACCGCCACATGACCGGCCTGTTTTTGCCGCAGCAACATATCGGGATGATTTGGGCTGAATGGGAAAAGATCGGTAAGCCCATGCCTTTCGCCGTCGTACAGGGCGGCGACCCCGGCGTGCCGATCGTCGGCGGGATGCCCATTCCGGCCGAGGTGGATGAAGGAACGTTCCTCGGCACGCTCTACGGCGAACCCGTCGACGTCGTCAAGTGCGAGACGAATGATCTGGAGGTGCCGGCCGGTGCGGAGGTGGTGATCGAGGGCCATGTCTCAATCACCCGCGACGCTACGGAAGGCCCATACGCCGAATTCCACGGGTATGCGCTCCCAGAGACCTCTCCGGAGCCGGTATACACGATCGAGGCGATCACCTACCGCGACAACCCGATCTGGCCGATTAGTGCCACGGGCCGCCCACCCGATGATTCGCAAATCGCCCCGGCACTCGGGGTGTCGGCGGAAGTGCTGGCGCTGCTGCGCAACGCGGGCCTGCCCATCAGCACGGCCTGGCTGCTGGTGGACACGGCGTGCCACTGGATGATCATCACCGTGCCGCGGAGCTGGCGCGACAGGTTACCGCAAACCAGCACAACCGAATTCGTGCATCAAATCGGGGAGCTGATGAGTGCTAACCGGGTTGGTCACATGTGTCCGGTCACCTATGTGCTCGATGACGATATCGACCCATCCAATATTTCAGATGTGCTGTGGGCGTTGGGCACTCGCATACATCCGAACCTCCGCCAAGAACACTGGCCGGTCCCGATCCTGCCGTGGTATCAGTGCTACACCGAAGAAGAGCGCCACAGCGGGCGTGGCCCGATCGTCATACACGACGGGTTACTCACCGCCCTCGAAGACGGCGAAGCCCGCCCCGCAACCTTCGACAGCCTCTACCCCGCAGAACTCCGCCAACGCATCCTCGCCGCCGAATCACGCTGACTGGTCGACGTGACGGAACAAGACCCTCGACATCGGGGTTGACCCAGTCGTCCGCGGATGCTATCGCGGTGGACAGGCAACTTCGATGGGAGCAGACGTGCGTATCGGTGTGTTGACTTTCGTGACCGACGAGGGCATTGATCCGGTCGAGCTGGGCGTCGGACTGGAGGAACGTGGGTTTGGGTCGCTGTTCCTCGCCGAGCACTCGCACATCCCGGTGAATGCGCAGACTCCGTACCCAAGCGGGGGCCCCATTCCCCACAAGTACTACCGCACTTTGGACCCGTTTGTGGCGTTGACGGCCGCGGCGGTCGCCACCGAGAAACTGGTTGTAGGCACCGGGATTGCGTTGATGCCGCAGCGCGATCCCATCCTGACTGCCAAAGAAGTGGTGTCGCTGGACCTGGTGTCGAAAGGCCGATTTCGCTTCGGTGTGGGCGTGGGCTGGTTGCGCGAAGAAATCGCCAACCATGGCGTTGATCCCAAGGTGCGTGGACGGGTGGTTGAAGAACGGCTGCGCGCGATGATCGAGATCTGGACGCAGGAGAAGGCGGAATTTCACGGCGGATTCGTGAATTTCGATCCGATCTACAGTTGGCCGAAGCCGCTGACCAAGCCGTATCCACCGTTGTATCTGGGCGGGGGGCCGGCGAGTTTTCCACGTATCGGCCGGCTGCACGCCGGTTGGCTCGCGATGACCCCATCAGCGGAGGTTCTGTCGGGTCAGCTCGAGGAATTGCGCGCAGTCGCCGGCCACGACGTGCCGGTAATCAACTCCCACGGGGGCGAACCGACAGCCAAAGAGATCGCGGGCTACCTTCCGTTGGGGGTGGAACACGTTTTGGTGGACCTACCGACCGAGCCCCGCGACCAGACCCTTCGACGTCTCGATAAGTTGCAGGCCGAGTTCGCCCAACTGGCCTAGGGCCGTGACACCTCAGTCGACGTGACGGATCAGGGTGTCGATGAGCGCGTTAATCGCGGGGCTCGCTTGTTGGGATGCGGCGTAGGCGATCGATAGGGTCCATGTGATGGATGGATGCAGGGGAACCGTCCGTAGGTCGGGGAAGCGGTTGGCCACGCTGGTGGGCAGGATGGTCGTTGCCAGTCGGTGGCGGATGAGCTCAGCGGTGATCGCATAGTCGGCGACTTCGTAGGCGCTTATCGGATGGACGCCGGCGGCGGCGAAGCCGGCGTCGAGGCGCTGTCGTATTCCCCATCCCAGCGGAAAGTTGATGAAGTCGTGTCCGGCGAAGTCGATGAGTTGCACCCTCGCGCGATCCGCCAGCGGGTGGCTGGATTCGCAGACGAAGACCATGGGCTCGCGCATCAGCTCGCGTAGCGCCACTAGCTGGGACCCTGTCGAGGTGATCGACACGAGCGCCAGGTCCATCTGGCCGTCGACGATCGCGGTCAGATGCCCGGCTGAACCGGTCAGGCTTTGCCGCAGGCGAACGGTGAGCAACGGGTTGGAGCGCCGGAACTCTTCCAGGGCGGCAGCTAGATCCAATGTTCCCCACGACATCAGGGTGCCCAGGGTGACGGTGCCGGTGAGCTGCTCACGGAATGCATCTACTGAGGTCCGTGCCCGGTGAGCGGTGTGAATCACTTCGCGGGCGTGCTGAAGGAAGACTTCGCCGGCCGGCGTGAGCGCGATCTGGCGCTTGGAGCGGTCGAACAATTCGACGTCGAGCTCTTTTTCCAACCTGCTGACCGATGCCGAGAGGGCAGACTGCACGACATGGATGCGCTCGGCGGCCCGCGAAAAGTTCAGCTCGGCGGCCACAGCGACGAAGTACTCCAGGTGGCGGAGCTCCACGGTAAGCGATCCTATCGCGATTCGCGATCGTAATGTTCATTTTTCTTCGTTGGACGCGATGACCTATCCCGGTGTTGGCTAGACGGTGTCAGACAAGAGACCATCGGTCACAAAAGGAGTGGGACTCATGCGGGCCTTGCGTTTTACCGAATTCGGTGACCCCGGCGTTTTGCACGTGACGGACCTTCCGGATCCAACCGGGACGGCGCGAGAAGCGGTGATCCGGATCGAAGCGGCGTCGGTCAACCCCTCTGACGTGAAGAACGTAGCCGGCGGGATGGAATGGACCGTGTTGCCGCGCACGCCGGGGCGTGATTTCGCCGGCGTGGTCGTCAGTGGGCCACCCGAATGGCAAGGAGTCGCGGTGTGGGGCACCGGCGGAGACACCGGATTCACCCGAGACGGATCACACGCCCAGTTGATGTCAGTGCCGGTGGAAGCGCTCGTGCGCAAACCCGAACGGCTCAGCTTCGACGAAGCCTCCACCGTCGGGGTCAACTTTGTCGTCGCTTGGTACGGCGCGGTGGAAACTGCACAGCTGGTGGCTGGGGAAACCATTGCGATCTTCGGCGTCTCCGGTGGCGTGGGCGGGGCTGTGGCGCAAATCGCCCATGCGCTCGGCGCCAAGGTGATTGGCGTAGACCGTCGCCGGCCCGGCCCGGAGACCCCCGCCGCGGCTGTCGTTGATGACTTCGTGGTCTTCGACCCCACCGCCGACGTCGGCTCTGAGATCAAGCAACTGACCGGCGGCGCAGGCGTACAGGTGGTCTACGACGCTGTCGGCGGGGTGACCACTCCGGCCGCGTTGGCCTCCCT
>NZ_JBKQTQ010000022.1:0-9975 GCF_052143115.1 Mycobacterium sp.
GCCTGCCCGGCGTGCACGGTGTCCCGATCGTGTCGCAGGGCTGCCGGCCGATCGGCGACCCATACATCGTCACCGGCGCGGACGGCGCACTGATCACCGAGCTGGGCGGCCGACCGCCGCTGCAGCGCCTGCGTGAGATCGTCGCGGGGCTGCCGCGCGACGAGCAGGAACTGGTCAGCCACGGCCTGCAGGTCGGGATCGTCGTCGACGAGCACCTGGCGGCTCCGGGTCAGGGCGACTTCCTGATCCGCGGGCTGCTCGGCGCCGACCAATCGACCGGGGCGATCGAGATCGGCGAGGTCGTCGAAGTCGGCGCGACCGTGCAGTTCCAGGTCCGTGACGCGGTGGGCGCCGACAAGGACCTGCGCCTGACGGTAGAGCGGGCGGGAGCGGCGCTGCCCGGGCGTCCGGTTGGCGCGCTGTTGTTCACCTGCAACGGGCGTGGGCGGCGGATGTTCGGGGTCGCCGACCACGACGCGTCGACCATCGAGGAACTACTTGGCGGGATTCCGCTCGCCGGTTTCTTCGCCGCCGGGGAGATCGGCCCGATCGCGGGCCGTAACGCGTTGCACGCATTTACCGCGTCGATGGCGCTGTTCATCGAAGACACGATATAAGCCGCTACCTGGGCGCTGGGCCCCACCGGAGAGCTGTTTCATCGATTGTCCTCAATTGGTGCGGTCATGTTTCCGGCGCCGGTGGCGCCAAGTTCGCGGCGATCCAGCCAGCGCGACACGGCGTGGATTACTGCGTCGGGATTCTCGAGCTGTGGTGTATGTCCGACGTCATGGAGAATCTCGGTGTCCCACTTGGGATTAGCGGCGGCCGCCATGCGCGCGGCGGCGACGGGCACCAGCCGATCCCGATCGCCGTGGATGAGCAGCACCGGCTGTACCAGCGACCTCATCGTGTTCTTGAACTGACGCGGCCTAAGACCGGCCCGCAGCACCGACCGTGCGGCCTGCAGGAAGGCGGCATCTTGGTTGGGCATGTGGCGGCGGCGGTATGCGACGAGTTCGGTGGCGGCGTCCATGAGTTCCGGGGAGCTGCGGCGCGGATCGGCGAAGCACAGGTTCACGACTCGCTCGACGAACTCGCGATCGGTTCTGGATCGTCTGCTGATGTCCATGAAGGCCTCGCCGACGCCGGGGATGGCGTACATCAGGAACTGCGCGGCGACCTGGCGGTCGGGAACCTCCGGTGGTCGTGGCAGTGCCGGATCGACAAGTACTGCCGCGGCGACCGCCTGCGGGCTGGCGGCGGCCTCCAGGATCGTGATGGCGCCGCCCATCGAGTTGCCCATCACAATGACTGGGCCGCCTATGATTTCGTTGATGAAGCGGTCGAGTATCTTCGTGTTGCCTTCGATGGAGGTTCTTCTGCCCGCGGCAGGTGAGAACCCGAACCCGGGCAGGTCGATGGTGATCACTCGGTTGCGCTCGGTCAGCGCGGGAGCGACCCTGACCCAATTCAGATGTGAGCCACCCAATCCGTGCACCATGACGATCGGCGGAACGCCCGCCGGCCCGCCAAAGTCCACCCAGTGCACCGGTCCGGCGATGTCGCTGAAGTGACTGGCGCGTCCCCAGGGCTGCGCGAGTTGCAGTTGCATCATCTAGTCGTTCCTATTCGCTAGTTGCGCTGACGAGGCGAACCGCCAACTCGGAATACAGGGTGTGTCAGGGCTGGTTCAGCATGTTCGTCGCCGTGCGGTGCGCCAGTGCCATGACAGACACCATGGGATTCACTCCCGAGCAGCAGGGCATCCCGCTGGCGTCGGCGATCCAGACCCCGGTCGTGTCGTGCAGCTCGCCATTTGGCTTCGCGACGCACGTCTGCGGGTCGCTGCCCAGCTTTGCGCTGCACATCTGATGGGCGCTGAACACCGGCGTGCCGCCGGGGCCGATCGGGACCTGGTTGACCTTCTCGATGAACTTCTCGAGGTCCTCGCCGCGCTGCCACGGCGCAAAGGGCTGGCCCGCGAGGAAGATCTGTTGCGCACCCGCGGCCTCCTGCATGCGGATCGACGTCACCGCGGCCTCGCGGAAATGACGCCGATCGAGCTCGTCGGTGAACGGGTACCAGTGTGCGGACTCACCGTTGTCGTCGATGGTGACCGTTCCGGCGCCGCGGTCCTTGACGATGAACACCCAGTCGGCCCGGTACCGATATTTGCGGGTGAGCTCTTTGTGCTGCGCGCCGCTGAGCCAGGGCACGACGGTGGTGAACAGGCCGGGCAGGTGCTGCACGCATTCGACGATGTAGCCGTGGCAGTCATTCACCTCGGCGAACTCGTTCATGATGCCGGCCATCGCGGGGCCGTACCACGGGTCCTGCGGTTCGTCATAGATGCCGGTGACGAGGCTGGCGGGATGCAGCCGTAGTTCGGCGCCGACGGCGGGCCCACCGATGCCCGACCGCAGGAGAAGCGCGGGAGTCTCCAGGGCTCCGGCGGCGGCAACGACGGAGGACGCGTGGATGACGACGCGGGAGTTCTGCTGCGTCTCTGGGTCGGTGTAGGTCGCCTCGACCCCGACGGCCTTGCCGCTCTCGGTGAGGATCCGCTCGGCGCGGGTGTTGGGCAGCAGTTTCGCTCCGGCGTCGGATGCGTCCTGTAGATAGGTGCGCAGCGTGCCCTGCTTGGCGCCGGTCTGATCGCCCATTCCGCTGTAACCGATCAGGTTCGGGTCGTATTTGTCCGGGTCGATGTTGAGCATGGCGACGCGGTAGGAGTACCCGAGCTTCGCCGCGCCGTCGGCCAACCGGTGGTGCGGGGCGTTCTGGGTGGCCACCTTGTCGTTGCAGCTGATGCGTTCGAATACCGCCTGCAGGTGGTCGTCGAACGCCGGGGTGTCGACGTCGGTGAGGCCGTCTTTGGCCCAGCTGGCGCGGACGGTGGCCGGGGTCAGCAACGAGTTGGACCAGTTCACGGTGCTGCCGCCGCCCACGGTGCTCCCCGCGGCGATGCTGACCATGCCGTCGGCGGAGGGGAAGAAGCCGCCGCGCAGGAAAAGGTTCCGATAGGCCAGCGGTTCCAGCTGGACGAAGTCGGACTCGTTGAAATAACCGCCTGCTTCCAGGACGATGACCCGCTTGCCTGCCTGGGCCAGCACCGCGGCGGCCACCCCACCGCCGCTGCCGGAGCCGACCACGACCACATCCGCCTCCAGCGTCGTTTCACCGAACGGGGTGATCACCTGCAGTGTCTTCGGAGCATCGGGCGGAGGGGCCTGGACCGGGCCCGGATATCCCATGCCGGCCCACAGCGGGTTGTGGCCCTGTGGACCCGGCAGGCTGTAGGCGAAGATCACCGAAAGCTGATACAGCGCGGCGATCGCCCCCGCGGTCTCAGGCGAGATACCGGCGAGGTTGGCGATGATCGCCTCCCGAATGGCGTGGGGTTGATTCTTCAACCCGATCAGGCCGGCGGCATCGAGCAATTGGAGCAGGCCGGCGAGTTGCTCGTCGGGCAGGTGCGCGACGAGGTAATCGTGCGTGGCAACGTCGGCCCCGATGTCGCTGCCCTTGGCGGCGTA
This sequence comes from Mycobacterium sp., assembly GCF_052143115.1. Taxonomy (GTDB): domain Bacteria; phylum Actinomycetota; class Actinomycetes; order Mycobacteriales; family Mycobacteriaceae; genus Mycobacterium. The sequence continues at coordinate 3,537 of NZ_JBKQTQ010000022.1, forward strand.
GAACCCGGTTGGGTCGTCCTCGCGCGGAACGGCCGCGACGAAGGTGTCGACGATCGCGGTCAGGGTTTTGCGCTGGAGAGCGTTGAATTCGAGAACCATGGAGGTGACCTTCCTGTTCGATCGGGTGTTGCGACGACGCACAGCCCTAGGGAAGCTGCATCGATTTGGTCTCCAGGAACTCCTCGAGTCCCCATTCGCCGAACTCGCGGCCATTGCCCGACTGCCCATATCCGCCGAAGGGCGCATGGATGTTGAAGGCGCCGTCGTTGATCTGGACCTGGCCCGCCCGAATCCGGCGGGCGACCCTGATGGCGCGCTCCGCGTCGCCCGAATAGACCCCTGCGTTCAGACCGAACATCGTGTCGTTGGCCAGCCGAACGGCGTCGTCCTCGTCGTCGTAGGCCTGGATCACCAGAACCGGACCGAAAATCTCCTCGCGCACGATCGCCATGTCCGGCGTGACGTCGGAGAAGACGGTCGGTCGGACGAAGAAACCCGTCTCCAGCCCGTCCGGCGCAGTGGGTCCTCCGGTGACGAGTCGAGCGCCCTCGGCGATGCCCTTCTCGATGTAGCCGACCACCCGGTCGCGCTGCGCAGCGGACACCAACGGGCCGAGAACCGTTGCCGGGTCGAACGGATCACCGACAATCATCGATTCGACGCCCGCCTTCGCCACCGCTTCGACCTCGGCCAGTTTGGACCGAGGCACGATCATTCTCGTCAGCGCTATGCAGGTCTGTCCCGAGTTGAGGAAGCAGGCCAACAGCCCGCCGGAAACGGCCTCGACCATATCGGCGTCGTCCAGGACGATCAGCGGTGACTTTCCGCCAAGTTCAAGGGAGACCCGTTTGATGGTTTCGGCGGCGACCGCGCCGATCCGGCGCCCCGCGACCGTGGAACCGGTCAGCGAGATCATGTCGACTTCCGGGTGCGCGACAAGCGTCTCCCCAACCCCGGCGCCGGTCCCGGTGACCAGGTTGAACACGCCCGGCGGCAGGCCGATCGATTCGAACACTTCGGCCAACGCGTATGCATTCAATGGCGCGACCTCGCTCGGCTTGAGAACGACGGTGCACCCGGCTCCCAGAGCCGGCGCAACCTTCGCCGCGATCTGGTGCAATGGATAGTTCCACGGCGTGATCGCAACCACTACCCCGATCGGTTCCCGAACCACCAGCGAGTTATAGACCCGGCGCTCGAACGGGAAGCTGAGCACAACATCGGCAATCGACACGAATGACTGCACCGGCAGGCCGACCTGAATCACGTTGCTGTATGCGAAAGGCATCCCAACTTCTTGACTGACCATCGTCGCGATTTCCGTCTGCCGAAGTTGCAGCCCCTCGGCCGCCCGCTTCAGATAGCCGGCGCGCTCGGCAGGCGACGTCGTCGACCAGGAAGCAAACGCCTCGCGGGCGGCACGCACTGCCTTGTCCGCATCGACGGCGTCGCCGGCCGGGATCGAGCCCATTACCTCCTCGGTGGCTGCGTTGACGACCGCGATCTGGTCCGGGCCGTTTGAGGGCTGCCATTGTCCATTGATGAAGTGCGCGCGGTGCTCGAGCATCGGATCCTCCAGTGCGGTTGGATTGCGCCGCCCAGCGAGTCTACTGTGATGGCCGTCACACTGAGACTGCGCCTCGGACGGCGCGCAGTCGATGGCCGCGCGAACAAAAATCAGATCAAGAAACCGGCGGAAATACGACGTCCCAGTCACGGGCCATGCTCACGACGGTCCATCCCAGGCGTGCCCCGACGTCGGTGATCGGCTCGGTCTCGGCGAACGTCTATGCCGTACTGGTGTAGTGAAATTCGCGCTCGGCGTCGTCGTGGTCGATCAGCAGCGCAAGGGTCGTTGCGATCCAACGGGCTCGCTCAGCTGCTGCGGGTAGTGGCGTCCTGCAACTTGGCCATCACCTGGTCCATGCTGAAGCTCGCAGATTTCTGTCGCTGCGGAAACTCGACCAACGTCTCCAGCATCTTCGCGACGTAAGCCTGCGCCGGAACGAACAGGAAGACGTGGTCCAACATCCAGTCGTAGTACGTGTTCGACGTGATGTCGGCCCGCTCGTACGGATCGGTCCGCAGGTTGAACAGCTTGGGCACGCGCAGTTCAACGTACGGCTCCGCCCAGATCTGCAGGGTGCCGGTGCAGCGCTGCTCAAGGAAGACGAACTTCCAGTTGTCGAACCGCAGTGCGGTGAGGTCGCCGTCGTCGGAGACATAGAAGAAGTGCTGGCGTGGGCTCTCGTCGGTCTCGCCGGTGATGTGCGCCAACTGGTCGTGCCCGTCGAGGTGCACCTTGTAGCTCGTGCCGTTCAGGTCTGTGCCCGCGCGCAGCCGCTCGGCGATGTCGGGTACGCCCGCCGCCGACAACAGCGTGACGAACCAGTCGGCGTGGCTGACAATGCCGGTCAGCACCGACCCGGCCGGGATGTGCCCCGGCCAGCGCACCAACGCCGGGACACGGTAGGCGCCCTCCCAGTTGGAGTTCTTCTCGTTTCGGAACGGGGTCATGCCGGCGTCGGGCCAGCTGTTCATGTGGGGTCCGTTGTCGGTGGAGTACATGACGATCGTGTTCTCGGTGATGCCCAGCTCGTCGAGCAGATCCAGCAGGCTGCCGACCGTGTCGTCGTGATCCAACATCGTGTCGTGATAGCGCGACTGCCAGCGCCCGGCGCGGCCCACGCTCTCGGGGTCGGTATGCGTGCGGAAATGCATGTGCGTGGTGTTGAACCACACGAAGAACGGAGTTTCGGCTGCGTGCTGGCGCTTAATGAAATCGACTGCGGCGTCACGGAATTCGCCGTCACAGGTTTCCATCCGCTTCTTGGTGAGCGGACCGGTGTCCTCGATGCGCTGGGTGCCGTCGCCGTTGGCCCAGGTGTGCAGCACGCCGCGGGGCCCGAACTTCTTGCGGAACTCGGGATCCTTCGGATAGTCCGGCAGTTCGGGTTCCTCTTCGGCGTTGAGGTGATACAGGTTGCCGAAGAACTCGTCGAAGCCGTGCATCGTGGGCAGGTGCTCGTCGCGGTCACCGAGGTGGTTCTTGCCGAACTGCCCAGTGGTGTAGCCCTGCGCCTTGAGCGCCGTCGCGATCGTCGGGTCCTGCGCCTGCAGGCCCAGCGGCGCCCCGGGCAGGCCCACCTTGGTCAGGCCGGTGCGGTACGGGTTCTGGCCGGTGATGAACGCCGCCCGTCCGGCGGTGCAGCTCTGCTCTGCGTAATAGTCGGTGAACAGCACCCCTTCGGCGGCGACGCGGTCGATGTTGGGAGTCCGGTATCCCATCAGCCCGTTGCTATAGCAACTGAGGTTGCTCTGCCCGATGTCGTCGCCCCAGATGATCAAGACATTCGGCTTATCGCTCACTGGTTGGCCTTTCGCGGTCGAAGCCCCGACGCCTCGCACCCGGGCCAGCTGACACTGGCGCGTACCGGGCGCCCCAGAAGGATCCTAGACCCCGTTTCCGCCGCCACCACGGGCTTCCGGCTTGCAAGTCATTCGCCACGGCTTATCTCAGCAATGTCGACTCGGAAGTACTTCGGGTATTTCACCACTATTGGCGACATTGCCAGCAGTTTGTGCAGCGGGGTGGGTGCATCCACGTGCGGGGGTGCGGCGGTCGAGTCCCCGCGGCGTGGAGGATCGAGGTGGAGGATTTTCGGCCGGTTCGATACCCGGTCAGCGTATGCGAACAAAAAACTAAGCCGAAGTTACTGCGCCAGAAACGAGCGAATCCGCAGGCGCGCTGGGGATTCGCTGGTTTGGGGTGTGGTTGTTGTGGCTACGCGGCTTTGAGCGGGATGGCGGTGTCGAGCAGTTGGAAGGCGCGGCGCTGGTCGGGGGTGGCTTCGGTGAGCATTGGGATTTCTGTGGTGGCGCCGTGGTAGCGGATCTGGTTGCGGGTGAGGGTGGCGAGGTGGTCGAGTAGTCCGCGGAACCCGCGCAGCGGGTTGCCGTGTTCGTCGCGTTGGGTGGAGGCCTTGGCGTCGGCGTGGGTGGAGCGTTGGGCGGGGGCGACGGGGTTGTCGCGCTGGGGTGGGTGCTCGTCGGTGAATGTCATCGGCGCCCAGGCTTGGCGCAGGTGCCAGGCCAGGTAGCAGGCGAGCATGCAGATCAGCACGTGGGCTTTGACGCGGTCGTCGAGGCGGTGGTGGATGGGCCGCAGGTCCAGGTCGTCGACCTTGATGATGCGAAAGTCGCGTTCGACGGTGGCGAGGTTCTTGTAGCCGGTGACCACCGCGGCCGGGTCGAGGGTGTCGGCGGGCACGCTGGTGCGCAGCACGTAGATGCCGTCCAGGGCGGCCTCGGCGGCGATCTGGTCGTGTTTACGGGCGATGGTCAGGCGGGTGTCGGTGATGGTGCGGTGAAAGTGCTTGCCCACCTTGTACTTGTCGATCACCTTGCCGACTGCTTCACCGATCTGGGCGGCCCCGGCGAGGGTGCCGCGGGCCACCCGGTCGGCGATCGGGTGGAGCAGCTTCTCGGTCGCGGCCAGCAGTTCGTCGCGTTTGCGGGCGCGTTCGGCGGCCAGCGCGGGGTTGCGGCAGGCGATGAGCCGTTCGCCGGGGTAGTCGGGGTGGCTGATCTCGGCGAGATCCTGCCGATCGAACAGGCTCATCTGCAGCGGCCCGTCGTCAGCGGCGAGTTTGGCGATCACTGGTGCGCGCAGCGCGGTGATCCAGCCGAAACCGGTTCCGGTGTCGTCGTTGAGGTCGCGCAGCGCGGCGATGCGCGCGGAGGTGATCATGCCGCGGTCACCGACGAGCACCAGCTTCTCGAGCCCGAACTTGTCGCGGATCACGGTGACGATCTGGGTGAACGCGGTCGGGTCGGCGGTGTTGCCGGCGAACACGCGCACCGCCACCGGTCGGCCCTCGACATCGGTGAGGATGCCGTACTCGATCTGCTCGCGGCCCTTTTTGCCGTCGCGGGAGTAGCCGCGGGCGGCCAGCGCGCAGCAGCGCCCGGTCACCCACGAGCCGGTCAGGTCGAACAGCGCCATCCGCCCCGGATTCACCGACGGATCTAGATGCCGTGCCGCCAACTGTTTTTCGATGCCATCCTGCCGGTCGGCGAGCCAGTCCATGGCCGCGTAGACCTCGTCGGTCGACGCGGCGGCCACGTCGAGGTCTACGCCCAGGGTGGTATCGGCCCACCCGGCCAGCGTGGACAACTTGCTGGCCGGGCGGACCACGCGTGACACGATCAGCGCGAACGCGATATCCCGCGCCCGGCCCGCCGGCCCCAGCAGTGCGGGCAGCCCCAGCGTGCGCGCCATCGCCGTCACCGCCGCCACCTGCCCGTGCGGCAGCGACCGGGTGATGGTGAACGCCTCACCGGCGGGCACCAGCGTCTGTCCCTTCAGCGTCGCCTCGATCGCGTCGACCGCCTCAGGCGGCAGCTTCGACAGGTTCGCCAGCGTCTGGTGCTTGACCTTCTTCCCGTCGCGGAAGGTGCGCCGCAGCAGCACCGACTCGTAGACCCGCTCCTCACCGGACTTCGCCACATACGAACTCTTGTTCCGGGCTACGTGCATCGCACCGCTGTATGCCGTCACATGTTGAATCATACCGTGATCACCCTCGAAACCATCGCAGCGACACGCTACTTCAGTGGCTACATATTCAAGCCGGTACACCACCGTCGACTCAGGTCAGACCCACAATCCCCACCGAAAACCGCCTTAACTTCGGCTTAGTGGCAGCAACGGCGGTGCTGGCGGGGCCGGCGGGCTGCTGTTCGGGTTCGGCGGGGCCGGCGGAAGTGGCGGGTTCGCCACTGGCTCGGGCGGTGTCGGCGGGGCTGGCGGGGACGGTGGGTTGCTGTTCGGCGACGGCGGTGCCGGCGGTGCCGGCGGGGACGGCGTCGGACTCACCGGCTCAGGCGGTGATGGCGGCCACGGCGGCCGTGCCATTCTGCTGGGGAGTGGCGGTGGCGGCGGCAACGCGGGGCTTGGGGCGACCAACGGCCAGGCCGGCGCTGGTGGCACCGGTGGGCTGTTGGGTCTAAACGGGTTAGATGGGTTGCGATAGTTCTGCCGCGTGCGCTCCGGCGCTGTGTCTTAACGCGCCTGCGCGCCCACGACCCCTCGGGCCGCGTGCGCTCCGGCGCGGCGACCGAAGAACGAGCCTTCCCCCAGCTGCGTGCCGCTGGCATAGCCCTTGCCGTCCTGGGCGATGTTGAACGCGCACGCCCCCACCGCATACAAGCCGGGCACCGCCGAGCCGTCTTCGCGCAGCACCTGTCCGTCCACGGACGTGGCCAGTCCCCCCACGGTGAAACCGGCATACATCGCCTTGCCCAGTGACAAGTCGAAGGCGCCCCAGGGTCCTTTGTCCTGCGGCGCAAGGAATTCCGGTTGCTTGTGGAAATCGGGATCCTCGCCGCGCGCGGCATAGGTGTTGTAGCGGTCCAGCGTCGCGACCAGGTTGCCCTG
>NZ_JBKQTQ010000023.1:0-8575 GCF_052143115.1 Mycobacterium sp.
GGATGACAGTTTGCACCTGCTGTGCCGCCTGGGCCGGGTCCCCGAGCCGCGACCACAGCTCCTCGGCGGCGGTATTGTCGGATTGCGTAATCGTCTGAGCGGCAAGCTCGCCGCTATCCACCCCTGCACGCATGGCCGCAATTGCCAACGGCACCTTGATCGTCGACCATGCTACGCCGGCCGACCACGTGCCGTACGACGCCAGGCACGTTCCGTCGACAGCAGCGATCGCTACGCCAATCGTCGCGGGGACGCCCCCGGACAGCTCTGCAAAACTGGTTTCAAGCGCGCGCTTCACGGTGTTAATGGCGGATCGGCCAGACCGGATCGGCGCAGTCGAGGCCCTCGGCCGACAACTGCCGCTTGAGCACCTTGAACGTCGCGGTGCGCGGCAGGGTTGTGCCGACCCGAACGTACGACGGCCACTGCTTGGGCCCCAGGTCGGTCTGCTCGGCGAGGAACGCGCGGAATGTGTCCACTTCGAACTCGGCGCCGGGCATCATCACCAGCGCGGCCATCACCTGATCGCCGACGGCCGGATCCGGCACCGCATACACCGCCACCTCGGTCACGTCCGGATGGCGCAGCAGCACCCGCTCGATGGGCGCGGTCCCCAGGTTTTCCCCGTCGACACGCAGCCAGTCACCAAGCCGGCCGGCGAAATACGCGTAGCCGGCCTCGTCGCGGTAGGCCAAGTCGCCGCTGTGATAGACGCCGTCTGCCATGCGTTGCGCATTGGCCTCGGCGTCGTTGTAGTACCCCTCGAAACGACCTGGGCCGCCGGCATTTACCAGCTCGCCGACCACGCCAACCGGACAGGGCTGACCGGTGTCGACATCGCGGATCTCGAGGCCTTCGGGCAGCAGACCAAGTGCGCCCGCCGGGGTATCCGGTGTGCGGCTGATTGCCACCCCGCCCTCTGTCGAGCCGAAGCCGTCGATGACGACGCAGCCGAACCTGTCAGCGAAACGCTCGATGTCGCCCGATGCTCCCTCATTGCCGTAGACCGCACGCAGCGGATTGTCGGCGTCGTCCGGACGCTCAGGCGTGGCGAGCACATAGGACAACGGCTTGCCGACGTAGTTGGCGTAGGTGGCGCCGTAGCGGCGGATGTCTGGCAAAAATCCAGACGCAGAGAACTTGCGCCGCAACACCATTGAGCCGCGGCAGGCTAATGACACCGCCCACCCCACCAGCACAGCGTTGGAGTGGAACAGCGGCATCGACGCATAGCAGACATCGTCGGGGCCGAGACTGAACCTGTCGGTCATCGTCACGCCGGCGATGCCCACCTTGCCGTGGCTGCACATGACCGCTTTGGGATCGCCGCTGGTGCCCGAGGTGAAGATCAGCATGAACAGGTCGTCGGGCTGGGCGGACTGGAAGTGCACCTCGGCATCCTGGTGCGCGGCCACCTCGTCGGCCCATTCGGTGGAGTCGACTTTGATGTGGTCGATATCGCCAAGTGTCGCCGCAGAATTCGAGTCAGCGAACACCAGCTGACAGTCGGCATGGTCGATGTCTCGGGCAAGCGCGTCGCCACGGCGCACCGGGTTCAGACCCACCGGGACAATGTCCGACATCCCCGCTGCGACTAAGACCGCGGAGAAGAACGGCGTGTTCTCCAGCAGCACTCCGACGTGTGGCGGCCGGGCCGGGTCGAGCCGCTCGCGCAGCGTTGCCGCCAGCGCACCGCCGTGCCGGAGATGATTACGCCAGCTGACGAACGAATCCTCGAAGTAGACGCCCCGATCCTCGACATCGACAAGCGGTCGCAGCAGGTCGACGACGGTGGGGAGGCCGTCAGTCACAACTATGCCGGGGTGTCGGCCAGTTCACGACCGATGCGCAGCAGCGCTGCCGTAGCCCCGCCGAGTGCGAACTCGGTCTGCTTGGCGGCCAGGAAGTAGCGATGCACCGGATGGTCGGTGTCGATGCCGACACCGCCGTGCACGTGAACGATGGTGTGGGCCACGCGGTGTCCGGCATCGGCTGCCCAGAAGGCTGCGGTGGCCACCTCGTTGTCAGCCGGCAGATCCTCGCTGAGCCGCCACGCCGCCTGTATCAAAGTCAGCCGCAACCCCTTGACGTCGATGTAGCCGTCCGCCAGCCGTTGCCCTACTGCCTGGAAGCTGCCGATCGGGCGGTCGAACTGCTCACGAGTGCAGGCGTATTCGGCGGTCAACTGCAGACCACGGTCGAGTACGCCGAGCTGAAAGGCGCTGCGGCCCAGAATATCCAGCGTCGCGATCCAGCTGACTACATCCTCGCCGCCGACCACCCGTTGGCCAGGTACCTCGACCCCGTCCAGTCGGAGGTGTCCGATGCTGCCCAGCCCGGTGGTCTCCAGCGCCGTCACCGAGACCCCCGGATCGCTGGTGGCAATCAGGAAAATGGTTGTACCGGAATCGGTTTCGGCCGGCACCAGGACCGCGTCGGCGACCGGCCCGTAGCTGATCTGGGTGCGGGTTCCGGACAGGCGGTAGCCGTCGCCGGAACGCGCGGCCTGCACCGGCCCGTCGCCGATCTCGCCGTCCAGCGCGACCGTGAGGATCTTGGCGCCGCTGACAGCGGGCTCGCCCCAATCCTTCTGAAGTTCCGATGAACCGAACCGGGCCAGGGCGCCCGCCGCCAGAACGACGGAGTCCAGGTAGGGGACGGCCGCAAGTTGCCGGCCGAGACCGACGAGTACGGCGATCTGTTCGAGCACGCCAAAACCGCCTCCGCCCAACGACTCCGGCGTTGCGGTGGAGAGGATGTCGGCGTCGATGAGCTTGCTCCACAGCTGGCGGTCGAAGCGTTGCTCCAGACCGTCGAGTTGCCGTTGATGCTCTGGCGTGCACACCGAATCGACGATCGTGTTGACGAGATCGCCGAGATCTTTCGCGGCTTCGGTGGTCGAAAAGTCCATGATCTTTGAGAATCCTTCTGCGTTAGCGGTTGGCTCGGGGCAGGCCCAACGCCACCATTCCGATGATGTCGCGCTGCACTTCGTTGGTGCCGCCGCCGAAGGTCAGGATCAAGCAAGCCCGGTGCATCCGCTCGACTCGGCCGCGCAGCAACGCTCCGGGGGAATCCTGACGCACGGTCGCGGCGGTGCCCAGCACCTCCATCAGCAGGCGATAGGCCTCGGTGGCCAGCTCGGTGCCGAACACCTTGGCCGCGGAGGCATCCGCGGGCGACGGCGTGGCGGAGTCCGACGACGCGAGCTCCCAGTTGATCAGCTTGAGGACCTCGACCTTGGCGTGTACCCGGGCCAGGTTGAGCTGCACCCATTCCGAATCGATGAGCCGGGCGCCCCCGGCGTCCTTGGTGTTCTGCGCCCAGTCCCGTACCTGGTTGAGCGCCATGATGATCGGCATCGGCGATACCAGCGCGACGCGCTCGTGGTTGAGCTGGTTGGTGACCAGCTTCCAGCCGCCATTCTCCTCACCGACCCGATTGGCGACCGGGACGCGGACGTCCTGGTAATAGGTGGCGCTGGTGTCCACGCCCGCCATGGTGTGCACCGGCGTCCAGGAGAAACCCTCAGAGCTGGTTGGCACGATCAACATCGAAATGCCGCGGTGCTTCTTGGCTTCGGTGTTGGTGCGGACCGCCAGCCAGACGTAGTCGGCGTACTGGATCAGGCTGGTCCACATCTTCTGGCCGTTGACCACGTAGTCGTCGCCGTCGCGCAGTGCGGTGGTCCGCAGGTTGGCCAGGTCGGTGCCGGCGCCGGGCTCGGAGTAGCCGATCGAGAAGTGCAGGTCCCCGGAAGCGATCTTGGGCAGGTAGAACTTCTTCTGCTCCTCGGTACCGAAGGCCATGATGGTCGGCGCGACGCTGTTGATGGTCAGGAACGGCACGGGTGCGCCGGCGATCGCGGCCTCGTCGGTGAAGATCAGCGAGTCCATCGCTGAGCGGTCCTGACCGCCGTACTCCTTGGGCCAGTTCAGGGTGAGCCACCCGTCCTTACCCATCTGTGCGACCGTCTCGCGGTAGACGTTGCCTTCACCGACCTCACCTGACGTCGAGCTCAACGCTTCGCGGCGTTCCGGGGTGATCAGCTTCTCGAAGTACGACCGCAGTTCGCGACGCAGCTCCTCCTGCTCAGGGGTATAACTGATGCGCATTGCGGCCACCCTCCAGTCGTAGGTGAATTGCGCGGCAGCCTGCATCAACGGCTACCCATTCGCCATCCTGGTTGTAACACGTTCTAGTCTGAGGGTCCAGCGACCGTCACGCCGAACACGCTCGCAGCTGGTCGTATGGTGGGTCATACGTAGTCACAGCCCATGTTCAAGGAGGATGTCGTGCGGGTGATAGTCGACCACGACCGCTGCGAAGGCAACGCGGTGTGCCTGGGAATCGCGCCGGATATCTTCGACCTCGATGACGAGGACTACGCGGTGGTGAAGACCGACCCGATTCCCGCCGACCGGGAGGCGCTGGCCGAACAGGCGATCGCCGAATGCCCGCGGGCGGCACTGCTGCGGGAAGACTAGAGGTATTCATAAATTGACTAGCGGCACGAAAGCGACCGATCTGTCCGGAAAGGTCGCGGTGGTGACCGGTGCGGCCGCAGGGTTGGGCCGCGCCGAAGCGATCGGCTTGGCCCGTGCCGGCGCCACTGTCGTGGTCAACGACATCGCGGCCGCGCTGGATGCCTCCGACGTCATCGACGAGATCACCGCCGCCGGCTCCAAGGCGGTCGCGGTCACCGGCGACGTCAGTCAACGCGCGACCGCCGACGAGCTGGTCAGCTGCGCCGACGGGCTCGGGGGCTTGAGCATCGTGGTGAACAACGCCGGTATCACCCGCGACCGGATGCTGTTCAACATGTCCGACGACGAGTGGGACGCGGTGATCGCCGTGCACCTGCGCGGCCATTTTCTGCTGACCCGCAACGCGGCCACCTATTGGCGGTCGAAGGCCAAGGAGGGGCAGGGATCGGTCTACGGCCGCATCGTGAACACCTCGTCGGAGGCGGGGTTGGTGGGGCCGGTGGGGCAGGCCAACTACGGCGCCGCCAAGGCCGGCATCACCGCGCTGACCCTGACGGCGGCCCGGGCGCTGGGCCGCTACGGAGTTTGCGCAAACGCGATCTGCCCGCGGGCCAGGACCGCGATGACCGCCGATGTCTTCGGGGCGGCCCCCGAGCCCGGCGACGGCGAGATCGACCCGCTCTCGCCCGAGCACGTCGTCACCCTGGTGGGCTTCCTCGCATCCCCTGCGGCCAGTGCCGTCAACGGCCAGGTTTTTATCGTTTACGGCCCACAAGTGATGCTGGTGTCGGCGCCCAGCGTCGAGCATCGCTTCACCTCGGACGCGCAGGCGTGGGACGCGCAAGAGCTCAGCGCGACCCTGGAGGAATACTTTGCTGGACGGGACCCGGAACGGAACTTCGCGGCGACCGGGTTAATGGAGTAATACTCCGGAAGACGAGACGCTCCGCATCGTTCCATACGGACTAGAACACGTTGCAGAATGAACTACATCACAATGGCTCCGACCAGGGAAAACTACAAACATTTGTCTAATTTTGCCGTTCTTTGACAGGCGGCGGCGGTAAGGCCGCGGGAGGTACTCATCTTTCGCGCCCCCTTCCGGCTAGGTGTAGAAGAGTATTGCAGCGCACCTGCGGCCACCCCACCGATTCAGCCGTTGTGTGGATGTGCCTCGGCCAGTGCGTCTAGAAACGATCGGGCCCAACGGTCGACGTCGTGGACGAGTACCTGGCGTCGCAACGCCCGCATCCGGCGCCGGCCCTCTTCGTCCGTTTGGTTCAGCGCTGCCTCGATCGCGTCTTTGACGCCTTCGGTGTCATGCGGATTGACCAGGTAGGCCTGCCGGAGTTCGGCTGCGGCACCCGTGAATTCGCTGAGTACCAGGGCGCCGCCGAGGTCGCTGCGGCAAGCGACATACTCCTTGGCCACCAGGTTCATCCCGTCCCGCAGCGGGGTGACCAACATGACATCACTGGCCACGAAGAACGCGACGAGTTCGTCCCGGGGGACCGCGCGGTGCAGATAATGCACCACCGGATGGCCGACTTCGCCGTATTCGCCGTTGATATGGCCGACCTGGCGCTCGATATCCTCGCGCAGCTTCTGGTAGCTCTCGACCCGCTCACGGCTGGGCGTGGCGAGCTGGACCAGCACGGTGTCGTTACCTTTGACTCGGCCCTCCGCGAGCAGCTCGGCAAAGGCCTGGAGCCGCACGTCGATGCCTTTGGTGTAGTCCAGCCGGTCGACGCCGAGCAGAACCTTGCGGGGATTGCCGACCTCGGCCCGGATCTCCCTGGCCCGCTTACGGATGTTGCGGTCACGGCCTTTCTGATCGAGTTCGCTGGAATCGATGGAGATGGGAAAGGCGCCCACGCGAGTGGTGCGCCCGTCGACCTCGACCTCGCCGAAACGCGATCGCACGCCGACCGTGCCGCGGGAGGTGTTCGCGCCGACCAGGCGTCGCGACAGAATCAGGAAGTTCTGGGCGCCTCCGGTCAGATGGAATCCCACCAGGTCGGCGCCCAGTAGTCCTTCCACGATCTCGGTGCGCCAGGGCAACTGCATGAACAGCTCGACCGGGGGGAAAGGGATGTGCAGAAAGAAGCCGATGGTCAGGTCGGGCCGCAATTCGCGCAGCATTTTGGGAACCAGCTGCAACTGGTAATCCTGCACCCAGACGGTGGCCCCCCGGGCGGCGGCGCGTGAAGCGGCCTCGGCGAATCGGCGGTTGACGTCGACGTAGCGGTCCCACCATTGCCGGTGGTAGATCGGTTTGACGATGACGTCGTGATAGAGCGGCCACAGCGTGGCGTTTGAGAATCCCTCGTAGTACTCGGCGACATCGTCGGCGGACAGACGCACCGGGTGAAGCCGCAGGTCCTCCGCTTCGATGGGCTCCTCGTCGGCGTCGACAATCCCCGGCCACCCGACCCAGGCGCCTTGACGGCGGCGAAGCAGCGGCTCCAGGGCCGTAACCAACCCGCCGGGGCTGCGCTTCCACGTGGTGCTCCCGTCGGGCAGCCGCTCCATGTCGATCGGCAGCCGGTTGGCGACCACCACGAAGTCGGACTCCCCGGCGGCAGATACCTTTGAGCGCTGGCCTCCCGCGGGGGGCATTTACACCCCGATTTTCGCCGGCCCGATACCGAGCATCGACAAGAAGATGCGGCATTCGTCGGCGTCGTTCGCGTAGGCCGCTACTACGCGCCTGGCTTGGCTTGCGGTGCTGTCAGTCAGCGGTGCCACATCTTCGATTTCGTGGTTATCAGATTTAGCGGGCATGCCATAACTGTATGCGAAGTGCGTATTCGCCCGCAGCGGGCGTAGCAACCCGCCGACGCGCGCGTTATGGGCTGGCCGTAATGTGTAAGCACCCAACTGAGGCGAGTGAGGTGGCGAATGGCAGTCCCCAACGAGGTGGGCACCAACGCGGTGGACGCGCAGCCCGAAGAGCTGGTGGCCTACGAGACGCTCGACGAAGGCCGCATCGCCCGGGTCTGGTTGAACCGGCCGGAGGCGCACAATGCTCAGTGCCGCGGCCTGCTGGTTCAACTCGACGAGGCGTTTTTGCGCGCCGAGGCCGACGACGACGTTCGCGTGGTGATCTTGGCCGCGCGCGGCCGGAATTTCTCTGCGGGTCACGACCTGGGTTCAGAGTTGGCATTGGCGGAGCGGGCACCCGGACCCGGGCAGCTGCCGAGCTTTCGGATCAACGGCGCCACCCGCGATCCGGTCGCGGAGAAGACGTACCTTCAGGAGTGGCACTACTTCTTCCAAAACACCTGCCGTTGGCGCGATTTGCGTAAGATCACTATCGCCCAGGTACAGGGCAACGCGATCTCCGCGGGTTTGATGCTGATCTGGGCCTGTGATCTGATCGTCGCCGCCGACAATGCGAAGTTCAGCGACGTGGTCGGTGTCCGCATGGGCATGCCCGGTGTCGAATATTACGCGCATCCTTGGGAATTCGGCCCGCGCAAAGCCAAAGAGCTATTGCTGACCGGTGATTCGCTGGACGCTGACGAGGCCTACCGACTCGGCATGGTGTCCAAGGTCTTCCCGCTCGACGAACTCGAGGACAAGACCTTGGAGTTCGCGCGCCGCATTGCCGAGCGGCCTACGATGGCGGCGCTGTTGATCAAGGATTCGGTGAACGCGGCATCGGATGCGATGGGTTTCACCGAGGCGTTGCGCCACGCGTTCCACATTCACGAACTCGGGCATGCGCACTGGGCGGCGCACAACGAGAACAGGTACCCGATCGGACTGCCGCCCGATGTCGAGGACTGGCGCACGGCGAAGCCGTCGAAAGTGGCCCGCCGCGATACGCCCTAGTCCGCCGTCGGTCGCATATGTCACAGCAGCCTCGCTGCGGAGGGGATATGTGTTGTGCCCGCCTCAGAGCGATTTCTTCGTACCGACGAGATGAGTTTTCGCTCGTAGGCGGGCAAACGGGCATCCGCCTGTTGCCTCATGTCAATATGCCCGCGACGGTATTCGTTGCCTCATGTGCCGGATGCCCGCGACAACTGATTGGTGGCCTGGTTTGCTGGTGCCCGCGTGGGCGGTGCTTTGCGTTGGGGTCC
>NZ_JBKQTQ010000024.1:0-23369 GCF_052143115.1 Mycobacterium sp.
GGGTGTGGGTCCGGTTGGGTTTGACGTCGAGCAGCAAGCGCTGATTTGGGCGATGTGGCGGCGGGGTGATGCGATTCGCGAGATGGAGCGCACGCTGGGTGAGACGTTGCCGCGGATCCGGCGATACCTGCGTGAATCGGGCGGGATGCCGCCGATCCCGCGACGGCGCAGGGTCGGTCATCTGTCTGTGGACGAGCGTGAGGAGATCTCACGCGGGATCGCGGCTGGGCTGTCGGGGCGGACGATCGCTGAGCGCATTGATCGACCGTCGTCGACGGTATCGCGGGAGATTGCCCGCAATGGTGGCCGCGGTGGGTACCGGGCATTGGTCGCCGACGCGGCCGCGTTCGAGCGGGCCCGGCGCCCGAAATCGAGCAAGCTGGCCGCCTTCGGTTGCCCGTGCTGAGGATTCCCACCCGGTCTGCCACTGCCCGAGGGTGTGCTCGATCAGTCCGGCGTCGGCGAGCAGATCCATGGCGCGGGTGACGTAGTGGTGGGTGAACAGCGGGTCGTTCTTCCGCCGGTAGCGGTCGGTGCCGTACCGAGTTTTCTTGCGGGCGTAGTGAATCCCCGTGGCGGCGGTGGTGGCGGCCAGGTGGACGTCCCTCGCAACGCTGGCCGCAGCCAGGTGCATGTCTTCGGTCTCTCCAGCCCGGAGAAGGGGATCGAGCAGCGCGACCAACGTACTGCAGCTGCTCGGGAGCCCAGTGCATCAGCAGAGGCTCATCAGGGTGCTGATGACCCCACCTGAATCGAAGAAACGCCACGTCTATTCCAATACGTCAGTGCGCGGTCTGGTCGCCCGGGATTGACGGTGTGATCACTGGGCGACCCGCTTCAGCCGGGATCGGCTTCGAGGACTAAGCGCGTCGGCGAACGAGATCGTCGTCGGCTCAGTGTCTTTGGGCTCCGACTCGGGCTCGACGATCTTGTCGTCGTTGCCGAGCGTGGTCAGCATGAACTCGATATTGGCTGGGGGTCATCATCCACGTCCGGCCCATCTTGACGCCGAGCAATTCGCCCCTGTTGAGGCGACGACTCAGCCACCGGGGTCCGTCTGTCCAGTGCGGAGGGAGGTACTGGTCGGCCACCTCGTCCAAGGTCAGGGTCTGGCGGCCAGTCATCAGTCCGCGATCCGGAAGATGTCGGTGAACGCGGCGGTACCGAAAACGCCCAAGACGTGAGCCACGAATTTCGCACCTGGGTTGGTCTTACCCTTGAGGACCGTCGAGATCCCCGGCTGCGAAAGCCCCGTTCTTTCGGCGAGCTGTCGACCGTAGAACTTGTAGATGTCGACCCCCGCCGCGTTGGCGTGACGGCGAAGCCCGTCCTGGTCTAACTCGATGTGCATGTGCGTCGACACTAGACAGCCGAAAAGCGTTGTCAACGCAGCTTTTTGGGGCGAGGAGGGGTCGTCCAGAGGTAGTCACATACTAGTCAAATAGCTTCCCAACGCCTTCCGGCACCAAAAGACACCTACCAGGCTCGATGCCGAAAATGGCTAGCTCGGCTAGGCAAAGAAGATTCCTCAAAAAAAATTTTCCGCACGAAGCGAAATTGGGGGTCCAGAGGGCCGCTTTGGTGCAACGCGCACCGGGACTGCGGCGCAGCGCGTCACTGCGCCAGGATCGCGGCCATCGCGTCAGCGGCGGCCTGGTGGGCCGCTCGGTCAACGTGGGTGTAGAGATCGGCGGTCACCTTGATCGACTCGTGGCCGAGGTGCCGTGACACCGTGGTCAACGGGATATTGGAAGCCAACATCCAGCTCGCGCAGGTGTGCCTCAACGCATGCGGTGTCGGTGCCGGATCCAGCTTGGCCTTGGCGACAGCACGGTCCCAGATCGGCCGGAAAGCCTGGTACCTAACCGGTCCCCCGTGGGCGTTCTGGAACACGTAGGGCTGGCCGTCGTACTCCAGATCGTTCAGTAGGTCGACGGACACGTTGATGGTGCGGTCACTCCTGACGGTCTTGGTGGCCCCGATGTAGTAGCCCTTGGTGGGGCTGTACTTCCACGCCCGTCGGATCCGGACGGTACCCTCCTCGCGGTTGATGTCACCGGGCTTGAGCGCGGTCACCTCGCCCCACCGGGCACCGGAGGCCACCATGAACCTCAGCATCGGCTGGTAGGCCTCGATGATGGCCTCATAGAGCTTGGCGAACTCGGCATGGGTCAACATCCGCAGATCGTCGTCGTCCTCGCCTTCGGTGGCATCACCGGTCGTGCGCGGCAGCCGACGGCCAGCCGCCGGGTTGGCCGGGATGTGCTTGGGGACGGCGGCACCCAGAGCGCCACTGAGGAACCCATGCAGGTTGTGGATCGACTTCGGTTTCAGCACACGTCCGGTCTTCGGTCGGATGGTGGTCTCCAGACCCTTGACCCACAGGGCAATGTCCTCCTCGGACAGCTGGGCCAACGGGATGAGTCCCAGGGTCGGCGCGATGTCGTTCTTCAAGTACCTCTCGTAGACGTCGAGGGTGTACTGCTCGATCCCGGTCAGGTGGTCGATGTGGTGGCGGATCCACTCCGCCACGGTCAGCTCCGGCGTCTCGGACTCGGCGGCGCGGATCTCGTAGCCGTGCATCTCCAATGCCCGCCGCACGCCGTGCGCCTTGATAGCCAACTTGAAGGCTTCGGCGGATGGCTCGTCGCGGAACGTTAGTGGGGACTGCTTGCCGTCCTGCCAGTACAGGACGGTGTAAGACATGCTCCCGTCGGTGCGCTGGCGCTTGCGGATGGAGGCCCAGCGGGACGAATCACTTGTCTTTTTACTTGTCATAGACCAGGATCTTACTACCGAACCCGTCTGACCTGCGTGAATAAGTGGAGCTAAGGGGACTCGAACCCCTGACCCCCACACTGCCAGTGTGGTGCGCTACCAGCTGCGCCATAGCCCCGGATGTTGTGCCCATCGAAGCTACACCACGGTCTGCCAGCCTTCAAAGTCGCTGGTCACGCGGCCCGCGTGATCGCGCTAGCGCAGCGGGTCGAATTCGCGCAGCCCTGGCGGCTGCTTGCCGGTGGTGATCTGCTCGGCTAACAGCCGCCCGGTCGCCGGTCCCTGCTTCATGCCCCACATGCCGTGTCCACCTGCGACGAAGATGCGGTTCTCCAGCACCTGACCCACCAGCGGACGCCCGTCCGGACTCAACGGACGCGGGCCAACCCAGGTCTCGTCGCGCTCCGCCCAGCGAACTCCGTCCAAGAACCGGCTTGTCGCATCGACCATGGCATCGACCACACCAGCAGACGCGGGGGCGTCGGGACGTCGCAACTCCATCATGCTGGTGACCCGCAGCTTTCCGTTCAACGGCGTGCACGCCACGCGCACATCCGGCAGATAGATCGGCCCGAAAACCTGACGCTCCAACGGCACCGTGAACGAGTAGCCACGGCCGGCCTGCACCGGAACCCGAACCCAGCGCCTGACCAGTCCCGGCAACCACGCGCCGGTCGCGATCACCGCCACGTCGGCCGTCAGCGCGGGACCATTGGCGGGTTGCACGAGGACGCCGTTCTCCGACGCCCGCACGTCGGCGACATCCACGGTCTCCAGTGCCCCGCCACGTTCGACGACCGAGCGAGCCAGCGCCTGCACGAACCGTCCGGGATCGACGAACCGCTGACCGTTGATGCGGACACCGACGGCTACTCCGCTCGAGGCCAGCGGCACCTGCTCACGCAACTCCGCACCGGTGAGTTCCGTGGTGGAGCTCGGCTGTCCGGCGTCCCGTAAACGCTGCAGCTGCTCGAGCAGATGTTCGGCGTCTGCAGAACTGCGGAACAACGCGGTGATCGGTGCGTCGGTGATGGGGGCGTCCACCCCGTTGGAGACCAGCTCGTCGTAAGCCGCCATGCACTCGTGGTTGAGCGTCAGGTTCGCCCGCACTGCGCGCGTCCATGACGACTCCCGGCAGTTCGCGGCGAACCGCAGCAAGAATCTCCACAGGGTCGGATCGGTGCTCAGTGGAATCCGCACCGGCGCAGCGCGATTCGGCAATGATCGCAGCGCGTATCGCAGCGTTCGCGGGTCGTTGAGCGGGAGACCCAGCGCCGGAGCGATCCATCCGGCATTACCCCAGGAGGCGCCCGCCGCGACGCCAGTGCGGTCGACCACCGTCACCGAGACCCCGTGCTCTTGCAAAAACCACGCCGTCGACAACCCCACGATGCCGGCACCCACCACGATCGCTGATCGCGGTCGGATCCGGTGGATGTCAGCCATCAAGAACCTCCCGAGCGACGACGTCGATGTCCATGGTGGCGCGGATACCCGCTCATTGCCGTCGACGCTGCTCAGGCCAGTTCCGACGCGGTCCCGGTCTCCCATTCAGCGGGCGGCGGCGTGTGACCCACCACCCGGGTTTCCGGTGCAAACATCCAGGCCACCCCCGCGGCCAGCAACAC
Organism: Mycobacterium sp.; assembly: GCF_052143115.1. Classification (GTDB taxonomy): domain Bacteria; phylum Actinomycetota; class Actinomycetes; order Mycobacteriales; family Mycobacteriaceae; genus Mycobacterium. Next base: position 4,407 of record NZ_JBKQTQ010000024.1, read on the forward strand.
GATCCCGCTGATGGCAAACCCCCACCCGTAGCTCAGGTGCTCAGCGATCTGAGCCACCGACAACGATCCGACGATGGCGCCCAGATCAACCATCATCTGAAACGTCGCTACCGCGGTGCCCGTGCGTGCCGTGCTGCCCAGGATGTCGGCGATCGCGGCCTGCTGCGGTGAGGTAAAGACGCCCGAGGCCGCGCCCGCCACGCACGCCGCAACGAGGAAGACGGGCACCGACGACGACGCGCCCAACCAGATGGTCGCCACCCCGGAGGCGAGGAGCCCGCCGATCACCAGGCTGCGCCGGCCGATCTGGTCGGACAGATAGCCGCTGGGCCACACCACGACCAGGTTGCCGAGCGCGAACATCCCCAGCACCAAACCCGTCATCCGGGGACCGCGGCCCAACACGTCCGACACGAAGAGCGGCACGATGGCCATTCGCAATCCGAACACCGCCCAGCCTGTCGCGAAGTTCGATGCCAACGCCGAGCGGTACGCGCGGTGCCGAAGCGCGGCACGCACCGTCACCGCCGGCTCCGCGTGCTCGGCGGGCGCACCCAGCGTCGACCGACGCAAGCTATACGAGACCACGATCGCTGTGATCAGCACCAAAATTCCGTAGATCAGAAACGGTGCTTTGAGCCCCAAACCTGCGGTGAGGCTGCCCACAAGCGGGCCGGCGACCGAGCCGATCAGAAACGAGCTGACGAACAGCCCGGCGACCCGCCCGCGCGCGTCAGCCGGGCTGATCCGGATCATCAGACCCAGCGCGGAGATGAAAAACATCGTCGACCCGATGCCGCCGATCGCGCGGAATACCAGTAGCTGCCAATAGGTTTGGGCGAACGCGCATGTGGCGGTGGACACCGACACGATCAGCAGCCCGGCCACGTAGACCCACCGCTCCCCCAGCCGCTGCACCAGCAGTCCAGTGGGCGGGGCGGAGAAGAGCCGCATCACCGAAAAAATCGTGATCGAGAACGTCACCGCGCCGAGGCTCACCCCGAACGTACGTGCAAAGGCCGGCAACACCGGTGACACCACACCGTAGCCAAGCGCGGCCACCGCGTTGGCCCAGATCAGCACCCAGGCTTCACGCGGCAGACCCGTCGATTTGCGACGCCAAGCGCTGAAGCGAGCGCGGCGAGCGACGACGGTCACCCGATGACTTTATCCACAACCTCCTGGGCTGCTTGCTGAACCTCGGCTAAATGCTCCGGGCCGCGGAACGATTCGGCGTAGATCTTGTAGACGTCCTCGGTGCCCGATGGCCGTGCGGCGAACCAGGCGTCGGCAGTGGTCACCTTCAGCCCGCCCAGCGGCGCATCGTTGCCCGGCGCGGTGGTCAACTTTGCGGTGATCTGCTCTCCCGCCAACTCGGTGGCGCTGACTTGGTCCGCTGACAGCTTTGCCAACCGCGCCTTCTGCTCGCGATTCGCGGGCGCGTCGATCCGCGCATAGGTCGGGGAGCCGTACTTCGCGGTCAGCTCCGCATAGCGCTGCGACGGCGTGGCGCTGGTGACGGCCAGAATCTCGGCGGCCAGCAACGCCAGAATGATGCCGTCCTTGTCGGTGGTCCACACCGAACCGTCGCGCCGCAGGAACGACGCCCCCGCCGACTCCTCGCCGCCGAAACCGATGGTTCCGCCGATCAGACCATCGACGAACCATTTGAACCCGACCGGCACCTCGACGAGTTTGCGGCCGATGCCGGCGACCACCCGGTCGATGATCGATGAACTGACCGCGGTCTTGCCGACGGCGATGCCGTCCGGCCAGGACGGCCGGTGGGTGTAGAGGTAGTCGATGGCCGCGGCCAGATAGTGGTTCGGGTTCATCAGCCCGGCGTCGGGGGTCACGATGCCGTGCCGGTCGGAGTCGGCGTCGTTGCCGGTGGCGATCTGGTAGCGGTCCCGGTTGGCGATCAACGAGGCCATCGCGTCCGGCGAGCTGCAGTCCATCCGGATCTTGCCGTCGTGGTCGAGCGTCATGAACCGCCACGTCGCGTCGACCAGCGGATTGACCACTGTCAGGTCGAGGTTGTGCCGCTCGGCGATCGCGGCCCAGTAGTCGACGCTGGCCCCGCCCAGCGGGTCGGCGCCGATCCGTACCTCGGCCTTGCGGATGACGTCGACATCGACCACGTTCGGCAGGTCGTCGACGTAGGCGTCCATGTAGTCGTGGCGCTGGGCGGTCTGCAGCGCGCGGGCCAGCGGCACCCGCTTCACCGTCTCACCATTGCGCAGAATCTCGTTGGCACGCTTGGCGATTGCGTTCGTCGCATCGGTTTCGGCGGGACCGCCGTTGGTCGGGTTGTACTTGAACCCGCCGTCATATGGCGGGTTGTGCGACGGCGTCACCACGATCCCGTCGGCCAGCCCCTCAGTGCGGCCGCGGTTGTAGGTGAGGATCGCGTGGCTGACCGCCGGCGTCGGCGTGTAGCGGTCGGCCGAGTCGATCATGGCGACGATGTCGTTGGCGGCCAGCACTTCCAGCGCCGACACCCAGGCCGGTTCCGAGAGGCCATGCGTGTCGCGGCCGATGAACAGTGGCCCGGAGGTGCCGTGCGCGGCGCGGTACTCGACGATGGCCTGAGTGATCGCCAAAATATGGGCCTCGTTGAATGCTCCATTAAGTGCCGAGCCGCGGTGACCCGACGTGCCAAACGCCACCTGCTGAGCGACGTCGTCGGGATCGGGTTCGATTGAGTAGTACGACGTGACCAGATGGGGCAGATCGACGAGGTCTTCGGGCTGAGCCAACTGACCGGCACGCGGGTTGTCCACCATGGCTACCAATTCTGCCTGCACGCGCCTCCCCCTGGGGCTGCGTCAGTTGGAGTTCCGCCATACGCTGCGTAGCGCACCGGCAAACGAAGGGAATCGACTCAGTGGCATACGACTACCGCGAGTTGGCCGCCGTCTTCGTAGGCGGCGCGCTGGGCACGTTGGCGCGCACCGGCCTTGCCAGCCTGGTGGTCGCCGACCCGACGCGCTGGCCCTGGCCGACGTTCATTGTGAACATCGTCGGCGCCTTCCTGGTGGGCTACTTCACGACGCGGCTGCTGGAGCGGTTGCCGTTGTCGAGCTATCGCCGGCCCCTGCTCGGGACCGGGCTGTGTGGTGGGCTGACCACGTTCTCGACCATGCAGGTCGAAACGCTGAAAATGATCGAACACCATGACTACGGTCTGGCCGCCGGATACACCGCCGCCAGCATCCTGCTGGGCTTGCTGGCGGTGTATCTGGCCACTGCTGTGGTGCGCCGAGTACCGGTGCGATGATCGTCTGGGTTGGCGTCCTGCTCGCCGGCGGCGCCGGGGCGGTGCTGCGGTTTCTGGTGGACGGCGCGGTGGCCCGACGGGCAGCGCGCTCGTTTCCGTTCGGAACGCTGACGGTGAACATCAGCGGCGCTACGCTTCTCGGCCTCCTAGGAGGCCTGGCGTTGAGCCGGCATACCGCGTTGCTCGCCGACACCGCCTTCGTCGGTTCCTACACCACGTTCTCCACCTGGATGTTGGAGACCCAGCGGCTCGGTGAGGAACGGCAGGTCCGCCATGCCGTCGCCAATCTCGTCGCCAGCATTGTGTTAGGCATCGCCGCCGCGCTGCTCGGACAATGGATCGCGGGACGACTCTGACGTCAGGTGAGCGCGGGCATGACGTTGTCGACGAGCAGCTGCACCGACTTCCACGCTTCGTCGATTGGCATGCCGCCGACCAGCGGGTGCAGCACGATCGGTCCGTAGTCGGCGCCGTCGCGGACTTCGGCGATGAGCTGGTCGGGTGTCAGGAAACGGTATCGTCCCGACGCCCTGACCTCGTCCAGCGTCTGAACCCCGGGCAGGTGCATGAGCGAGCGTTGGTCTTGCGACCACCCGCCGTAAGTGACTGCCTCCCAGAGAATGTGCTCGCCGAGCTGGGCCCATGCTCGGTCGGGGTCTTCATGCAGGTAGATCATGCCGCGGTTGATCGGCCCGGGCATGATGACCAGGGGCGCAATCCCGACATCAGCGCACAGCTCGCGATAGTAGGCGGCGACGTCGGGCAGATGGTCGGCCAGGCTGAGGGGAAGGCGAAAACGCGCCGCTCGCCGCGCCGTGACGCGCGCGCCTCCCCCGACGTAGAGCGGCGGATGTGGACGCGTCCAGGTGCCGGTGCAGACCCCGGCCTCTGAATCGGCTCCTGACCACACGGACAGCATTCGCTCGATCAGGCTGTCCATCAGCGTGCCGCGCTGGCCGAAATCGACTGCAAAGGCGTCGTATTCGACCGTGCGGTAGCCCAGACCTACGGTGGTGTGCAATCGACCGCGGCTCATATTGTCGACGAGTGCGATGTCTTCGGCGAGCCGAACCGGATTCCACAACGGTCCGAGCGCGCAGTCCACGCTGGCGATCATTGTCGAGGTTCGCGCCAGGAACATCCCCGCCGCCATGATCGGGTTACAGCTCCATCCGTGCCCGGTCGCGTGGTGCTCGTCGACGCTCACGGTAGTGATTCCTCGGGACTCCCCCCACTGCGCCAATTCGATTGCGGCACGGACCAGTTCGCTTTGCGTGCGTGGATCTCCGTGCGGCGAGGCGAAGTTGAAGCGCAGCACTGTCAGCAGCATGTCCGACCTCCGGTCAGGCTCTAAGCCGGCGCCGCCACCGACTGCAGGAACGCGGGAAAGTCGGGGAACAGCGCGCGGTCGACGATCTCGATGCGGGTGCCGAACGCGTCGATGTAGTAGGCGAACAGCGCCAGATCCGGCGGAGAAGTATCGGCGGTGGCTTCGAAGGTGAAGCCGTTGGCCTCCAGCATCCGTGCGGTCTCGGCCAGATCGTCGGTGAAGTATCCGAGGTGATGGACGGAGTTGCCCGGCGCCGCAGTCCACGGACTGTCGGGCACCTGCTGGATCAGTTCCAGGTGGGGACTCTGCAGCGAGTAGACGAACGTCGAGGTGAGTTCGCGGCTTCCGTTCGCGGTGCGAAACGGCAGCGTGTATGTCAACGGGGTGATCCACCGGTAGCCGGCCAGCGCGCTGAGGCGGGCCATCGCGGCCTCGAGATCGGGTACCACGATGCCGGTGTGGTAGTAATCCTCCGGTTGCAATGCGAATGCCATTGTCTTCCTTCTGGTTTCAGATGCAGTCCGATGCGCCGTCGACGACGAAGACCGCGCCGCTGGTGTACTTACTTTGCTCGGTGCACAGAAAAGCCACCGTGGGTGCTATCTCCCCGACGGATCCGAAGCGCCGCAACGGGATGTGAGCCAGTTCGGACTCGACCAGCTCCTCCGCGATATGCATGGGTGCGGTCATCGGCGTGTCGATGGTGCCGGGCGCGACCGCGTTCACCCGGATCCCCTTGCCAGCCCATTTGACGGCGAGATTTCTTGTGACGTCGATGACCCCGGCTTTCGCGGCGCCGTAGCCGGGCACCAGCGGAACGGCTCGCAACGCAGACATCGACGCCAGGTTGACCACGCTGGCGCCTCCGGTGGCCGTCGATGCCTTCAGCGCGCGGTAGAGGGCGACGGTCAGGCGGTAGGGACCGGTCAGGTTCAGCGCGACCGACGCCTCGAACCCATCCGGCTTCGACTCGTCAAGGCCGCCCGGGAAATTCGCTCCCGCGTTGTTGACCAGCACATCCAGCCGGGTGAAGTGCTGGGCCAAAGCGTCCACCGAGTAGTGGTCGGTGATCTGTAATTGGCGATAGGTCATGCCGGACAGATCGACGTCGTAGTCCGCCGCGGCCGGTTTAGTCCCGGTGATGGTGACCTCTGCCCCGGCGTCCCGAAACAACACGGCAGTCGCATGCCCGATACCGCTGGTGCCGCCGGTGATTAGCGCCTCGGTGCCGGTGAAATCAAAACTGATCTGAGCTGTCATGTGTTTCTCGCTATTTGTTCTGTCAGCCAGGCTCTTTCCCAGAAGTTCGTCGTATCGGCCAGGAGCTTTTCGTGGGCTTCTCTGAGCACCTGGCGCGCCCCCGGATGGTCCGGCTGCGCCGTAGAGACCAGCTCGGCAAGGTGGATGGCATGCAGTGGGCGGCTCGCACCGAGATGTGCGCGCGCCTGTTCCACGAGCGCGTCGGCGCCGGCCAATTCGACCACGTCGGCGCTGACGGCGTCGAAACCAACCGAGTAGAGCTCGGTCGTCGACCGGTGATGAAACCAGCCCGAGTAGTTCTCCCAGATGGCTCGCACGTCCCAGGCGACCTTTCCATAGCCTTGACCCACTTCGTATTCCGCGGGCAAGGTGATCTCCCGCATCAGGGTCAGGACGTCTTTGCCAGCGTTCATCCCGGCGACCGTCTGGTCGTGAATGTACTGGATGGCGTTGCGCAGCCGGGTCAGCTCCGCGTTGATGCGCTCGGCGCCCGAGATCGGCGCGAAGTGGCCGGTCACCAGGAGTTCGGCTTGCAGATCACGAACCCGTTCGACCGAGGCAATGGCGGTCAACGCGTCCCGGTACCGGTCACCTCGCATCGTAACCAGGTTGGGGATATGCCCGAAGATCGGACCGAAAGTATTCCCGCACAGGCAAATCCGCTCGTCCGGGAGCCACACCACAAGCGAGTCGTTGGTCTCCCCACCGGGTACGGAGATCAACTCCATGCGCCGCCCGCCGACCTCCAGCGTGAGGGTGTCTTCGAAGTCGAGATCGACACTGGGAACGCTCTGGGCCGGCAGATGCTTGGTGCCGAGCCGGCGTTGAATGGCCCGGATGCCGGTCGCCAACGTGTCTTTGAAGGCGAAGGCGCTGCGGCTGGCCCGGTACGGGATGAGGCGTTCGTTATCGTCTCGCCATAAGGTCCAGTTCGCTTGTGCGACAACCGTTGTATCCGGGTCCCGCACGCTGTCCAAGCCGCCGACGTGGTCGACGTGCCCCTGGGTGAAGATGATGTAGCGCACCGGCGAGGAGTCCACCGCGTCGAAGTTGGCGCGGTGCACCGGCCCCTCGAACCCCATGCCGGCGTTGATGATCACCCGGCCGTCATCGGTGGTCAACAGGTAGGAATTCGACAGACCCGGCGAGCACCACAGCCCCGGGGCGATCTGCTCGGCCTTTTCAGCGGCGGCCGGGCGCAGGCCGTCGGCGCCCGGCCGGCTGCGGTAGACCGGTTCGAACCGTTGACTCATCGCGACGTCTCTTTCCTCGTGTGCAGACTATTCGGGCCGGACGTCGAACCGGTCGAAATAAAAGTCGAACCGGCCACGGAGTTCGTCGGGCGAGACGCCGAAATGGCGTTGCAGGTCGTAGCGGATACGGCCGTGCTTGCCGCGCGGATTGCCACCTAGGTAACGCTGGAAGCGTGAGCGCACCGTCGGGGTCAATTCGACGCCGCTGCGACCGTAAAGCTCATTGAGCAACGGCATTTCGTTGCCGTTCAGGTGGTGGAAGCTGATGTCGATGCTACGTTCGGCCGGCACCAGGTCACGGTCGCGCACGCATGCGCTGAGCAGCCGGTGCACCCGGTCGGTCCAGTAGTCCAGCAGCCAGTCCGGTTCGATACTGGTCCGGCGCAGTCGGTCGGAGTAGGCCATCATCGTGACCGCCGACTGGATCACCGCGACGGGATCGCGGTGCGTGAAGGCCACTGTCGCGTCGGGGAAGGTGGCCATCAGCGGGCCGAGCTGCTCGCAGTGCTGCGGGCTTTTGAGGACCCACGTCTGCGGTCCACGCAGAAATGTCAACGCCTGCAGGACTTTCTTCATGTAGGCGTAGTGCCGGTGTTGGTCGAGGCTCAGGTAATAGTCCCGCCAGTCCGGCACGCGGGCATGCCATTCCAGAACGTAGCCGGCCAGATCCAGGTCGAGCAGTTCGACTTCCTCCTCGATCGCCTCCGGGAACCGGTCGTGCATGGCGGCCACGACGGGGGCGCTCGCCATCAGTGCGTCGTGTTCGGACTTGGCTCGCGCGTAGCGAGGGTCGACGCCGAAAATGTCCGGGCCTTGACCGAGCGCCGGGATCGGATCCTGGCTCTCCCAGTACGGCAGCGCGCGGCGGCGCGGATCGGCGGCGATGAGATTGACCAGATGCGTGGTGCCGGATCGCGGCATTCCGACGACGATGAACGGCTTCTCGATCCGAATCGACTCGATGTCGGGATACCGCTTGATGAGGTCGGTCAGCGAGAGCCGGTTGCGCAGCAGGCGAACCACTCGTTGCCGCAGCGAAGAACGGGCGAGCTGGGTCAGACCTTGGTCGGCCTCGATCGCGGCCACGTGCGCGGCCAAGCGGTCAGTGAAGCCGTCGCCGTCGTCCAGGTCGTCACCCACCGAGGCCTGGTCGATCGCTTCGGCAAGCATCTGGTCGATGTCGAAGTCGACTTTTCTGGCCTCGGTGAACTCCAGAATCTGACGCTGGGCATCGGTCAGCTGGGGCGACGTCAGATCGTCGAAGTCGATGTCAGCGACGTCGCCCGGTGAGCCCATGCGACCGCCTCCTCGACATTGAATGTGTCAATTATTCGACCATCTCCGCTCCCATCCCCAGACGACGGGGTGGTTGCGATGTCGATCAGCGCTAAGCGGTCAGCGAGGTGATTCGCCGAATGACCTCCTCGCGGCCAAGTGCGCGCGCGACTTGGAATAGGTCGGGGCTCTTGGTCGACCCGGTCAACGCCACCCTGATCAGCTGCGAGGCTTCCCGAATCGAACCGGGATAGGCGTCCGGGCTCTGCTTGTATTCCTTTGCGCTGCTTGCGAAGCCGAACTTCTGGGCGAGGTCTCGCACTTGCTGGAACCACTGAGCAGAGTCATCGATATCCCGGTAATCGGCGACGAAGGCACCCGCGAACGACCGGACCAGGTCGGTCGGGAGCCCGCCCAGCTGGGCATCGGCAGCGCCCGCGAGCGTGAACAGGTCGGCAAAGAAAAAGCCGTACGCGGCACGAAAATCCGACCATTTGCGGAGATCTTTGCGCGGGTTGGTGACCCCCTCGCGTTCGACGGCAAGAGCGGCCAGTGTCATGTCCGGATGAGATGTGATCACCCGATGAAGCTCGGGATCGAACTCGGCTGCCCACGCTGTCACGGCGGCGTAGATCTCCGGCCCACTCAACGTCGCGATGTAGTCGGCGCTGATGTCTTCGAGCTTGACGAGGTCTACCAAGGGGCCGGCGCCGCCGCACTCGGCCAGTGAAATCGGCGCGGCGAGCGCTTCTGGCAGAGGCATTTCAGCAAGGCGTCCGTTGGCCAGGCCGCGGAGGTAATAAAGCACCGCGTCAGCGGGATATCCGGCCCTGATGTAGAAGTCGACGTCGGCTTCCGGGTCCTTACGCTTGGACAGTTTGCGCTTGCCGCCCGGGATCTGCTTCATCAGCAGGGCGATGTGCGCATAGGTGGGCGGCTGGAACTGCAGCGCTTCGAAAAGCTGAAGGTGCAGCGACACCGACGAGAGCCACTCCTCGCCCCGGATCACCAGGTTGACCCGCATCAGGTGATCGTCGACGGCGTGGGCGAAGTGGTAAGTCGGCAGCTGCTCCCCCGCCGACGATTTGAGAATGACCGCGTCGTTGTAGTTGGCCTCCATGGACAACTCGCCACGGATCGCGTCGGTGAACGAGGTCCGCCCACCCGCGCGGCCAGGTGAATGGAAGCGCACCACATACGGCAAACCCTTCGCCAAGTTCTCCCGCACGGCTGCGACGTCGGCGTCGCGCCAGATGGCCCAGTCCCCGTAGTAGCCGGTTGGAAGCTTGGCCAACTGTTGGCGCGCTCGAATTTCGGCGAGCTCTTCGGGCGTGGCGAAGCACAGGTACGCCTTGCCGGATCGCAGCATTTCTCGCGCGTAGGTCAGGTAGATCGTCGCGCGCTCCGACTGGCGGTAGGGGCCGTATGCGCCGGTCTGGTCGTCTTCGTCGGGAGGGACCCGAAAGTAGCCGAATGCGCGCGCGAATTGTTCGTATGCTCCCGGCACCTCCCGGGATTGATCGGTGTCCTCGACACGCACGAAGTAGCGACCACCGGTCTGGTTCGCCACGGCGCGGTCGATCATCGCCGTGTAGATGCCGCCGAGGTGGATGAACCCGGTCGGTGACGGTCCGAGCCGGGTCACTTCAGCGCCGGCGGGCAGCTCGCGGGGCGGATAGCGCTCTTCCCACTCGCCCGGCTCAGGCAGATCGGCGGGAAAGAGGCTGTCGACCTCATGCGGCTCCAGCATCCGGTGACGGCTCCTATCGGGACGGTTTGCCAGGTCGATGTTAGTCACGCCTCCGTAGGGTGGTGATGTGAGCGTCGCTCCGGATATGACCGTTACTCTGCAAGACCGCTTCTTCCGCGACTTGCCGGAGATGGCGACCCGCTGGCAGGCCGAGACATTTCCCGACCCGCGGCTGCTGGCACTCAACGAGCCGCTTGCCACCGAGCTTGGCTTCGACGCTGCCTGGCTGCGGACTCTAGACGGGCTGCGCTTCCTGGTGGGCAACCTGGTTCCCGGCGATGCCGCTCCGGTGGCCCAGGCCTACGCCGGTCACCAGTTCGGCGGCTACGTGCCGCGGCTGGGCGATGGCCGCGCCCTGCTGCTGGGCGAGCTCGTCGGCGCCGACGGGCGCACCCGCGACATCCACCTCAAAGGTTCCGGCCCCACACCGTTCGCCCGCGGCGGTGATGGCCTCGCGGCGGTGGGACCGATGCTGCGCGAATACATCGTCAGTGAGGCCATGCACGCTCTGGGTGTGCCGACGACGCGATCCTTGGCCGTGGTCGCCACGGGACGGCCGGTGCAGCGCGAGACGCTTCTGCCGGGCGCCGTCCTCACCCGCGTCGCCACCAGCCACCTGCGCGTCGGGAGCTTTCAATACGCTGCGGCCACCGCCAATCTGGACCTGCTGCGACGCCTGGCCGACCATGCGATCGCGCGCCACCATCCCGAGGCAGCCGACGCCGATCAGCCTTACCTCGCGCTGTTCGAGGCGGTGGCCCGAGTCCAGGCCTCGCTGGTGGCCCGTTGGATGCTGATCGGTTTCATCCACGGGGTGATGAACACCGACAACATGACGATCTCCGGCGAAACCATCGACTACGGACCGTGCGCCTTCATCGAGGCCTACGACCCCGACACGGTCTTCAGCTCGATCGATCACTGGGGGCGCTACGCCTATGGCAATCAGCCCGCCATCGCCGGGTGGAACCTCGCCCGCTTCGCCGAGGCGCTTCTTCCGCTGCTCTCCGACAGCGTCGAAGAGGGCATTGCGCTCGCCGAGAACTCGTTCGGTGTCTTCCGGGACGAGTACGCCACGGTCTGGACGTCCGGCATGCGAGCCAAACTGGGCCTGCCCGCCGACGTCGAAGGCGCGGCCGTCACGTCCTTGGTCGACGCGTTACTGCCCCTGCTGAAAGAGAGCCAGGTGGATTACACCTCGTTCTTCCGCGACCTCGGCCGGTCTGCCCGCGGCGATGCCGGGCCCGCCGGCTTCGACGAGTGGACGTCACGGTGGCGAGCGCTCAGCCCCGACCCCGAGTCAATGGATCGCGCCAACCCGATCTACATTCCGCGCAACCATCTCGTCGAGGAAGCCCTGACCGCGGCGACGGGAGGCAACCTAGATCCGCTCCAACGGCTGCTCGTCGCCGTGACCGCCCCTTACGACGAACGAGCGGGGTTCGAGCGCTACGCCAGTCCAGCTCCCGAAGACTTCGGCACCTACCGAACCTTCTGCGGCACCTGAGCTTTCGAAGAGGAGGCTGGCTTGGGCGCCTTCGTCAACTTGTTCGCTTTGCGAACTCCGTTGTCCAGCAGGCCAGCCGGGGCAAACTTCTTCAGCAACGCCAGCCGCCGCGCCAAGGGTCCGGCCGGATACCGCAACTTCGGCGTACGGCTGGTCGCCGCCTTCAGGACGGCCTGTGCCACGACCGCGGGGTCATCCCCAGCACGTACCGCCTTGGCGATGACCTGCTTGACGTGCTCGCGAACGGGCGCGTAGCTGTCGATCGGCGAATCGGCGTCGGTCGCGTTGGCCTCGAAAGAGGTGTTGGTGTAGCCGGGCTCGACGACGGAAACCCGCACACCGAATTCGCGGGTTTCGTGATCGAGGGATTCCGAGTAGCCCTCGACCGCGTGCTTTGAGGCTGCGTACAGCGAGCCGTAGGGCGACGGCAGGAAGCCCAGCACCGAGCCGATGTTGATGATGCGACCACTGCGCTGTGCGCGCAGGTAAGGCAGTACCTCGCGGGTCAACCTGACCAATCCGAAGAAGTTGGTGTCGAAGAGCTGTTGCGCCTGTGCGGTCGACGTCTCCTCCGCGGCGCCGAAAACACCGGCACCGGCGTTGTTCACCAAGATGTCGATGCGGCCCGCACGCTGGACGACCGTGGATACCGCCGCGGCGACCGACGCGTCGTCGGTGACGTCGAGCTGGACCAATTCCACCCCGGCGACCGGTTGCGTTGTTCGCGGGTTACGACTCGTGCCGAAGACCTCGAAGCCCTTCGCGGCGAACGCGTCGGCGACGGCCCGGCCGATTCCCGAGGAGACGCCGGTAACCAATACCACGGGCGATCGTTTTGTCATGTCCACTCCTAGTAAACCGATTGGTGTACTTCTATCCGGCCGCCACGCTACACCACTTGACGGCCGATGTAAACCGCTCGGTATACTCCGGGTATGAGCAAGCAGCAAGTGGCGACCAAGGGAGGCCGTGGCGCGCGCCAGCGCATCCTGAATGCTGCGGCGGAGTTGTTCTACCGGGAGGGCATCAACGCCACCGGCGTTGAGCGACTCGCGGCCGAATCGTCGGTCTCCAAACGGACTCTCTACCAACACTTTCCGAGCAAGACGGCGGTGGTGGAGGAATATCTGCGCAGCATCGAAGACCGCGTCCCCGGCCCCTTGGCGGACGCCAGCGAGCAAACGCCGCGCGAGCGCTTACTGGCCGTTTTCCAAGGGCCCGCACGCGGCGGACCGCTACGGGGCTGCCCGTTCCACAATGCTGCCGTCGAGGCAGCAGGATCGATGCCGGGAGTTCAAGAGATTGTTCGTACCAGCAAGCGCAGCTTCATCGACGGACTGACCGAGCTGGCAAACCAAGCGGGCGCCGCCGACCCGCAACTATTGGGCAACGAGCTCAGCGTGCTCTACGAAGGTGCGGCAGCACTGGCTACGTCGTTGGACGACTTGTCGCCGTGGGTGCACGCTCGCGCGGCAGCTGAGACGCTGATCGATCAAGCGCTCGCCCGCTGATCCTCGAACCGTGATTTGTCGCTTCATCAGCGGCGTGCCGGGCTGCCGCTGTCACATCTGCCCCACGAATTTCTGGGTGGAGCCGGCACACAATTTGCCCGCCTTCGAGCGACAACTTAAAGCGCGCAACGGATTTGTCGCTCAAAGGCGGGCACAACGGACATCCCAAAGCTGGCGAGACTCCTGTGGCTGATGTGATAGTTGCCGGTGAGGCAAACGCCGAGCGGCACGACGTCAGCAACGCCTAGCGCGCGCCGCGCACCAAGCGGCCGGGGCGAGCGCCGGTGTCGACGCCGTCGCGGCGGGTCACGACGCCGTTGACGATCGTTGCGCTGTAGCCGGAGGCACCCTGCACGAGCCGGTTGCCACCTGCCGGCAGGTCATAGGCCATCCGGGGCGCATGCAGGGTGAGCGCATTCATGTCAATCAGGTTGACGTCGGCCCGCTTTCCGACTTCGACGACACCACGATCAGAGAGCCCGAAAAGCTGCGCGGTGTCGCGCGACTGCTTGCGGATCACGTACTCCGTTGGCAGCTTCTCGCCCCGGTGACGATCCCGCGCCCAGTGGGTCAGCAGGAAGGTGGGATACGACGCGTCGCAGATCATGCTGCAGTGCGCGCCGCCGTCGGACAGCCCGACCACGCCCGCAGGATGCGTGAGCATTTCACGGATCGCGTCGTGGTTGCCGTGGGAGTAGTTGTAGAACGGCAGCATCAGCATCGACGTTGCGTCGGACTCGAGCATCAGGTCGTAGAGCGTGGCCAATGGGTCCTCGCCACGCTCCGCAGCGATTTTCTCCACGGTGCGCTCGTCGGTCGGCTCGTAGTCGGGGGGATCCCCCAGCGCGTAGAGCCGGCCGAGCGAGTATTGAGCGAGGGCGAACATGTTGTCGAACAACAGGTTTGGATCTGGCGGCAGATCGTCCTCGGACAGGATCGCAGCCTTGACGGCGGGATCGGCCAGACGCTGCGCCAGCTCATCGCGACTGCATTCGCCTTTCAGCCGGCGGAAGGTCGGGCGGTGGGTGAAGGCGTGATGCCCGGGAAAGCCGAAAAGCATGCCGAACGGTCGTGCAGCGATCTGGGGATACAACCGACTGCCCGCCGCGTGGGCGGCGGCCGAGATGTCCAGCTGCTCGCGCCACAGATCCGGCGCGGCGTCCACCTGGATCATGCCGAATGAAATCGGCCGGTCGATCTCAGCGCCGAGGCGTTGCATCCAGTCCAGTTCCTTCTTGGGCGCGATGATGTCCTCGCCCGCCACGCCCTGCGGGGCCAGCTCGAAGACGGCCTGGCCGCCGGCCGCCATGGCCCGGCCGAGCCCGAACAGCTCATCCTCTGCGGCGTAGGTACCCGGAACCGGCTCGCCGTCGATGGCGCGGTGACCGATGGTGCGGGAGGTCGAAAAGCCCAGCGCGCCGGCCTCGACGGCCTCCTGCACCAGGCGCGCCATCGCCGCAATGTCGGCAGGTGCCGCGGGCTCGTTGCGGGCGCCGCGCTCGCCCATCGCGTAGGCGCGGACCGCGCCATGAGCCACCTGGCTGCCCACGTCGACGGCGAAGTTCTTTCTCCCTATGGCATCGAGGTATTCCGGGTAGCTCTCCCAGCCCCATGAGATGCCCTCGGTGAGTGCGCTGCCGGGGATGTCCTCGACACCCTCCATCAGGCCGATCAACCAATCCTCTGTGCCCGGGCGCACCGGCGCGAAGCCGACCCCGCAGTTACCGGTGACGACAGTGGTCACGCCGTGACTGCTGGACGGCTCCAGCATGTCGTCCCAGCTGACCTGGCCGTCGTAGTGGGTATGGATGTCGACAAATCCGGGCGCGACGATCTTTCCGGTTGCGTCGATCGTCTCGGCAGCCTCGCCTTCCAGCGGCGGGCTGCCCGGCCCGCGGCGACGAACCTCGACAATTCTTCCGTCTTTGATGGCGACGTCGGCGGCGAATCGGTCCGCGCCGGTTCCGTCCACGACAGTGCCACCCGTGATCTTAAGGTCGAACACAATTGCTCCCTTGCCTGCGCTGCCGACCGCTACAGTGGACCAATGTAACACCGTTACAGAAGCGACGGGAGTGCTTCGATGACGACCCACGCAACGCGCGATGCTCGGCTAGAGGATGCGATCGGCACGCCACCACAACGCCCGACCCTGGTGCCCGCGGAGCGCTACTACTCCCCCGCGTTTGCCCAGCTCGAGGTGGAGCGGATGTGGCCGAAGGTGTGGCAGCTCGCCTGCACGGTCGACCACGTCGCCGAACCCGGCGACTATTTCGAATACCGTTGCGGCCCCTACTCGGTACTGATCGTCCGCGGCGACGACGGGACGCTCCGTGCTTTCCAGAACGTGTGCCGTCACCGGGGCAACTCGCTGTGTGCCGGCTCGGGTGCGGGCTTGCGTGAACTGCGCTGTGGTTATCACGGTTGGACATGGGATCTCTGCGGCGTTCTGAAGCGGGTCCCGAACCGCAAGGGCTTCGGGACGTTGCAGCTGTCTGAGCTGCCGCTAATCGCGGTCCGCGTCGACACTTGGGAGCGGCTGGTCTTTGTCAATCTCGACGTCAACGCGTCGCCGTTGACCGACTACCTGGAGGTCGTGCCGAACGACATCGCCTGGCTCGGGGTCGGCGACTTCCGGTGCTATGGCACCATGACCATCGAAGTCGACGCGAATTGGAAGACGATCGCCGACGGCTACAGCGAGACCTATCATGTGCAGACGTTGCATCCTGAGCTGCACCTCTGCATGGATGACGTCTATGCGCCGCAGGTGATTTGGGGGCACACCGGTAAGTCCGAGCAGCTTTACGGCGTGCCGAGCCCGCATCTCAAGCACAGGCCGACCGACGCCGAGGTGTGGGACGCCTACGTCTGCACCCAAGGGGCGCTGATGGGCGTTGCGGAGGGCACCCCGTTCCCGGGCAACCAACCGGGCCAGTCGGCCATGGATGTAATCGCCGAACGGACAAGAGCTTTCGCCGCCGAGCGTGGTGTGGACCTGAGCTGGGCCAGCACCGACCAGGTAATGCGGCTGCACCAGTACAACGTCTTCCCGAATCTCACGCTGCTGGCCAACGCCGACCACTTGACGGTGATGGCCTCACATCCGGGGCCCGACCCCGATCATGGCGAGCAGGTGATGTTCTTGTGGACTCGTATGCCGCCGGGCGCGCCGCGAATCAAGCCCGCTGACGTGCGGATGACGGCTAACGAAGCCGAACCCGGTCTGGTGATGACGCAGGACATTACGGTGTTGGCCGGACTTCAGCGCGGCCTGCACCAGCCCGGGTTCACGCACTTGACGTTGTCCAACGAGGAACGGCGAGTGATCAACACGCACCGCAACCTGGAACGCTACCTCGAGTTACCCGAGCCCGAGCGGATGATCCGAGGTGGTGAGATCGGTGACAGAGCCCGTTAGCGCGGAGACGATCCTCGACGCCGCTGCCCGTCTGATCGAAATGCATGGCGTGGAGGCGTTCACCATGCGCGGCCTCGCTGAGGAACTCGGGGTAGCAGTCACGTCGATCTACTGGCATGTCGGAGGTCGCGACAAACTCTTCGACAGCCTGGTCGACCGATTGCTCAGCGAGATGGCGCATCTGCCCATCGAGGGTGACACTGCAATCGAACGCATTGCCACACTTGCCCGCTCGCAGCGTAGGGCGCTGATTGATCGACAACACCTGCTTGCCATCGCGCACGAACGCGATCGCACGCCGACGCTGTTTCTGCCGATTCAGCAGACGTTGGCGGCCCAGCTGGCCGAGTTGGGCGTGACCGGAACCGATGCCGCACTCGTCTTGCGAGCGGTACAGGTTCACGTCATATCGTCTGCGGTGATGCAGTTCTCGGCCGTTCGGGGAGCCAAACACGAGGAGGAAGATCCCTCGCTGTGGGACGACGACTGGCCCGACCAAGCGCTCGTCCAGGCACTCCAGTCCCCCACTGACTACGACGCCGTCTTCGAATACGGGCTCAACGCACTGCTGAGTCAGATGCCTTCGGGTGGCTGAAATGACGCGATCAGACGGCCGACGTCGCGCCGCCGCGATTCCGCCGGCCACACCACCCAGGTACGGCGCACCACTGGTTGACCGGCTAACGGTGACCACGTCACGTTGTCGGGCAGCGGTTGCAGCACGTTCTCGGGTGCCAGCGCGAAAGCCTGTCCGCTGCTTACCGCAGCGAATTTCACCGCAGCGATCAGCACTTGATCGTCCGGCGCCGGCGGTCCGATGTCGACGCCGTGGCTACGCAGGATGCCCGTCAGCTCGTCATACCAGGCGGGGCTGCTGGAGCGGGGGAAGCCGACCCAATTCAGTTCAGCCAACTGGTCTAGCTGGACACCATCGGAGTCGGCCAGTCGCGCAGCAACTTTCGATGAGATGAGTACGCCAAGAACTTCTTGAGCGACCAGCATCGCGTCGAATTCCGATCCGGAGGGGCGTTCTCGGACCAGGCCTACGTCCAGTTGATCGCTGCGTAACGCCTTGAATTGTGCGGCCGTCGAGAGGTGCTGAGGAACGACGCGCGTGTTTGGCGATTCCACCGCGAATTTGGCCAGCGCCGTAGGGAGCACGTCAGGAGCCAGCTCTAACGGGATGCCCAGCCTGATGACCTCGCTGGATCCGGCGCTAAAGGTGCTCATTGTCCGCAGGGCCTGGTGGTAGCGAGCCAGGACCGCACGCGCCTCGACGAGCAATGTCGTTCCCGCTTCGGTTGGGCGTACGCCAGCGCTAGTGCGTTCTAACAGCGTCACCCCGAGTTCGCGTTCCAGAGCGCTCACCGTCTGAGATAACGCCGACTGGCTGACATGCAGTCGACGCGAGGCCGCGGACATGCCGCCTTCTTCCACGACCGCCACGAAGGCGCTGAGTTCCCGAAAGTCCATAACCGCTGGCCGCCTCACGCCGAAGCCGATTAGCTATCAGCCCAGCTTATAGCGGCCGCTAATCGCGCCGATAAGCAAGACGCATAACCTCTCGGCGGTCTCGGACTAAAAAGAGGTGGGAGTGCGCTGCTACGCACAGCATCCACAAACTATCTCCGCGAAGGGGTAAGCAGATGACAACAACACTTGAGGGCTCGACGGCGCTGGTAACCGGGGCGACAGCCGGGATTGGTCGGGCGGTAGCACTGCAACTCGGTCAGCTCGGCGCCGAGGTCATAGTGCACGGGCGCAGCGCCGAACGCGGCGCCAAGGTCGTGCAGGAGATCCAAAACGCCGGGGGCAAAGCACGTTTCATCGCTGCCGATCTCGCCGACGCCGACGACGTGCGCCGACTGGCCGCCGAGGCCGGATCGGTCGACATCTTGATCAACAACGCCGGTGTCTACAAGTTCGGTACGACCGTCGACACCGACGACGCGTTCTTCGACGACCATATCAACATCAACCTGCGAGCCCCGTACATCCTGGTGCAGAAGTTGGTGCCGGGCATGGCCGAGCGGGGCCACGGCGTCGTCGTCAACCTCAGCACCGTCGCCGCCGCTATTCCGTCTCGCACCGGAGGCATCTACGGTGCCAGCAAGGCCGGCGTGGAACTACTGACCCGCGTCTGGGCCGATGAATTCGGTCGGTCCGGTGTGCGGGTGAACGCGGTGCAGCCCGGGCCGGCCGAAACTCCCGGCACCGACGCGACGCCAGGCCTTACAGATGCCTTTGCCGCCTACACCGCGCTGGGGCGGGCCGCCTCGCCCGACGAGATCGCCAACGCCATCACGTTTCTGGCCTCTCCGGCAGCGAGCTATGTGAACGGCGCCATCCTGCAGGTCACCGGTGGTCAGCTAGCGA
>NZ_JBKQTQ010000025.1:0-4800 GCF_052143115.1 Mycobacterium sp.
TGAATCTGCCCGTCGATGGCGTCGCGGACGCGGTGCTCAGCGCGATGGCACCGCCAACGGGATACGACGACGACATCGCGATCGTCGTCTACCGGCAACCGTATGCCCCGTTGAAGATTGAAAAGGCGGCAGCCGCTGGGCAATTGAGCAATATCCGGCACCGGCTCGCCGCATGGCTGCGGGGCGCCGCGATCCCGGAGGGGACGGTGGCCGACATCGTCTTGGCGGTCAACGAGGCGGCCGCCAACAGCATCGAGCACGCCTACCGGGGGCATAAACCGGGCAAGGTTCGGGTGGAAGGCGAGAATGACGGCGCCGAAGTACATGTGCGGATCATCGACAAGGGATCGTGGAAACCGGCACCTACCGACCCCGGCGTCCGCGGACGCGGACTGCTGCTGATCCGCGCGGTAAGCGACTGGCTCGAGATGGACTGCACGCCGTCGGGGACGACGGTGAACATGAGCTTCCGCTTACCGGCCGTGACGTCGTCGCAAGCCGACTGAAAGAGCCCCTAAGGCCTATGGCAGCACGGTGTGCATCAACATCACGTCGTATGCCGACCACAGCGACAGGTTGAAGTACAAGTCTCTGCCCGACGACCATGGGTGGATCATCGGCGCGTATATGCCGCCGGGCATTGAGAATGACGACACCAGCGGTTGTTCCGGACTCCATGGTCCTTGCGGAGACGGCGCGGTCCGCGCAACCACGTCGTTGCTGCCGCCGTTGGTGTAGAGCACCAAGTATTGCTTGAGATAGTCGTTGTACCGCGCTGACATCTCGCCCACCGGCCCCGGGAAAATCGGCGTCGCCGCGCTCGGGTCCATCGGAACCCAGCCCTTCCCCTCGCCGTTCCAGTACTGGTATTTGGTCAGGTCGGCCACGAAGTTCGGCGGCACTCGTGACAGAAACGCCGGACCGCCGCGTCCGGACGGGGTCCCGAACGAGTAAAGGTAACCGTCCCTGCCCTTCATGAACGCGCCCATCTGGAAGTTCTCATTGCCCGGAAAGTACCGGCCTCCCGGGACGGTGTCCGCCGAGGCCAGCCGGACGCTGCCGGGGAAGATGCCCCAGCTCTGGCCATTGTCGACGGACCGTGCGATTCCCGAGTAGTTCGTCGACCAGTCGCCGTCGCGGCCCCAATCCCTGATCGACATGAAGTTCATGTACTGGGTTCGCCCAAGGGAAATCGCGGAGGTCGGAATGATCCCCGTCTCATGCGAGGCCTGATGGATGCTGTTGACGACCTGTTTGGACAGGCCCGGTGCCCACACCGGTGAACCGGAGTATGGGTTGTTCGGCACCCCGTCCGCCACGTGGATTCCCTGCGACAGGTTGCGGTCTTGGCTGCGGAAAAGTACATTGTATCGCCACTGCTGGCCGTGCACGCTGCAATATCCGAAGGTGTCACCGAAGGCCATCAGAACCTGACGACCGCCGGGATCGCCGTTGTCCCATGGGATTCCGAGGTCGGTCCCGGAGATGCCGAAACGTTCGAGGGTTTTGTTCGGGCTGTTCGGCCCGGTCACATAGTTCACGAGCGAGGTCGGAGCCCCCGCGACCTGGGCAGGAGGCGGAGGTACCGGGGCGGCGTTCGGAACCGCCTGATTAGTGTTCGGGGGCCCTTGGATGCCCGCGCCGGGAGGAGTGGGCCCCGGCGTCACCGCCGCCTGAAGTTGCGCGGGATTCCGAGTCAGCGGTTTCAGGAACGAAGAGATCAGCGGACCCAGTTTGGGTAGCGGCGCATGCTCATTGGCACCTCGAGGCCTGCGCCCGGTCGGTGGTGCAACGACCGGCGCCGGCGCGGGCATGTTCGGTAGCGCGGCAGGGGGCGGAACGTTCGCTTCCGGGGCCGTGCACGGCGTCGCGATAGCTGGCGGCGCGAAGCCAATCGGAACGATCAGTCCGATGACGGTCGCCGACGCCACCGACATTGAAACGATTCGACGAATGGCCGACATATCCCACCTTTTTTCCAGGGGCGAGCCGTCGCATTGACGTCCGCAGTTGGCTTATGTGACGATAGTGGTCGATGTGACTGATGTTGCTATCGAGTTTTCAATAGGTATGCATCCGTGACCGTGTCGCGACCCAAAGAGATTCCGGCAAGTACGCGTGCCGGTGTCCTCTAGTCGCTAGCCTTCGGTGCCATCCTCGTTGGCGAGGACGCGCTACACGTTGGCACGAGAGACGAAGCCGATCGCTGTGCCGACCGGGTTGACCACCGTCAACAGGATCAGAATGAAACCACAGCAGGATAGCCGCACTTTGGCGAATTCAAGATCGGCCGGGTTTGGAGGCGATAGCGTTCCGTCATGTATTCGGGCGAATACGCGCGCAGCCGGGCCAATCAACCCGCCTTCATCATGGCTCAGACCGGCGAGGCGATCACCCATACCGAACTCGAGGCGCGCTCCAATCGCCTTGCCCATTTTTTACGAAGCGTTGGGCTCAAGCGCCTGGACCACTATTCGATCTTCATGGAAAACAACGCGCGCTATGTCGAATGCTGCGCCGCGGGCGAACGCGCCGGGCTCTACTACACGTGCATCAACTCGTTCCTGACTCCCGAAGAAGTCGCCTACATCGTCAACAACAGTGAATCGAAGGTGCTGATCTTCTCGCAGGAGAAGCGTTCGGTGGCCACGGAGGCTTTGAAGAACTGTCCGAACGTCGAAGTCGCGATCATCGTCGACGGCCCCGGCGACCGCCAGATTTTCAATCTGCACGACGCGACAACCGGGTTCCCGTCCACGCCAATCCCCGACGAGTCGCTCGGCATCGCCATGCTCTATTCCTCCGGCACCACCGGCCGGCCCAAAGGAATCGTTCGACCGCTACCGGAAGTCTCCCCAGCGCAAGCGCTGCCGGTCTATGAATTCCTTTCCAAGCTGTGGCGTTATCGCGACGGCATCATCTACCTCTCGCCCGCGCCGCTTTACCACTCGGCGCCCCATGCCGGGGTGAACCTGGCCATCCGGATGGGCGGAACGGCCGTGATCATGGAACGGTTCGATCCAGAGCATTACCTGAAGCTCGTGGAAACCTTTCGGCCAAGCCACAGCCAATTGGTGCCAACGATGTTCTCGCGCATGCTCAAACTGCCCGACGAGGTGCGCCGCCGATACGACGTGTCGTCGCTGGAGGTCGCGCTGCACGGCGCCGCGCCCTGCCCGGTACAGGTCAAGGAGCAGATGATCGACTGGTGGGGTCCGATCATCGTCGAGTACTACGGCGCTACGGAGGGACTGGGTTTTGCGGCTTGCGACACCGAGCAGTGGCTCAGCCACCGGGGCACAGTCGGCCAGGTGGTGTTCGGCGAACTGCACGTGCTAGACGAGCACATGCGCCCCGCGCCGAAAGGTGAGCCCGGCACTTTGTGGTTCAAGGCTGGTAACGAATTCTCCTACTTCAATGATCCCGTCAAGACCGCGGAGGGCCGCTCACCTGACGGCAGGATGAGCACCGTCGGCGACGTCGGCTATGTCGACGACGACGGCTATCTGTACCTGACCGATCGCTCTACATTCATGATCATCTCGGGCGGAGTCAACATCTACCCCCAGGAGAGCGAGAACCTGCTGATCACCCACCCAAAAGTGGCCGACGCCGCGGTCTTCGGGGTGCCCGACGAGGACCTCGGCGAAGCGGTGAAAGCGGTCGTGCAGCCGATGCCCGGAGTTCAGCCGGGGCCTGAACTCGTCGAGGAGCTGATCGCGTTCTGCGGTGAGCACCTGTCGCGGCAGAAGGTACCCCGCTCGATTGACTTCGAGAACGAGCTGCCGCGCCTGCCCACCGGCAAGCTCTACAAGCGCCTACTGCGCGATCGGTACTGGGCTGACCACCAGAGCCGGATCGTCTGAAAGAGGCAGTTTTTCCAGCGTGTGCCTACAGAGTTGTCCCGGTAGCGCGCTGCCTCAGTTTCTTCTTTGTTCTTCTTTGCCTTCTTCTTTGCCCGGTCTCCCGGCTGCAGTAAAGGCCACCGCAATTGCTGCCGACGACGTCGACGAGAAGGCCAGATTCCCTTCCGAAGCGATCGAACTAGTCAAGGAAGCAAAGTTCGAGGCAACAGACGCTGCGGCCCAACGATCCGTTCTCTCTGCCGAGCGGGCAGGGTACTCGCACCAAATCAGCGGACCGGGAATTGAAGACCGGACTGATCGTGCGCCTCTACGACGACCTCGATGACGGCATGGCCGTTGTTCTCGGCAAATTGCCACTAGGAGCACTTCGGCGAGGCGTTCGGGTTGTCAACTCATGACTGTGAAGTCGCGCAAAGCGCATGCGTCGGATTCGGAATGGAGCGAATTGTGTTGGGCCTCATCCGGTCGCACGGTTTCGAGCCCGCGATGTGGCCGACGCGAGTACGGTCGGACCGAATGATTAAGATGAGCAAAATAACATCAAGAGCACGGCTATCCGCTAACGGCGGAAGCCGACCGTGGAGCCAGCGCAACATGCCGTTGACGACGACAGAGGTGCCGACATTTTTCGGACCGTCTGAGTCGCCATTGTTCGGCGTAGTTCATCTGCCGGTCGATAACCAGATCAGGGGCGGGGTACTGATCTGTGGTTCGCTCGGAAAGGAGGGGATGGAGAGTGTCCGACTACACCGGATCCTCGCCGACAGCCTGGCGCGCCGCGGTTTCGGCGTGCTGCATTTTGACTACCTGGGCTTGGGTGATTCTGCATACGCTCAGGTCCGTGATGACGCGGTGGCCAACTGGGTGGCAAGCGTGGGCCACGCGCTCGACTACCTCACGCTGATCGGCGCGGAGTCGGCGACCGCTATCGGCA
>NZ_JBKQTQ010000026.1:0-21583 GCF_052143115.1 Mycobacterium sp.
CACCGGCATCCCAGGCCCCGGCGCGATCGACCTCAGGCCCGAACACCAGCAGTGGCCGCTGCGCACCGTTGATGCGCTGGGCGAATCCGCGCAGCCGCTCGGCATCCGGGCTGACCCGGTGGCTCACTGTGCGGATCACGGCCGGACCCAGCGCGGGCTTCTCCCAGTCGTCAAGCGGGATCGACACAAACACCGGGCCGGCCGGTGGCTGTAACGCGACCGCGTAGGCGCGCATGATCGCCGCTGGCACGTCCTCGGCGCGCTTGGGCTCATACGCCCACTTCACCCACGGCTGCGGAAACACAGTTTCGTCCTTGTTGGTCAGATACGGTTCGCACAAAACCATTTCGCGGGTCTGCTGACCGGCCGTGACGATCAGCGGGGTGTTGCCCTTAGCCGCCGCCACCAGGTTGCCCATCGCGTTTCCCATCCCCGCGGCGGTGTGCACGTTGACCAAGGCGGGCTTGCCAGTGGACTGGGCGAACCCGTCGGCCATAGCCACCACCGACGCCTCCTGCAATCCCAGGACATAGGTGAAGTCGTCGGGGAAGTTCTTCAAGAACGTCTCCTCGGTAGAACCCGGGTTACCGAACACCGTCGTGAGCCCCAGCTCACGAAGCAGGTCGTAGGTCACCTCGTGGATACTTTTCGCATTTGCCATCGGTCTGCCCGCCCTTCTTACTTATTCGAGCCGTGCACCATGTCGGCCACGCGCCGCTACCGATGAGCTTCGCCGGAAGCACGGCGGCCGTCGATGTCGCGCGCGACAGCGTTGAGCGGCCGTCGCTGTTTAGCCGAACAACGCGCAATCAACTTCCAGGTGCAGCCGGGCAGTCGGCAGCATTGTTCACCGCGACACCGGCGCACCTTGATCGTTGTCGCCCGTTCCATCGACGGCGGCTGGATGTCACCGTGAGATAGGCGGTATGCACGCGATTGAAGTCGCCGAGCACGGCGGACCAGAAGTCCTCAACTACGTCGACAGGCCGCAGCCCTCCCCGGGCCCGGGTGAGCTGTTGATCAAAGCCGAGGCGATCGGTGTGAATTTCGTCGACATTTACTTCCGATCCGGGCTGTACCCACACGAAGTACCGTTTGTCCTTGGCGCCGAGGTCGCCGGGACGGTCGCCGCGGTGGGTGACGGGATCACGTCGTTTCGTATCGGTGACCGGGTTGCCTGCGCCGACGCGGTCGGCGCTTATGCCGAATACTGTGTTGCACCAGCCGATGTCGTAGCGCAGGTGCCCGACAATGTCGGATTTGACGTTGCCGCCGCGGCGCTCCTGAAGGGGATGACCGCACACCTGCTTATCAAATCGGTCTACCAGGTTCAGGACGGCGACACGCTGTTACTGCACGCCGGGGCCGGCGGGGTGGGTTTGATCCTGACCCAATGGGCGACCAGCTTGGGCGCCCGGGCGATCACCACCGCCTCCACCGCGGAGAAGGCAGAGCTGTCGCGCCGGGCCGGGGCGGTCGAAGTGCTCGACTATCCCGACGATCCTCAGCAGTTCGGGGCCAAGGTCCGATCGCTCAGCGGCGGTGCCGGTGTGGCCGCGGTATATGACGGTGTTGGCAAGTCAACGTTCGACGCCAGCCTTGCCAGTCTTGCGGTCCGCGGTACGCTCGCGCTGTTCGGCGCGTCCAGCGGGCCGGTGCCTCCGGTCGACCCGCAGCGGCTCAACGCCGCCGGATCGGTGTATCTTTCTCGGCCGTCGCGGCCCCACTTCATCCGCACTCACGACGAGTTTGCTTGGCGGACAGTCGAATTGCTCGACCGCATCGGCGACGGGACCATTGAGGTGACGGTTAGCACACGCTACCCACTCAAGGAGGTGGCGCGCGCGCACCGCGATCTCCAGAGCCGTAAGACCATTGGCTCGGTGGTGCTCATCCCCTAGCTGACCGCGCCGGCGGCGGCTTGGTCACTCGCGGCTCACATGGCAAATCGGACGACGATGACGAGCGCGACGCCGAGGATGGCGAAAGTCAACACTGTCATGGCGGCCTTCACGCCAGCGCTGGGCTGATGTTGTCCGGAGCCCGATCCCGCTGATATTTCATGCGACATCGCATCCATCGAGTGCCCCTCGGTGGCCGCCGCAGCAGGCTTCGGGCGAATCGTCATCATGCCGTGCTTCATGTGGTTGGCGACGAGCCACCAGTTGATCGGGTAGGCACAGACGAATCCGACGATCAGCGCCATCGACATGAGGAACCAGAACTGCGGGCGCATTGGGTCGTCGCCGTCGACCACGGTTCGCATCGCGAATTGGGACGTGATGATCATCCCCGTCATGAGCAGGTTCATGGACAGCAGCTCAGGCAGGAAGGTCATCTTCAGAGACTTCGTGTATGACCCGCCCGCTGCGTCGCGCATCGCGAAGGCCTGGAAGAAGGCCCACCCGAACCCGAAGCCGAGTACGTACTCGAGCAGAAAATCAGGCCAAAAGGGCAGCGTCAATACGCCGCCGATCGCGGCCCCGACGACGATTCCTATCCCATCGCCGGCGACGCAATGCATCGTCGAGCCGAGCACTTGGCGCCAACGAGCCGCGACATATTGTTCGTGGTTGCCCCGCAACGGTTCCCGACAACCAAGCACGTAGAAGAACGCTCCGAGCGGTCCGGTAAATGCGGTGAGGATGACGAAGGCCCACTTAAGGACCGGCGACTCGGGGGTGGTCCGCCAGACGTCGATGACGACGAACAGGAACGACGGAATTGTGAGGATCCACCACAGCAGCATTACGCCGTTGAACATATGGAACAGGCTATCGACCTCGCGCCGATCTTGACCACGTCTCCTTCGGCTACGGTCCGCATTTCTGCGTGGGCGCAGCACTGGGCCGATTGGAGGTCGGCATCGCCCTTCCCGCATTGTTGGCGCGCTTTCCCTCGCTGTCATTGGGCGCCTCCCGCGACGAGTTGTGTTTCAGCGGCGCGTTCATGACGCGAGGACTACTGGGCCTACCGGTGCACTGGTGAGGGTCGGGCGACGACTTGCTGAGCCCCGTTAGGTGCAGAGCAATGTCAGTGGGGCGCAATAAGGTCGGATAATGCGGCTCTTACCCATCACTGCGCGAAAAGCGCTCTTGCTAGTCGCGCTGACCCTGATGGGCTGCGTCTGTGCAACCCTCACAACTTCTTTTGCGCCGCGCGCACTCGCGGCCGATGAGAACTATCAATTGATTCAGGAGCCCGAGGCGGGCTTTTCCCGCATCATTGATCTGATCAGCGGTGCCGCCCGCTCGGTGCGGATCACCATGTACGAACTCACCGATCCTGCCGCAGTGAACGCGCTTATCGATGCACACCGCCGAGGCGTGGACACCAGAGTCATCCTCGACGCCGCGTTCCACGGCCACGACGCCAACGCCGAGTCTTTCCAGGAACTCAGCGACGCCGGCGTCGACGTCAAGTGGGCCCCCAATGGCGTGATCTACCACCAGAAAACGATCACAGTCGACGACACCACCGCGGCAGTCGGCACCGGCAATCTGACGCCGCAGTACTACTCGACCAGCCGCGACGCCTGGATACTGGACACTAACCTCACCGACGTCGCAGCCATTGCGGCGACGTTCGACACCGACTACACCGCAGCACCATCCGGGTACCCGCCCGAAGCGACCCCCGCGCCTAACCTGATCTGGTCGCCGGCAGCGCGGGCCGCCTTCCTGCAGCGCATCGACAAGGCTGCCGTTAGCGTCGATGTCACTAGTGAGGAATTCAAAGACCGCGCCGTGCTGTCAGCCCTGGACAAGGCGGCGCGCCGCGGTGTGCAATGCCGCATCGTTCTCACCGAGAATCCATCGTGGGCCAATGGCGTGGCCGAAGTGTCAGCCGCCGGCTGCTCGGTGCACCTGTTACCGGCCAACGACACGGCGCTGCACATGCACGAGAAAATTCTGCTCACCGACCACACCACGCTGATCATCGGCAGCCAAAACCTCACTACCACAAGTCTTCTGGAAAACCGAGAACTATCGCTTGTCGTGGACACCGCAATTGCACCAGAGCTTATCGCCGCCGTCACTTCAACCTTCGACGCTGACTACGCCGCCGCGGCCGCGCAGTAGCCGGAAACGCAATCGCAAAACCGGCGATGGTCCGCACCACCGAAGCCATCGACGATCTCGATGCCATCGGGCTACTGAAAGAACGGCTCTAGTCGAAACGGCGATGCACCAGGTCAGGCGGGTACGCGGTCAAAGATTGTTGGTTTTTCGTTAGGAAAGTTTATTGAGCCGTTATTTGGGGAATTACACGTGTGTGATTAACCTGGCCGGCGCCTTCGGTCAGAGCCGCACGAGCCGACAAGGACAACCACATGAACACCGTCCTCTACTTCAGCCCTAATGGCGTCGTCTATGAAACCCGCGCCTACAGCAACGCCGATATCGCCGAACTCGTCGACGACTATGGGCTCGAAAGCCTGACCAGCACTGATCGACAGTTCGACTTCTGGTTCACTCCTTCAACACGGGCGTGCCGCCGCAAAGTCAACCGCAGCGCCACCGAAATGCTTCTGGCCACAACTCGGTTCACTGCCAAAACAGTGCCGCTGCTCCGCGGCGGAGTCGTAGTCGCCACCCACGACTCAGCCGGCAAGCTCGATGGGCTCAGCTGGCAGCAGCTAGATCGCTTGATTCAGAACAGTTTCACCCTGACGCGACGCGACGACCGGGTGCTTAGCCGTCGGATCACGCGCGACGAGAGGCGTCAGCAGCGCAACCTCGTCGCGGAAGACGCCGCGACCGGGGTCCGCCTCGGACAACACCCCGTTGCCCGGCACTGATTGACCACCAGGTCTGCGCTACGTGCCTCCAGCGACCATTGCGTCCGTATCGTGAGGGCCATGGACGCGCCTGCGCCCGACCAGCCCGATGAGTGCCCTGAGTTCGTCAGCCGCCGTCAGCTGCTTTGGCTGGCCGGCAGCATCGGCTTGGCGTCCACGGTCGGCGCCTGCTCAAGCAAGCCGCGAGTGGACTCTGTCTCGGCGCCCGCGACTGGCCCGACGCCACCGTCTCCAAATCGTGCTGCCACGGGCACAACGGGTCCCAGCCCACTATCTGGACCGACAGCCCCGGCCCCAAAGGCCCCGAGCATCACTTCGGCTCAGTTGCTCTGCCGAGATGCTTGGGGCGCCCGACCCGCCCGCGCCGGAGGAAAGCCCCACTCCATCACCCGTATGACTGTCCACCACGAGGCCGTGGCCCTCGGCGACAACCGTAATGCCCCAGGCCATTTGCGCCAGGACCAGCGGTATCACCAAGACCAGCACGGATGGATCGACATCGCGTATCACGTCGGCGTCGACCGCAACGGCAACATCTACGAACTGCGGAGCCCCAAGATTGCGGGCGACACCGCGACGGACTACGACACCACAGGCCACTTTCTTGTCCTCTGCGAAGGAGACTTCGATCAAGAGGTTGTGTCGGAGGCCCAGCTTCACGGAGCCGCTCTCGCGTTCGCATGGGCTGCCCAGAACTTTGGGATCGCGACCAGCACATTGGCGGGCCATCGGGACCTGGCCCAGACGTCTTGCCCGGGCGCGAATCTCTATGCCCATCTCTCCTCAGGCGACCTCAAACGCCGCATTGACGACCTACTGGCCGCTGGCCCGGTAGACCTCCCGCTGTTTTGCGGACCTGACGCTGCCGCACGAGTCGCCGCTATCGAGGCCGGCAATTGACCAGCACTTGTTAACTGAGCTCCCGGGAATCGAAACCGATAGTTTAGCAGGGCTTTTGCCGTCTGAGCTGCCGGTTCGCTCCGCCTCAGTCCCGTTCGTTGCCTGCGGTTCGTTCTCGGGTCGTGACGGCGTTACGACCAGGAAATCGATTGGGAGTGACCGTCCGACAGGAAGTCCATATCGTCGTCGTGTGAACAACTCGACGTTGTTGGCTAGGAACGAAAACCAAGCACTCGCAACCAATCTCAACGAGAACGGAAGTTTGCCAGGAGATGAATGACCTTTCGAAACAAGCGTTGACCAAGGTGCCGGCGGTCACCTTAGGGTTCTGGGTCATCAAGATCTTGGCCACAACGCTGGGCGAGACAGGCGGCGACACCGTGACAATGACCCTGAATTGGGGCTACGTGGCCGGAGTCGCACTTTTCGGCGTCGCGCTGGTGGTGCTGATCGCCGCGCAAATCCTCGCCA
This sequence comes from Mycobacterium sp., assembly GCF_052143115.1. Lineage (GTDB taxonomy): Bacteria > Actinomycetota > Actinomycetes > Mycobacteriales > Mycobacteriaceae > Mycobacterium. The sequence continues at coordinate 6,173 of NZ_JBKQTQ010000026.1, forward strand.
AACGTTTCCACGCGACCCTGTACTGGGCGACGATCGTGGCCTCGACAACCTTCGGCACGACGTTGGCCGATTTCACCGACCGATCGCTGGGAATCGGCTACACGGGCGGATCGCTTCTGCTTCTAGGTTGCCTGCTGGCGACCCTCGGGCTATGGCGTTGGTCCGAGGGAACAGTATCGGTAAGCACCGTTTCCAAGCCGAAAGTAGAAGCGTTCTACTGGGCAACCATCACGTTTTCGCAGACGTTGGGCACTGCCCTCGGCGACTGGCTTGCCGACACACGCGGATTTGGTTACGAGCGTGGCGCGCTGGTGTTCACCGCTGCGATCGGCGTGGTCGTGGCCCTTTACTACTGGACCACGGTGTCGCGCGTCACCTTGTTCTGGGTCGCTTTCATCCTGACGCGGCCTCTGGGCGCAACCGTGGGCGACTTCGTCGATAAGCCCGTTGCCGACGGCGGCCTGGCCCTGAGCCGCCCGCTGGCCTCGGCGGTCATCGCGGCCGCAATTGTCGTGTTGCTCATTATGCTGCCGCAACGCCCAGGACGCCATCCCGGTCAGGTGACGAATCCGACGGCGGCCTGAGTCGGCGTTTTTCCTATTTTCCGGTTTCCGGAAATCACCACACCAGCGGCAGATGCGTCAGGTACCGGTCGACTTCGGCGGCGAGCACACTGTAGGCGTCCGCGGTCCTAAACTCCGGAATGCGTCGCAGAAACTCGGTGATGATTGCGATGAGCTCGGCTCGTGCGAGGTGCACGCCGAGGCAACGCCGCGTGCCTCCGGCGAAGGTGTACGAGGGCCGCGGTCGGACCCGGTTGTCGGCGATCGATATGTCGATGCCCTGGTCGAGGTTGAGTGCTTGCAGTGGCAGCACAATCCGCGTACCCGCCGGCAGCGTGACCTCGCCGATGGTCATCTCGGTGAGGCTGGCCCGCGGGCAGGTGGTGATGGGCGGATTGAGCCGCACTGCCTCGTCGACAAATGCGCCGATCTGGTTGGGGTGGCTGCGCAGCAGGGACTGCCATGGCGGGTTGCTGGCCAGCTCCACAAGCGAGAATCCAATGGCCACGGTGCCGGTGTCGACGGCGGCGGTAAAGAGCAGCGTGACAAACGACGTGATTTCGTCGTCATCGAATTCATCCAGCAGGGCCGCGACAACGCCGGTGGAATCCGCCTGTGGAATGGTGTGCGCCACATAATCAACAACGCGCTGATGATTGTTCTTCGGGTCGTCGCGGTGCACCCGGTAGCGATCCAGCAGCCCGATCACGGTGTCGAGGTCGGTCGATGGGAACCCCAGCAACGTGAGTAACGTCTGGCACGCCAGCGGGTGGGCGATATCGGCGATGCCGTCGCACTCGCCCTTGTCGGCGACGGCATCCACCAGCGCCACCGCGTGGTCTTGGACGGCTGCCGTAACCGGGGCTAACGCCAGCGGCGTGAACCGCGGATTAAGAATGCTCCGATATCGCGCGTGCTCCGCCGGGTCGGACACGGTGCTCGGTACCCACGGGTACATATGGGGGTCCATGTGCGGGCAGACCAGCGCGGGGTCACGCAGCGCCGCAAGAACGTCGTCGTGGTCGGTCAGGTAGTAGTCGCCGTGCAGGTACACCACCCGCCCGGCTCTACGCAACGCAGCCCAAAAAGCCCGCTCGGAGGCATGTATGGCCCGGCGGTCGATATCGGCATTCAGGACGGCGCCTTTTCCATGACGTCAACATATCGCCAATGGCAAGGGCGATTTTCGGTCTGTTCTCGCTTGTAGAGGGTGGAGCTGCCGTGCCCGCCCGACGAGCTGTTCGTGATGACACTGGCCTCGCAGGAATAACGTGATATATCACGTGTTGAACTGACCTGATCGCTTGGCGATTGTGCCCACCTCGAACAAAGGAGATCACCATGGGTCAGCTTTCCGGGAAGACGGCACTCGTCACCGGCGGCAACTCCGGCATCGGCCTCGCCACCGCGCAACGGTTGGCAGCCGAAGGCGCACACGTCTTTATCACCGGGCGAAACCAGAAGACTCTCGACGACGCCGTGGCGTCGATCGGAGCGGAAGCAACCGGCATCCGCGGCGACGTCTCGAATCTCGACGACCTCGACAACGTTGCCGATGCCATCAGGGCGCGTGGACGAGGCCTGGATGTTGTGTTCGCCAATGCCGGCGGGGGCGAATTGGCGACACTGCCCGACGTGACCGTCGAACAGTTCACCAACACGTTCCAGATCAACGTCGGCGGAATCCTATTCACGCTGCAGAAGGTCTTGCCCTTGCTGAAACCGGGAGCGTCGATCGTGCTGACCGGTTCAACCGCCGCGTACGGGGGCACACCCGCAATGGGCGTTTACGCGGCGTCGAAGGCTGCCATCCGTTCGCTGGGACGCACCTGGGCAGCTGAGTTGGTCGACAAAGGCATCCGGGTCAACACTGTCGTACCGGGTCCAGTCGAGACGCCGGGACTGAAGGGCCTGGCACCGAGCGGCCAGGAACAGGCACTGCTCGACGCCCAGGCGTCGCATGTGCCGATGGGCCGGGTGGGGCGGCCCGAGGAAGTCGCCGCCGCGGTGCTGTTCCTCGCCTCCGACGAGAGCAGCTTCATGACCGGAACCGAGCTGTTCGTCGACGGCGGCGAAAGACAGCTATAACGCTAGGGTGCTGCTGAATTAGCAGCGGATGATCAAAAGAAAAGGACCGCTACTGCGGCCCTTTTTTGTCAAGCTGCCGGGAATCGAACCTGCCCCAAAAATCACCGTGAACTGTGAGAACACGGAATTTGAGCACGCGAAACGACGTGGAACGACGCGAAATGACCTGTGGAAAAACGAGGGTGTTTGATGGCATCAACTGAATTTCACGACGCGACGCGACGCGAAAGTACGTGAAACGACCTGCGGATACGCGAAATGTGTTGACGGCGTAGACAGGCCGCAGCCGCCCGCCTGCTGTAACCGGCAACCCACACGGCTCAGGTAGCCGGGAGCTGGTCTAGCCGGTCGAGGGCCCGGCCTTTTTGTTCGTTAGCCTCAAGACCGTCCGCATTGTGTCTACATCGTCGTGGTTGCCATGAAAGCGGAGCCGACGCAGGGCGGCGAGACGCTGCGTTGCAGTAGCGCCCAGGCGAGCGGTCACGAGGTCGGATGCCGACGCACCCAAGGTCACATCTGGTTCGTGCCGCGCCCCGGCGAGTCGTCCTGCGGTCACGGCGAAATCGAAATTTTGACCGTCGATATGCACCCGATAGTTTGCCTCAACTCCCACGGCGCGCGCGGGCTCGAAACCTAAGAGCACGCCGACGAGAAAGCCGTTGAGTGGTGATCGGGATTCCTCGCTGCTGAATCGCATCGTCTTGAGGCCGAACCGTGCGACCGCACCGAGGATGGGAAGCACGAAACGCCACCCGTCGTCGCTGAGGGTGTACACGGTGCGTGCGATCGGTGGAGGCAACTCGGTGCGTTCGACGACGCGAGCCTGTTCGAGTTCGTCAAGGCGTTGGGCCAGAAGGTTTGTCGCAATGCCCGGCATCTGCGCACGCAGGTCGCTGTAGCGACGCGGACCTCCGACGAGCTCGCGCACGACCAGCAGTGTCCAGCGCTCACCGAGCACGTCGAGCCCATTGGCGATAGGACAGTCCTGGTTGTAATTGCGCCGCCCAGCCACGCGATTACTCTATCACTTAGACAGATTCCAAAATTAGATGATTGACTTGTTTGTCTATGTGGTTTAGATTTCTGACAGGTGCAACGCCGGTAATGATCCACAGTCGGAACGTGCTGCTGGTGGCGTCTACGCCCGCCGCGATCGCCGACTCGGCTACGCCACCTACCGGGACGGCCCGAGCGGAGGGACAACATCATGACTGTCGAGCCCGTTCTTGTCACTGGCGCCGCGGGGGGCATCCAAGGCTCGACCGGTTTCCATGTCACGCGGTTACTGCTCGATAAGGGGTGGCCCGTGCGCGCCTTCGTCCACCGACTCGATGACCGATCCGATCGGCTTCGCGCGCTCGGCGCCGAAGTCGTCGACGGCGACCTGCGCGACTTCCGATCAGTCGCGGCCGCGATGGTTGGGGTCCGCGCTGCCTACTTCGCGTATCCGGTGCAGGAGGGCCTGCTCGAAGCCGCCGCGACTTTCGCCGCCGCGGCACGCTCCGCCGGTGTCGAGCGGGTGGTGAACCTGTCGCAGTGGTTGCAGCCCGGCGGAGAGCAGCCCACCCCCCACCAAGCCCGCCACTGGCTGGCCGAGCAGATCTTCGACTGGGCCGACGTCGGCGCCGTGCATCTCGACGCCACTGTCTTCTATGAAAACCTCCGCACTTGGGCCCTGCTCAGCCTGGCCCGGGCTGGGGTGATCGCCTTGCCGTGGGGACCGGAAGCCACGGCGATCCCGATGGTGGGCGCCGAAGACGTCGCCCGCGTGGCCGCGGCGGTGCTGACGGGCCCGGTGATGCTGAGTGGCACGGTGGTTCGATTGATGGCCGGTGCGGTCACCAACAAAGAGATCGCCGAGGCGTTCAGCAACATCCTGGGCCGGCCGGTGCAGTATGTCGAGGTCAACGACGATCAATGGGCCAGCGCCGCTTCGGCGCTCGGGGTCAACGCTGTTGCGGTGGAACATCTCACCCACTTGTGGCGCTACTTGCGCACTCGCCCGCCCGAATATCAAGCCTTCTATCACATCACCGACGCGTTCGAACAACTCACCAGCCAGCCACCGCAGTCGCTGCTGCAATTCCTGCGAGAGCACAAAGACCTGTTCGCACAGGCGGCGCCGCGATGATGTTGGGCAGTTACGTTGTGGCGTGGGCAGATTAGACCCACCGCGAGCCGTCGGTTTCATACGCCGCGAGGTCATAGTGCTGCCCGCGTCGGCGACCGCGGGCCGGTCATAGCCAGAGGTGGATCGCATTCAACTGCTCCGACCAGGGTCGTTGATTCGCTCTACGCATCCCTTACCGCAGCCTGGGCGAGCTCGACGAATTCTGCGATCAACGGGGCGCGACGTGTCGCCACCCATGCCAGCCGCACTTCGTTCGGCGGGATGTCGGTGATCGGCGTCCAGGCGACGTCGGGGCGTTGGTAGTAGGTGGCCGTCGATTCGGGAAGCACACTGAAACCACGTCCCGTCGCGACATGTTCGAGCTTCTCCTCGACGCTGCGCGCCTGGGTTGTCGGCGCTGCCCGCTGCCCTGCGCGCATTTCTTTTGCCACGGAACGCCATTCGGGTACGGCATCGGGGTGCTGGAGCAGGTGCTCACCGGCGAGGTCGTGCAGGCTGACGGCCTCCTTGCCGGCGAGTCGGTGAGCGGCAGGCACCACAGCCACGCGCGGCTCGCTGAAGGACACCAGCCGCGCGCGAAGTTCTGGCCGAGCTCGCCACCGACGGCTAACAGGTGGCCGCGAATTCTGCTCGAGCAGCTGCCTGAGACGGTCTCAGCCGACGCACTGGACAGCTCCGCGGCATCAACGACCGATTCGCCACCATCGTGAAACCTCATCGATGACGACCGGATATACCTTCCGTACACCGTCGTGCACGCCGAGCGCGTCGATTACTCGTTCCCCGGACGAACGCCACACTCGACCGCGTGGGGTACTGTTCGCGCCCGTCGGGATCATCACCGCATCGTTTGGTGAAGCCTTTTGCGTCAAGGCTTTCTCAGGCTGCGGGTTAAACCTAGGATCCCGGCTGCCACAAAGGGCACCGGGGAGAGCGTGGCGATCAGTGCGCTTTTGGAACCGACTAGCGGCTTGCTGCGAAGCCCGGTAACAAAGTCGGCTCCATCACTAGCCAGTCCAACCGTTGCCCACCGTTTCAATTCGCCTTCTTCGCCGCGTGCCCAGGCCGCACATGCACCGGAGCCGAGAACCACATCACGGATCCCAATGGTCCGCATGAGTAATGTTTCTGTCCCGGATCCGGGCGAAAAGATCCGGCTCGGCGCGAGGATCATCACCGCTCCCACGGCGACGCGGGCCGCCGCGACCAGCACCAAGATCGGGGTCGATGCCTGAGCTTTTTCGTGCATCACGGCTCGACCCTACTCATCCTGTGTGTTCCCCCAGCCTGGGTACGCGTTACACGCCGGTCAGGCTACCAGGGCTTTTGGCGCCCGAGCTGCCGGTTCGCTCCGTCTCGTTCCGGTTCAGTACCTCTCGTTACCTGCGGATTCGTTCTCACGTCTTGACGGCGTCAAGACGGTCAGGGTCACTCGCGTGACACTCCGCATGTGGAGCCGCTCCGTCTCACGAGTGAACCGATCCCGCACCACACTCGTGTCATGTTCGGTCGATAGCGCCTATCGGCCACGCTGCCTGCGTACCGTGAGCGCCGGGGTGCCTCTCGAACTCGGTGCTTACTACTCGCTACTCACAGTTGATGGCACATTTGTTGACGGTTACGAGTCGGAGGGGGGGAATAGCATGGCCCATGAGGACAGCGGTGTGCTGCCGGACCTGCACTCGGAAGTTCCGAACATCTGTATTCCCGTGCATTCGGTTGGACACGTCGGGGTCAAGCGGATCGTCGCGATCGACGAGCATGACAGTGCGGCGATGGTCGTCATGGACATATCAGTCGGGTTGTATGCCCACCAGCGTGGCGCGCACATGTCGAGGCTGATCGAATGCGTCGACCGGCCAGGTCCACAGCCGACCGTGCTCGACTACGCCCAGGGCATCTTCGAGCGGCTGCGCGGCGCGGTGCCCGGCGCCGCGTCCTGGTCGGTGGACGCGCGGGCCACCATCGTGTTGCCGCACGACGGCGGGTTCAAGCCGATCGAGGAGATATGCCGGATCGAGGCGGCTGAGCGGACCGAGGTGACCTGGGGCGCCGCATTCAAGGTTTGTCTGGCCTGTCCCCAAGCCCAGAGCGCGATCGCCTTCGACCGTGACGATATGGACAACGTCGGCGAGCATCCGTCCCACAATCAGGTTTGCGACCTGGAAATCACCGTGACCGGGGACTTGACGACCGTGGCCGGTCGTTCCCTGGCCGACCTGCTCGCCGTTGGAGAGTGCGCGGCCAGCGGGCCGGTGCGGGAGCTGTACAAGCGGCGTGGCGAAGCCGACGCGGTCACCGCCATCCACCACAACGCGGTGTTCGCAGAGGATGCGCTCCGGATAATCGCCGACAAGACCAGGGTCCAGTTCCCGACGGCTACCAGGGTCACTTGCCAGATCGTGAATTACGAGAGCGTCTTCGAATACCCCCTCCGCTGTGTCGTTATCGTCTGAGGGTTCCGGGCTGCGCCCGACGCTTCCGGACCTCTGAACAGCACTTTCTGTTGTGGAGCTGCCGGGAATCGAACCCGCTGCAAAAGGCGCGTCGACCTGCGGATACGCGAAATGTGTTGACGGCGTCGCCTACACCTGATGTCGCAACCACAAGGTTTTGCGCTGAGCTGCGGAAACACCGGAACCGCTCACTCTCACCGACCCGACGCCACCGCCGGCGTATAAATCTCCACAGGTGCGGTCTTCCCCTTGAGACTGAGCCCTGGCCGCGCGACGAATTCGCCGTGATCTCCGTCAAGCAAGGCCAGCGTCTGACCCGTCAGCAGAACCAAATCACCCGTCTGACGGGTAGCCGACTCGACCCGCGCCGCGATATTAACGGCGTCGCCGATCACCGAGAACTCCAGTCGTCCTGCACCGCCAACATTGCCGGCCACCACCGGTCCGGAGTTCAACCCGACCCCCACTGACAGCGCCGTCCCGAACTCGTCGCGCACTGCGTCCGAGATCTCCAACGCGGCTCTCAATGCCCGATCAGCGTGGTCGACATAGCGCCGCGGCGCTCCGAAAACCGCGAAAAGTCCGTCGCCTGCGTACTTGTCGACGTGTCCGCCGTGCCGGTGAACCAGCGGAACAATCCGTTCAAAGAGCCGGTTGAGAGCCGCCACGACCTCGATCGGACGGAGCCGTTCTGCGAAAGTAGTGAAGCTGCGGACGTCGACGAACATTAACGTGACCTCCACTTCGTCACCCTGCAGAGCGGCGCCCTGCAGGATGTGCTCGGCAACATCGCGGTCGACGTAGGTCCCAAACACCTCTCGAATGCGTTCACGCTCAGCCAAACCCGCCGTCATCGCGTTGAAACCGACCTGTAAGCGCCCGATCTCGCTAGCGTCGTCGACAACGACGCGCGCCGCGAAGTCGCCGGCCCGGACCCGGGCAAGCGCGCGCCGCAGTTCCCCCACTCGCTCGGCGACAGACCGCGTAGCGACAACGAGCGTGAACAACCCGACCACGAGCGCTACCACGACGAGACCCAGGATCGCGGCCAACGTTCGATGCGGCTCGAATCCGACGCCCACAAGGTAACCCACCGCCAGCGTTGCGACGCCGAGGAGCGGCACCCCCGTCGCCAGCGTCCACGCCATCGCCAGTCTGAGCTGAATACTCGGCCCGGAGCGGCGACCGGCCGGCCCACCGTCTAGCGCGCGCGCCGACACCGGCCGCATGATCCGCTCGGCGATCAGATACCAAACCGCGGTCGTGGTGATGCCGCCCAAGATCACGGCACTGAAGATGTATGCCGCAGCCGAAACCGATTCGGTCGCTCCCAACATCGCGAAGAAAACAGCACCGATACCCCATGTCAGGGCGGAAACGCGAACTGCTTCACCCGGTGCACCGAGGGTCATCCGTCGTTCCCAGTCCGTCGGCTTTCGGCGTTGCCGAAGCCAGACGGTGCTCGTCGCATAACGGTTTCTGCGGACGCGTATCAGCACTGGCACGACAACGAACGCGAACACGGCCAGCGCCGTCCCAGCCCGCAAAAGGAGCCGATCCGTCGCGGCCGGACTCAGCAGAATAGGCGCAGCGAAAGACAGGAAGACGAAAACCATTGCGCCACCAGGCACGTTGACCAACACGGCGCCCCAAATCCAGCGCCTGAAGGTCGCATACCGCAGAGGGTCAACCGGTGCCTCAGCAGAAACGCGCCCGTCCGCCGAGTCCAATCGGGGCGGCATCGTACCGGCGGACGCTAAGGCCATGCACTTGAGCTTGGCCGGCGATCGCGCTAGCGCCTAGAGTAGTCGGCTACTCGACTGAAACAGGCCAGGTCTTTTCGGCCTGACCTGCGTCTTCTGTTGTGGAGGTGCCGGGAATCGAACCCGCCGCTCTAACAGGCAGTATGCCTTCTGAGCTGCAGTTTCGTTACATCTCGTTCCAGTTCAGTCCCGTTCGTTACCTGCGATTCCGTCATGGCATCCTCTCCGCCCACGCCATGTGCCCCTCGAAGCCAAGCGATCCCGCCATGTCGCGGTAGCGATCTCGGAAGTGCGTGTAAGCCGGGGCATCACGGTGAGTCCGCGCCAATAGAGCCCGGAGGCGCAGCAGCCAGACGTCGCGTATCACCAGACCCTCATCGGCTCCTGCGGCTGCCAACCGCTCGATCGCGGCCTGGGCTTCGGCCGCATCAGCGGCGGCCCCGCGATCGAGCAGTATTTCCACCAAAACACCCGTCGCAGGAACGCCCCACGCCAGCAGCCGTTCGTCGCGGAACAGATGGTCGACGGTGGCGCGGATGAGCGGTATGGCGTCATCGCGATCTCCACACCGAGCCCTCTCACGCGCGGAGTAGACATCGACGATCGGCAATTCGGACAGGTTGTGGCCCCGTCGCAGGAACACTTCGCCGACCTCGGTCAGGATCTTCTGTCCCCGGTCACGCTCCGCAGCCGTCGAGCGGTGCGCCAACGCAGTGCCCAGCGTCATCCGGCTTAAGGCCAACGCGAGATCATCGCTGGATCGTTCGGCAATCCGTAGGGCATGCTCGATCTCGCGCACCGTCCGGTCATCCGCAGCCAGCACGCCAAACGCTATTCCCGCAAAGTAGACCCAGCCGACAACCGCGCCGTAGGACAGGGGGTCGGCGCTGCGGGCAAGGGCCAGGCCGTGGCGCAGGTCGTCGCGCCATCCGGGACGACCTAGGCAATACCGGGCCATAGCCCGGTTCGTAAAGGCGATCGCTAACGGAGACCCGAAAAGGAAGTTACCTTTAGCCGGGTCACCGTCGGCCAGGTCGATGACCCTTTGTGACCAGCGCAGCGCGTCAGACCACTCGGCGCTCTCAGCCTTGGCGTAGGTCGGCGCGAAGGACAGCCCACCGTCAAGGTCGGATCGCCGACTGACTCGATGAGGGCCATAGCATCCGAGGCCAGCTGCGACGCCGCACGCAGCCGGTCCCGATACACATGATCCATCACCAGCCCTGCCATTGCGATGGCCAGTGACGCCTTGTCCCCGGTGGCGGTGCACAGCTGCCGCAACTCATCAAAGCGGGCGCCGGCCACGTCCATTTGGACTCGAAAGGCGATCCCGCACAACATGGTTCGCGGGGTGATGCGCATTGCTGCTCGGTGCGGGTCATCGGCAGGTAGCCCGTCGGCGTTCTTTACCGCACGCTCCCAACTCAGCCGGGCTGCGGCGATGTCGCGGTTGGTCGCCCACGTTGCTGCGCGCATGTGCCAGCCGTAGCCGGCGTGCAAATCACCGGCGGCCTCCAGATGTTCGGCGATCAGCGCCGCGTTCTGGTCGGCCGATTCCGGCTCACGGGCTTCGATCGCCGCGGCAAGCCGCCGGTGCAACACAGCGCGATCGGATTTCAGTTGGGATTCGTAGGCCACGGTGCGAATCAGCGGATGGTGGAACACATACTCGGGTTGTTGGGTGAACGTGATCTGATCGATCAGCTCGCCTGCCATCAGGTCCTCCAGGACCGGATCAATCCCCAGCGCTTCGAGTAGGTCCCGGCTGAACCGCGAGCCAATCACCGCCGCGGCGCTTAAGGCGCGCTTGGCAAGAGGCCCGAGGCGGTCGATGCGCGCGGCGATGGTCGCTTGCAAGGTGGCCGGCACCTTGGCCTCGACGACATCTGCGGTCGACACGTGCACCGGTCTGTCCCTGCAGCACACCTCGCTCGGCTAGGTGGCGCACCATCTCTTCGGCGAAAAACGGATTGCCGGCGGACCTCTTGGCGATCGTCTGGCCCAGCGCCTCATTCGAGGGGTCCGGCCCGAGCAGCTCGAAGACCAGTGCCGCGGTCTCCGGATCACTTAGCGGCGCAAGGGCTATCGTCTGGGCACCGGCCACCCGGCTCAGCGCGCCAAGATATTCGGGGCGGTAGGTGATCAACACCAATGACGGGGTCTGTGGGGTCACCCCCACAAAGTCCGCCAGCATGGATTCGCTGACCTCGTCGCACCAGTGCGCGTCCTCGACGACATAGATCGCCGGCGCTTCGCGGGCCAGCGACGCGGCATTGACCAGCGCGGTCAATCGGCGCCGCCGGGCATCGGGATCGATAGCCGGGAGTGCGACTTCGGGATCGGCGATGCCAAGCAGGTCGTCGAGCAGCAACAAGTCCTCCGGGTCCGCGTTGGGGACTCGGGTCCGCACCTGCGTGCGGGCGGCCGGGCCGTGCAGCTCGCCCACCCCGCTGGCCTCCCGCAGCAGCCGCGCCACTACGCGGAACGGGATATCACTGGCGTGCGATTCGCAGAAGGCGGCAAACATGTCGACACCCCGGGCGTCTGCTATCGCGGCGACCTCGCGCACCAGACGGCTCTTGCCGATGCCCGGGGATCCCACCATGCCGACCACCGCGCCGTGGCCGTCGATGGCACGCCGCAGCAGGCCCTCGACCGCGGCCATTTCCCAGCGCCGACCAACAAGATTGGAGTCAGCACGCGCGATAGCGCGGTGCCGTTCCGACAAGCCCAACAGCCGCTGCGCCCAGACGGGTTGATCGACGCCTTTGATGTGCACAAGCTCGCGGTCAGTAAGCACCGCCGTTCGCTCGACCAGGCGCGCGGTGGATTCGCTGAGCACCACTGCGCCCGGCGGGGCGATCGATTCCATCCGTTGCGCGATCCCCACCGGCCCACCAATCGCCGTGTAACCCAAAGCACCCGAACCGATCTCGCCAGCAATCACCTGCCCCGAGTTCAGGCCCAGCCGCAGCTGCAGGGTTATCCCGTCGCGGCGTTCGACCTCGGCGGACAGGCGGCCCGCTTCCCGCTGGACGTCCAAAGCCGCCATGCACGCGCGGATGGCGTGGTCTTCCAGCGCCACCGGTGCCCCAAAGATGGCCATGATCCCGTCGCCGGTGAACTTGTCAACAGTCCCGCCGTAGCGCCCTACCACTTCCGCCGAGCGGTTGACCAGCTCGGTGATGATCTCGCGTCCTTTAAGGATAGGCGGTTAAAAACTTCCACGAGGGGTCGTCGGCGTTCACGGTGATCCGGCATCGCGGTGGTGGGTCCGAAGTGACCCTCAGGTGTCGAAGTGCTCGCCGAAGGCGATCGGCTCACGCGTGAACAGGTACGTCGCCCAGTTCAGCTTGGTGACCGTGCCGTCGGCCGCGCGGGTCACCCTCAGCTGCTCACCGCGATACTGCCCGGAGACCGTGCGGTACACGCCATCGGAGATCTTCTCGAACACCGACGGCTGAAACCCGGCGGCCGCCGGCTCGTCGATGCGTGCCTGGAGCCGGCTCTTCTCCACCACGAACACGAAGGGATGGCCTTCGGAGAACCAGCGACCGAGGATGCCGCGCAGCTCGTCGGGCACCTCGGTGCCGGCCCGCCACGGCTCGTCCTCCACTGGGTCGTGCTCGACCACGTGGTCGGCCAGCTCGATCGTCAGCGCGTCAGGCGCCGGCGTGGCCGTGGCGTTCATCAGCGCGATGCCGCCCGTGCCCGACTCGCGGTGGGTGAAGACGCCGGTTTTGTAGCCGGGCATCGCGCCGGTGTGGCCGACCCAGGTACGGCCGGTGGCCGAGCGCATGAGGAACAAGCCCAGCCCCATCGCGCCGGTCCAGACCTCGGCGTTGAGCAGGATCTGGGGCTGGCACATCTCCTCCATCGTGTCGGGGGAGAGCAGCTCCGAGGGCGGGTCGGCCACGAACGCCGACCAGCGGGCCAGGTCGGCGGCCGTGCTGGCCAGGCCGCCGCACGGCGCCATCGCCTTGAGGTCAATGACCGGCTCCACCCGCGGGACGTCGTCGTACGGCGGGACGTAGTAGCCCGTCGCGCGGGGCCCGTCATCGAACCCGACCGTGGTACGCCGCAGCTCCAGAGGCTGGAGCAGCCGGGTACGCAGCGACTCCTGCCAGGGCCGCCCGTCGAGCTCCTCGACCAGCTGGCCAAGCATCGCGTAGACGACGTTGGAGTAGTGCCAGCGCGCGTGGGGCTCCAGGACCCGTTCGACGTCGTCGAAGTCGCGACGGAGCTCCTTGGCGTCCGGCTGCTCCAGCGTCTCCCAGACGTCGCCAAGGGGCTCGCGGGCCATCCCTGAGACGTGGGCGAGGGACTGCCGGACGGTGATCGGGTGGGACACTTCCGAGACGTGGTCGCCGAGCAGGTCGTCGAGGGCGAGCCGCCCCTCGTCGCGCAGCTGCATGACCATCACCGCGATGAAGGTCTTGGTGTTGGAACCGACCAGGAACTGGTCGTCCGGCCCGGGCGCGCGGTCGCCGTCCAGGTCCGCGACGCCGATCCCGTCGCCCCAGGCGAGCCCGCCCTCGCGGCACACCGCGGCATAGAGACCCGGGACACGTCCCTCGCGCTGCTTGCCGAGAGCGATGCGTCGAAGGCACCGGGTCGTGGTGTCCAGGAGTGGGCTCATGGCCCGAATCTAGCGTCTGGCGCTGTTCTTGACAGTCGTCGGACATGCGAGAGACGTCCCTGCCATGCCCTGCTGGCTCGGATCTTCGGGGTGTGCATCAAACCCAGGATGCTTCCAGTTGTTTGGTGTTGGCACGAAGTACGGCCCACGTTGGGGCACTCCACACTTCCACACGGCCATGGGCAGGTGCACACTTGTGGCATGGAGGTATGTGAGCTCACCGCCGTCGCGATCGCAGCGCCCCTGCCCCCGCCGTGGTCCTCACGCCGGGCCCAGGCGACGACGCCAGCGCGGCCGGCGTGATCGTGCACGCCGGCGGGCCTGAGCCCGAGCCGCGCCGCCCGCTGAACGGCATCTCGGACGTACGCGCGTTCTTTCACACCAACGCCGTGCCGCTGTACTTCATCTCACCGACCCCGTTCAACCTGCTAGGCATCGACCGCTGGGTACGAAACTTCTTCTACCTGACCTACTTTGACTCTTTTGAGGGCGCACATTCGCGCGTGTTCGTGCCCCGGCGGCGCGACCGCATTGATTTCGGGTCCATGGGGGATGTGTGCAACTACCTCCTGCGTGATTCCGAGACCCTCGAGTTCATCGCGCGACGAGGGCCCAGTGGCAGGGCCTGCTTCGTGATGCTTGACGAGGAGACCCAGGCCCTCTCGCACCAGGCGGGGCTCGAGGTCATGCACCCGTCTGCGGAGCTGCGCCATCGGCTGGGCTCCAAGCTCGTCATGACGCGCCTGGCCGACGAAGCGGGCGTGCCGAGCGTGCCCCACGTGATCGGGCCGGCCGGCTCCTACGACGAACTGTCGGCGCTCGCGCAGGACGCCGGACTGGGAGATGACCTGGTCGTCGAGGCCGCTTATGGCGACGCCGGCAGTGGGACGTTTTTTGTGCGCGGCCAGCGCGACTGGGACGATCACGCCGGTGACCTGGTCGGGCAGGAAGTCAAAGTCATGAAGCGCATCCGCAACGTCGAGGTGTGCCTCGAGGGCACCGTGACCCGCCACGGCACCGTGATCGGCCCCGCGATGACGAGTCTCGTCGGTTACCCGGAGCTGACTCCGCGCAAGGGCGGCTGGTGCGGCAACGACGTCTGGCGCGAGGTGCTGCCGCCCGCACAGACGCACGCTGCGCGAGAAATGGTGCGAAAGCTGGGCGACATCATGAGCCGCGAGGGGTACCGCGGCTACTTCGAGGTGGACCTGTTGCACGACCTGGACTCCGACGAGCTCTACCTGGGTGAGGTGAACCCGCGCCTCAGCGGCGCCAGCCCGATGACGAACTTGACCACCGAGGCCTACGCCGACATGCCGCTGTTCCTTTTCCACCTGCTCGAGTACATGGACGTGGAGTACGAGCTCGACATCGAGGAGATCAACTCGCGCTGGGAGCGGGGCTATGGCGAGGACGAGGTGTGGGGTCACCTGATAATCACGGAGACCTCGCCGGATCTCGGGCTCTTCACCGCAACCCCACGCACAGGCGTGTGGCACCTCGACGACAACGGGCGCGTCTGCTTTGCGCGCCAGGGCAACGACTGGGCCACGCTGCTCGACGAGTCCGAGGCCTTCTACATGCGTGTCGCGGCGCCTGGCTTCGTACGCTGCGAGGGCGCCCAACTCGGCGTGCTCGTCACCCGCGGGCATCTGCAGACCCAGGACTACCAGCTCACCGAGCGCTGCCGGCGCTGGGTCGCGGGCATCAAGGCGCAGTTCGCGTCGACACCCCTGACGCCGGCCACGCCGATCGTTTCGCGGCTCGTCGC
>NZ_JBKQTQ010000027.1:0-3157 GCF_052143115.1 Mycobacterium sp.
ATCGCGCAGCACGTCCGCGATGGGCGCGCCGAGGTGTTCACCGTGTTGGGCGATGGGTTTGCGCTGACCATCGTGGTCGGTCCCACAATCCCGCTAGCAATTACTTACGTCGACTGACCGCGACAAAAGAATTGGATATTCACTCCTTGTCGTTGGGGTCGTGACCGGACCCCAGGAACTGGTCCACGGCGAGTGAGAGTCGTTCAGTGGTGGGTACAAGCGGCAGCGTAGCGGGCCGGCGGTTGGTAGCCCACGCCGGAATGGCGGCGGTGGCGGTTGTAGTTGTATTTCCACTCGTTGATGACCACGCGGGCTTGGGTCAGTGACCAGAAGACGTTGATGTTGAGGCATTCGTCGCGGATTCTGCTGTTGGACGGACCGCCCCGATACTGAGGGACCAAAGTCAACATCTGGTGGGTGTCTCGCTTCTAGAAACAGGTCGATCAGCATCGGCTGGGACGTTTTCGGCGACTATCGGTGCGGCGGCTGTCATCCGGAGCGCAACTGCCCACCGATGCCTTCGTCGTCGACGTCGCGCCAGAAGTTGGTGTCGTATTGCGTGTCCGGCACCGGGATCTTCTCGCCGACGTACGGCTGCGGTGCCGCGCGCTCGACATCCAGCTCGCCGGTGTCGATGTCGAGCCGGTCGATATCGTTGAGCAGCCGGTCGGCGTCATTGGCAATGCGGCGCATCGGCGCAATGTCGTGGTACTGAGTCTGCAGTGACGTCACGCACTGCCGCAGAACACTGATGAGGCCGTGCAGCTCATCGAGTTCGGGTGCGCCGGACAACGGGACCTCCTCATGCTCAATGGTGCCACTGCACCGCGGACCACCAGTCTGACTGTCCGCGCTATATCACACGAGGGCCAAAAGTCCCCCAATCAGCCCGTATTGCTGTGCTGAGCTCCGTTCACGACAGCAGCCCCTCGGTACCGTGGCTATATAGAAATGTGCTGAACCGGAATGACATTCGCAGCGGCAACCGGATTTACGGATGCGCTGAGTTATCGGCGGATGGCCCGCGGATCCTCTTCGACCACCCGCGGCGGCATGCCGTTAGCAATCAACCGCCGACTCATTTGCTCGCGTGGCCGGTGAGAACCGCCTGCGATGACATCAGCCGTGACCGTGTCCGCTCGTCGGCCGCCTGCTGCTGTGCGGCCGTGATGACGATCGAGTCGGCCCCCGGAAAGGCTAGTGCCTGGTGGCCGGTACGAGCCAGCGAACCATGTAGTCTGGCGTGCCGCCGGCCGTATGCACACTCGGTGATGATGCCGCGCTGATCGGGATCCCCGTTCGTCGCGCCCTTGACTACCAACGAGTCTCCGACGTCAGCCCTCATCGCTTCGCCCTTCCTGTTTGTACCCAGTTTCCATCGCGCGCGGACTAGCCATTCCGCCGGAAGGGCGGTAGGCCACCGCTGATACGGGTCGAACGGCCCTCGGCCGGCGTCAACGGCAGTGGCCTAGCCAACCTGCGTCAGTGCGCCGAGCAAGTGAACGGTGCGTTGAGCATCGAAACCCCTCCCGGGGGAGGGACTCTGGTTCGCTGGTCCGCGCCGCTTTCGTGACGGCGGCAGAAGTCCCGGGAAGCGGGGACCTTCGCCTCTAGGCGTAACCGCGGCGCGCCGCGAGTGTGGGAACATCAGAATTGTCAACAGAAGGCAGTATTCTGATGAGCGCTCATTTTCCGGAGCTCGAGACGATCCGCACAGTCTTGTCGATGGCCACCCGGGCGCCGTCGGTGCACAACTCTCAGCCATGGCGGTGGCGCATCGGCGCGAACAGCTTGCATCTGTACGCCGATCTCGACCGGCACCTGCCCAGCACCGACCCCGACCGCCGGGACCTGATGCTCAGCTGCGGCGCGGCGCTTCATCACTGCGTGGTGGCATTGGCTGCTATGGGTTGGCAAGCCAAGGTCCACCGGTTCCCCAATCCGGCCGAACCCGAACATCTTGCCGCCGTGAAGGTTCACCGCCACCCCGCCACGGAGCTCGATGTGACGCTGGCCGCGGCGATTCCGCGGCGGCGCACCGACCGGCGGCACTACAGCTCGTGGTATGTGCCGGCCGGCGACATCACCGTGATGGGTACGCGGCAAGCACCGGGGTGATGCTGCGCGAAGTTAATTCACTTCCGAAGCTGCAGCACATTGTCGCGCAAGCGGTCTGGCAACACGCCACCGATGACGACTATCTCGCCGAGCTGACCACGTGGAGCGGGCAGAACGCATCGGTGGCCGGTGTGCCGGCCCGCAACATACCGCCCTCCGATCCGGCGGCGCCGCTGCCGGGCCGACTATTCGCCGGTCCTGCACTGGCCCAGCCCCCCGATACCGAACCGGCAGACGACAACGCGGTCGTGCTGGCACTGGGCACCAAAGACGACACTCCGCTGGCCAGACTGCGCGCCGGCGAGGCCACCAGCCTGGTGCTGCTGACCGCCACCGCACAGGGGTTGGCGAGCTGCCCGGTGACCGAGCCATTGGAGATCGCCGAAACACGAGATGCCGTGCAGACCTATGTGTTCGGCGGCAGCGGGTTCCCGCAGATGCTGCTGCGCATCGGGTGGGCACCGGCTAATGCCGACCCGCTGCCTGCGACTCCTCGCCTCCCACTGGGAGAGGTCGTCGAGTGGCTCGACGGATCGGCGTTTGACCGGCTGTAGCCCCCGCAGCCCGCAGTGGAGGGCTGTCCAGCTATGACTGGCGCGTCGGCGACCGTTTCCCGGTGGCCGAAACCTACTGATGGAAACCGCCGGAAACACCGTTATCGAGATAGTCCCGACTCAGGACCCGCCGCGCAGGGCAGTCACCATGACCTCCGAACGGCAAACACGACGTCTCGAACGGTGCGTCGAGGGAGGAGGAGCGGTGAGGGCGAACTTTCCCGCGCACCGTTGAGGCGATTTGCGCGCCAGTATGGCGACAGCGAAACCCGGTGAACGTGGAGCGTCAGCGCCGTTACACGGCGGCGCCACATATGAGACGGCTGCGCTATCAGCCCAGCATCACCATTCCGCCATGGACGGCGATCAACTGGCCGGTGACGCCGTGGACGACAGGGCACCATGGCCACTCGTTCCGGGAACTAAGCCTCCTGGCCCGGCGGGCGGCCAGGCCCTAATCTGATCGGCGTAGTGCATCAGCCCCT
>NZ_JBKQTQ010000028.1:0-28617 GCF_052143115.1 Mycobacterium sp.
ACTCATCGGCACCATCGGGGTCAAAGGCACCAAGCACCGCCTCGACCTCGTCGCCGCGTCCCTGCCAACCCATCGCCTCAGCAAGCACGACCGCAGCCGCCAAGCCCCCGCCGCGATCGAACGCGAATCGGGCCAGCTCTTCGGCGAGAGCTATGTTCGACATGGTCATCGCGCTCCCCGCTGCATCAATGATCACGTCGAGGTCTGGCGTCAGGTCGCTGCGTATCATGAACTGCGCCAGCTGGATCCGGGTGCGCACGTCAGGCAACCTCGACCGCCGCTCTTCCGGCCGCATGTGCTTCCGAAGTTGTTGTGCCAGCATGCCATTGAGCTGCCGCGAGCGCACCACCCCCGCGCGTTGCATTGCCACTTCACCGATGAGGGGGTGAGCCAACCGAGCCACCGTGTGTGATTCGTCGGCGACCAACTGGATCCAGCCACGGCGCTCAAGGCTTACCACCGCGTCGGCATCGCAAAGCCCGCGCAGGATCTCCCAGTCCAGCACCTCCCCAGCGGCCAAAACCTCTACCGCCTCCAATTCCTCGGCGGCCAAGGATCGCAGCCGAAACTCAAGCAGATCGTGCAGCTGGCGGTCTGCGCGCAGCGCGCCTCGAAGCCGCCAGCCGTGTTCGACGCGCACCAGCGCACCGCTCTCCCGGCCTGCATTCAGCAGGCCCCGCAGCATCAGCGGATTGCCCGCGGTCCGGCCATGTAACTCGTTGATCAGCCGGGTATCGACGGCGTCGCCGAGCACGGTGTGAGCGAGCTCCTCCGTCTGCTGCCAGGTGAACGCTTCAATGCGCAGACTAAGCAGCAGTCGCTCTTTCCACAGCGCTGTCACCGCATCGGGCACCGCGTCACTCGGTCGGATTACCACGATCAATCGCGCAGTGCGACGTGCCGCAAGGTGGTACACCAACGTCGCCGACAACGGATCGAGCAACTGGGCGTCGTCGACGACGACGACCAGGTTCTCTTCCCGCTCCAGGGTTTTTTGTGCCGCGGCCAGCATCACGGCGGGTTCACGCGCCGTGTCGAGGGTCAACAACCAATAGAACGCGCCCAACGGCACCGCACTGCCGGTTTCGGTGCCCAGCACAAACCGCACCGTAAGCCCGCGCGACTCAACAGCCTCGGCTAGGGCACGAGCCAGTGTCGATTTGCCAACCCCGGCCTCGCCCACCAAGACGACGCCTTGAAAATGCGCGTGGTCCTCGAGTGCCGTCAACGCCCGGCGGACCTCGTCATCGCGGCCCACCAACGGCCACGCCGACCCACTTCCCGTTTCCATCGGCCGTCGAACCTCCCCGGGCCACGCCTTTTCGCAGACGCTACCCCGACTTCGCCCACGGTCGATCTGGAACCGTTTCGGCCGCGGCCTCCATGGCGGCGAGATCACGCACGTCGGCAACCACGGTGAGCACCCGCTCGTCACCGCCGAGCTCGGCGGACCTAGCCGCCAATGCCACCTCGTCCAGGTCGGTCAGCACCAGCTTGGCGCCCTTTGCGTGCAACCGTCGGGCCACCTCGGCCCCGATGCCATGAGCACCACCGGTGATGAATACGACTTGCGAGTTCACTGACGTCGTGGCCGCAACCTACCGCCGCGGCGACTGCAGGTCCACTCCCAGCAGCGCATCCACCACCGTCGCGACCGCCCGCGGCGCCTCGGCGTCATGACCGCCGTATTCCAGCGCGTCGGTAGTCCAACCATCAAGTGCAGCAAGCGCTTTGGGCGTATCAAGGTCGTCGGCGAGATAGCGGCGCACTCGGGCGATGACGTCGGCGGCGTCCGGGCCGGCGGAAAGTGTGGTCGCGGTTCGCCAGCGATGCAGCCGCGCGACGGCCGCCTGCAGCACTTGAGCGCCCCAATCGCGATCGGCCCGATAGTGCCCGGCCAGCAGGCCCAATCGAATAGCCGCCGGCTCAACGCCCTGAGCGCGCAGCGCAGACACCAGAACCAGGTTGCCGCGGCTCTTGGACATCTTGTGCCCGTCCAAGCCGATCATGCCCGCATGCACATAGTGGCGGGCGAATCGTCGCTCACCGCTGACGGATTCGGCGTGCGCGGCGGTGAACTCGTGATGCGGAAAGATGAGATCGCTGCCACCGCCCTGGATGTCCAGGCCGCTGCCGATGCGGCTGAGCGCGATCGCCGCGCACTCGACGTGCCAACCAGGTCGGCCCCGTCCGAACGAAGAGGGCCAGCTCGGCTCCCCGGGCCGCGCGGCGCGCCACAACAGCGCATCGAGTTGGTCGGTCTTGCCCCGGCGGTCCGGGTCGCCGCCGCGCTCGGCGAACAGCCGCAGCATGCTGTCGCGGTCATAACCGGATTCGTAGCCGAATTGGACCGTGGCGTCGGCGCGGAAGTACACATCGGGGTATTCGGGATCGTCGACGACGTAGGCCGCCCCCGAGGCCAGCATCTTTTCCACCAGCTCGACAACCTCAGCCACCGCCTCGGTGGCGGCGACGTATTCGCGTGGCGGCAGCACCCGCAGCGCGGTCATGTCGTCGCAGAACAGCGCGACCTCGCGGGCCGCCAGGTCGCGCCAGTCAAGACCGTCGCGGTTGGCCCGCTCGAACAGTGGATCGTCGACGTCGGTGACGTTCTGCACGTAGTGCACATCGTGTCCGAGGTCCAGCCACAGCCGCTGGACCAGATCGAACGCGAGATAGGTGGCGGCGTGGCCGAGGTGGGTGGCGTCGTACGGTGTGATCCCGCACACGTACATGGTGGCCGTCGGCCCGGCGGCCACTGGACGCACCTGGCGGTCGGAGGTGTCATACAGCCGCAACTCCGGGCCACGTCCCGGCAGCGTCGGTAAGGGTGCCGATGGCCAGGACCGCATACGGTCGACTTTAGGCCCGGCGACGATGCGGGCCGTGCAATGGCCCGAGGAGAAGCCGGGCAATCCAACCCAGCCCGGCGACGATGCGGGCCGTGCAACGGCCCGAGGAGAAGCCGGGCAATCCACCCAATGCGTCCGTTCAGCTGGCCAACCGGATGGCACCCAGCAACAGGTCGGCGAGTTCCGGGCGGCACATCAGAAAATCGGGCAGATACGGGTCGGGGCGGTTGTACACCATCTCGGAGCCGTCCAGTCGCGATGCGTGCATGCCGGCCGCCAGGATCACTCCCGCCGGGGCAGCCGAATCCCACTCCCACTGCCCGCCGGCATGGATGTAGGCGTCGGCGTCGCCGCGCACCACTGACATCGCTTTGGCGCCGGCCGAGCCGATCCGCACGAATTCGACGTCGAGCCGTCGGGCCAGGTGGTAGAGCACGGCAGGCGGCCGGTTTGAGCTCGCGGTGATTCGGATCGGCCCGGAGTGCGCCGTTGTCGGCGCGCTGACGGTGTCGCTGCGGTACAGCTCCCCCATGGCAGGCAAGGCGACAGCGGCGTCGGTGATCGCTCCGCTGGGGCCGCCATGGCGCCGCCACAACGCCACATGCACGGCCCAGTCGTCACGCCCCGGCTCGGAGAATTCCCGCGTGCCGTCCAGCGGGTCGACGATCCAAACCCGGTCGGCCCGCAATCGGGCCAGGTCGTCGTAGGCCTCCTCGCTGAGCACCGCGTCACGCGGGCGCTCAGCGCGCAGCCGCCGCAACAGTAGCGAATTGGCTTGGCTGTCACCGGCATCGCCGAGCAGCCACGGGTGGTCGAAGCCGACATGGTCGCGCACCGCCAGCAACAGCTTTCCGGCGTCCTCGGCCAGGTCAGCAGCCAGCGCCGCGTCGGTCACGTCTGGGCTCATCCGGTCCAGTATCCGGTACCGCCGGCTCAGCGGCGACGTTAGAACGCGGGCCAGGGAATCGGCCGGTGCCGGTCCGGGCCGGGCATCACCGGATTATCCAGCAGCGCGCGGGCACGCAGATGTAGCGCCGCGATCTCGGCGCTGGTGATGTGTTCGGCCAGCGCATCGCCGAGCGCACCGGCCAGTGCATCGGCCAGTCGGGCCACCCTGTCAAGAGTGTTGTCGTCGACTGGCTTGCCGGCCCACCCCCACAGCACCGTGCGCAACTTGTCCTTGACGTGCAGACATACGCCGTGGTCGACACCGTAAACGTCGCCGTCGACACCCCGCAGCACGTGGCCGCCCTTGCGGTCGGCGTTGTTGATCAACACGTCGAACACCGCCATTCGCCACAGTCGAATGTCGTCGGCGTGCACCAGCGAGACCGGGTCGCCGGCATAGTCATACGCCCGCAACACCGGCAGATAGCCGGGCGGCAACCTGTCAGTGGGAACGAGGTCGACCAGGTCTGGTCCTGGTCCGGGGTCTGAACCAGGTTCGTCACCGGGTTGGTTCACCCAGAGCTGCAGCATCCCCGGACCGGCGGGCCCGTGGCGAATGATGGTGTCGGGCACGATGTTCCAGCCCAATTGCACTGACACCAGATACGCGCCGAGCTCTCGGCCGGCCAATGTGCCGTCGGGAAAGTCCCAGAGCGGCTGCTCACCGGCGACCGGCTTGTACACGCAGTGCACGCTGCAGCCATCCAGTGTCGACTCGCACAGGAAGGTGGCGTTGCTCGCCGAGCGAATGCGTCCCAGAACCGTCAGCTCGCCGCGACGCAGGACCTCGCGTTCGTCAGTCCTCGGCGTCATCGTCAGGCCCGAGCAACGCGCTGCGCCGGTAGCCGTTGGTCCGCGCACAGATGTGTCCATCGGGGTCCAGCGGTTCATCGCACAGCGGGCACGGCGGGCGGCCCGCGGAAATGACGCGGTTGGAACGGCTGGCGAACTCCCGCGCCGACTCCGGTGTCAGGAACACCCGCACGGCGTCAGGCCCCTCCTCGGTGTCGTCAAGAACCACAGATGCGTCGAACTCGGTGTCACTGACTGCCAGCAATTCGACCACCACCGTTTGCGCCTCGGAATCCCATCCGAGACCCATGGTGCCGACCCGAAATTCAGCGTCGACCGGTGTGATCAACGGGCTCAGGTCCTCGACCTCGGTCGTCTCTGGAGGAACCGGTGTGCCGAACCTGCGGTTGACCTCCAGCAGCAGGGCGCCGATGCGCTCGGCGAGCACCGCCACCTGCTGCTTCTCCAGCACTACCGAAACCACCCGGGCGTCGTGCACCGCCTGCAGGTAAAAAGTGCGGTTTCCGGGCTGGCCGACTGTCCCGGCGACGAAGCGGTCGGGTGAGCGGAAGACGTGAATCGCGCGAGACATGGCAGTTCCAAAATACCGGCAGTTGCGGCTGAGTCGTAATTCTTGGCCGCGACTCGCTCAGTCGGTAGACCCGCCCACCACCGCATCGCCTGGCGGCGCTTCACCGTCCGGTGATGGAGCAGCCGTCAGCGCCGATGTCAGCCGCGGGCCGGTGTGATTCACGTGCAGTACGAACGGGCGAAGTCGGGTGTAGTGGATCACACTCATCGATGCCGGATCGGCGGAGACACGTTGGAAGCCGTCCAGGTGTAGGCCAAGCGCGTCGGCGACGACCGCCTTGATGACGTCGCCGTGCGTACAGGCCAGCCACAGCGCGTCGCCGCCATGCTGCTCGGCCAGCCGGGTGTCGTGGTCACGGACGGCGGCAACGGCGCGTGCTTGGACCTGCGCCAGCCCCTCACCACCGGGAAACACCGCCGCGCTGGGATGCGCCTGAACGACGCCCCACAACGGCTCCTTGACCAGATCGGCGAGTTTGCGGCCGGTCCATTCGCCGTAGTCGACTTCGGAGAACCGGTCGTCGAGGACCGGCTCGATGCCAAGCGCATCGGCGAGCGGCTCAATCGTGCGCCGGCATCGCAGTAGCGGTGAGCACACCACCGCCCGAATCGGCAGCTCACCGATCCGATCGACCAGCTCCGCAGCTTGCTGGCGGCCTTTGTCGTCGAGGTCGACACCCTCGGAACGACCGGCCAGCACATGCGCGGTGTTCGACGTCGACCGCCCGTGCCGCAACAGGATGACGGTCACCTGCGCCGCTCCTCTCCGTCGGTCCGCTCCGCATCGTCGCCGGCGGTCACGTCGGGCTCACCACCCCTGCCGCCAACAGGATCAGCACGCCCGCACCAGCGGCCACCCGATAGCCGACGAACCAATACATGCGGTGACGCACCAGAAATCGCAACAACCACGCGACCGAAGCAAGACCGACCACGAACGCGATCACGGTAGCCGCAAGCAACTGCGGTCCCGTCGCACTCATCCCCTCGAGCACCGGGTGGAAGGCGTCCGGCAGCGAGAACAATCCGGATGCGAGCACCGCCGGAATTGCCAGCAGGAAACCGAATCGGGCAGCCAATTCGCGATCGAGCCCGAGAAACAGCCCCGCACTGATGGTGGCTCCCGACCGGGAGACTCCCGGGACCAACGCCAGTGTCTGGGCAACGCCGACGGCGCCCGCATCGCGCCAGGTCAGCTGGTCGATGTGTCGGCTCTGCCGACCAAGAAGCTCGGCAACAGCGATCACCGCCGAGAACACCACCAGCGCTGTCGCTATCACCCACAGGTTGCGCACGCCGGAGCGGATCTCGTCCTTGAAAAACAGACCCAGGATGCAAATAGGGATCGTCCCGATGATGACGTACCAACCCAGCCGGTAGTCGGCATTGCGGTGCGCGGCGACCACCAAACCGTTGAACCATGCCTTGACGATCCGCACGATGTCGCGGGCGAAATAGACCAATACCGCGAGCTCGGTGCCCAATTGGCTTACGGCGGTGAACGACGCGCCGGCGTCGTCGGCAAAGAAGATCCGCGACACGATCGCCAAGTGGCCCGACGACGACACCGGCAAGAACTCGGTCAGACCCTGCACCACGGACAAGATGACAACTTGCCACCAAGACATCGCCGGCGCCACAGTCACGACGACGACCGTACCGGGTGATCTAGTTGGCGACCTCGGCGAGGGCGACCGCGTCACGCACGGCCGCGGTCAGGCTGCGCTCGTCGGTGACGTCGACGTCGACGACGCTGCACCGAAGGGTGGCGACGATATCTTCGGGCTGCGGGACCGGACCGCTCAACCGGGGCCGGTATACCTCGACGAGAAGCGACATACCTCGACGAGAAGCGACGGACCTTCAATCCGGAAGGCGAAGCTACGGCCGTCAGCGACCTGCCCGAACCCGCTGGCCAGCACCTTTGCCCCGAAGACCCCAACCCACAAGTCTTCGATAGCAAACTCGGGGTTAGTGACATGGCGATCGGCGGCGACGCTCATATCGGCGACCATACCCGGTCGCTGATCCCCGGCTCGCGCGCCGGGCTCGGGTCGTAACAGACGGCGTTGCCTAGTATCGGACTCCAATGCGCGTACTCCTTCTACACACCGGCTGCCCCCTGGATATCCGAGAGTTACCCTGTGCCACCACACCGCAAACACAGTGCACACATCGTTCGTCGGCAGGCCGCTGGCCTGTTGGTTTTGCTGACGTTGGTGGTGGGTTGCTCGTCCAAGACGCTCCGGGGAGCTCCACCCACGATCGAGCCTGCGCGGCCGGCCGATTCTCCACCGCTGTCCCTGGTTCCGGCAGGTCTGCTCCGTCCGCTGGACGGCAAGCCCCAGGCCGCCATATTCGACTGCCACACAGCGCAATTGGTGATCTTGACCTTCGGGTTAGCCGCCACGACACCCGCCAAGATCACTGCGATGGGCTCTCAGCAAACATCATCGCGCGTCATCGACCTGCCCGGCCCGGCGACCGGGCTGGCCGGTGACGGCAGTGGCAACGCTTATCTGTCCACCCGCGGCGGCTACTTCGTGGCCGATCTGTCGGCTGGACGAGTCGCCCGCGTCGGCGTCAGCGGCGCGGAGAGCGTCGATTTCACTGCGATCGCCCGCCGCGCCGACGGCACCGTGGCGCTGGGCACCGCTGACGGCACGATCTACGCAATCGCGCCCGCAGCCACCGTCAGCAATCGGACGAAAATCTTCGGACACGTTGATTCCGTTGCGGCGCAAGGAAATACCGTGGCCGTGTTGGATCGTGGCCAGACGTCGGTCACCACGGTCGGTCCCGATGGAAAGGTCGGGCAGGCGTTACGCGCCGGTCAGGGTGCGACCACCATGGTGGCCGACCCCGCGGGCAGGTTGTTGGTGACCGACACCCGGGGCGGCGAGCTGCTGGTGTTCGGTGTCGACCCGCTGATCTTGCGGCAGGCTTACCCAGTGCGGCAGTCCCCCTACGGCCTGGCCGGGTCTCGCGGGCTGACTTGGGTGTCGCAAACCGCGGCGAATTTGGTTATTGGTTACGATCTGTCAACCGGAATCCCTGTGGAAAAGGTACGGTACCCAACCGTGCAGCAACCCGACACGCTGACCTTCGACGACGCCGCGGGCACGTTGTATGTGGTGTCGGGTTCGGGCGGGGGCGTTCAGATCATCGAGCACGCGGCGGCGGGTCCACATTGACAACGGCACGAGGCGGCCGGTTGCCGGCGGGTTGGGACAGCGAGATGTCCGACGAATACGAATGGGCGCCGCTGCGCCTGCCGCCGGAGGTGACCAGGCTCAGCGCCTCGACCCGATTGTCCATCGAAGCGGAGTACCGCGGCTGGGAGCTGACCCGGGTGCGACTCTATACCGATGGAAGTAGGCGGGTGTTGTTGCGCCGCAAGAAGTCTCGCATCGATAACGCCCGGCTCGACCAGCCGGAACTGTGACGGTGAGCGCCGCGCGCGACGACCGTCATCACTTATACGGTGCGCTCCGCCGGTTGCTGTTCCTGGTGCCGCCCGAGCGCAGCCACGAGCTGGTGTTCGCGGCGCTGCGTGGCCTCACCACCACGGCGCCGGTGCGGCGGCGCTTGAGCCGGCAGCTGGCACCGACCGACCCGGTGCTGGCCAGCATGGTGTTCGGGGTGCGATTCCCCGGGCCGCTGGGTCTGGCTGCGGGCTTCGATAAAGACGGCATCGGGCTGAAGGCCTGGGGCGCGCTGGGATTCGGCTACGCCGAGGTCGGCACCGTGACCGCCCACCCCCAACCAGGCAATCCTGCTCCTCGGCTATTCCGGCTGCCTGCCGACCGCGCGCTACTCAACCGGCTGGGTTTCAACAACCACGGCGCCGCTCAGCTGGCGTCCAGGCTGGCACGGCAAAACCCCGATGTGCCGATCGGCGTCAATATCGGCAAGACCAAGTCCACCCCGCCCGAGCAGGCCGCCGACGACTACCGGGCCAGCGCCCGGCTGGTCGGGCCGCTGGCCACCTACCTGGTGGTCAACGTCAGTTCGCCGAATACCCCCGGGCTACGCGATTTGCAGGCGGTCGAGTCACTGCGCGGCATCCTGTCGGCGGTGCTCGCCGAGACCTCGACGCCGGTACTGGTGAAGATCGCACCGGATCTTGCCGACTCCGACATCGACGGCATCGCCGACCTGGCGGTCGAGCTGGGTTTGGCCGGCATCGTCGCGACCAACACCACGGTGTCGCGCGATGGGCTGCGTACCCCGGGCGTCGAGCGACTGGGCAGCGGCGGCATCTCGGGGGCGCCGCTGGCGCAGCGCGCCGCCGAGGTGCTGCGGCGACTCTACGGTCGGGTTGGTGACCGGATGACGCTGATCAGCGTCGGTGGCATCGAGACCGTGGACGACGCCTGGGACCGCATCACCGCGGGGGCGTCACTGCTGCAGGGCTACACCGGTTTCATCTACGGCGGAGGCTTGTGGGCCAAGCACATTCACGACGGCATCGCGCATCGGCTGCGCGAAGGTGGGTTTTCTGCGTTGAGCGAGGCCGTCGGTTCGGCAGCGGCTAAACCCTGACCCGAGGTCCAATGTCGGGCTGCTCAGCTGTCGAACGGCGCCATCCGCACCGCAAGCGTCATCCCACAGCGCCTGAGCAGTCCGAAGCGTCCTCCCGGCACGGCGCGCGCCTCGTCTTTGATCGTGTTGCTCAGACCGCGCTTGAAGCCGGGCCCGCGCGGATGGCGTCGCAGCACCTCCGCAATGTTGCGCGGAGCAACGTCCCAGGCACGCAACCCGGCGCCGTCGACCATCGCCCCGTACTGCACGTAGTACGCGATGGCGCCATCCCGCCTGACGGTCGCGCCGGGCGTCGTGTGGCAGCAGATGCCGTCGGCGATCAGCTCGGCTCGGGCGGGATCGATGCCCGCGGCCTGAGCGCATGCCAGCGCTCGCTCGGCTCCCCGGATCGTGAAGTCCTCGCCCGGAACTGGGACCGTGGCTCCCCAGTCGTGGACCAGTGCGGCGCAGTAAAACAGCTCGCGGTCGAGCCGCTCGCGGTCGAGGGCCGCCAGTGCCATTCCCCACATCCAGGTCCGATACGAGTGGGCGGCAATCAGATCGGGCTGCTCTGCGCACGCTGCCTCGGCCTGCCGCGCAAGCCGTGAGTCAGGTGGCTCGAAGTCGCGCACGTCGATGGCCGATGCGCCGTCGGGCAGCCTCCCCAGCGCAAGCTTCGCGCGTCCGACCATGTTGACCGCCTGGCCTACGGCGATCGCGCCGATCAGACGACGCCGCTCCGCCGCCGTCAACTTGCCGCGGGTGCGCCGGGCCCACTCGAGGCCGCCGAGCCGGTTGGGGTCGGGAACCGTCATCTGGGCCGTCCCAACGTCGTCCCGATGCCCTACTACCGCTGCTCGTAGGTTCCGTAGATGACGGCACGGGCGATCGCGTGTTGGAACAGGTTGAAGCCCAGGTATGCGGGGCTGGCGTCCTCATTGAGGTCGAGTTTCTCGACATCGACCGCGTGCACGGCGACGTAGTAGCGGTGCGGCCCGTGGCCGGGGGGCGGCGCGGCGCCGACATAGCGGCGCATACCGGCGTCGTTGACCAGCGTCAGCGCATCACCCGGTAGGTCACTACCTTCGCCGGCACCGTCGGGCAACTCGGTGACCGAGGCGGGCAGGTTGGCCACCGCCCAGTGCCAGAAACCGGACAAGGTCGGGGCATCCGGGTCATAGACGGTCACGGCGAAGCTGCGGGTCTGGTCGGGAAAACCGGACCAGCTCAGCTGCGGGCTGACGTCTTCGCCGCCCGCGCCCAAGATCCCGCTGATTTGCGGCGTCGCCAGCGGCTGCCCGTCGGTGATCGACGCCGACTCCAAGTGAAACGACGGCAGTTTCGGCAGTGCAGCGTACGGGTCGGGCGGTGCGATCATGGTCGGTCCCCTCTCGATTGATTGGCTCAACGTGCGGCTAGCAGTGTGTCAAAAAGTGTGTCAGCACCTCGGTGCCAAACCTCAGCGCGTCGACGGGTACCCGTTCATCGATGCCGTGGAACAACGCGGCGAAATCCAGGTCCGGCGGCAGCCGCAAAGGGGTGAAGCCGAAGCAACGAATACCCAAGCGCGAGAATGCTTTTGCGTCTGTCCCACCCGAAAGCATGTAGGGCACGGTCCTGGCGTCGGGGTCCACCGCCAGCAGCGAGGCGTTCATCACGTCGACGAGGTCGCCGTCGAAAGTGGTCTCGTACGACGGCAAGTTGGTGATCCATTCGCGGGTCACGTCGGGACCGATCAGCTCGTCGACCTCCGCCTCGAACGCCGCTAGCCGGCCGGGAAGCACCCGGCAGTCCACCACGGCCTCCGCCGTCGCCGGGATCACGTTGGACTTGTAGCCGGCCTTGAGCATCGTCGGGTTGGCGGTGTCGTGCAGGATCGCCTTGAGCATGCGGGCCATCGGACCGAGCTTGTCGATCGTCCCCTCCAGGTCGGAGGACCCGGTGTCGAATGTCAGGCCCGTCTCGTCGGTGATGGCCTTCAGGAACTGCACGACGGTGTCGGTCACGACCAGCGGGAATTGGTGGCGGCCCAGCCGCGCCACCGCCTCGGCGATGGAGGTGACGACGTTGTGCTCATGCGTCATCGAACTGTGTCCCGGCCGGCCGCGCGCCGTCAGCCGCATCCAGTACAGCCCCTTTTCCGCGGTCTCGATGAGATATAGGCGACGCTCGCCGCCGTCGCGGCGCGGCACCGTCAGCGAGAACCCGCCGACCTCCCCGACCGCTTCGGTGACGCCGTCGAACAGGTCGGGCCGGTTGTCGACCAGCCATTGCGCCCCGTATTTACCGCCGTTTTCTTCGTCGGCAACGAAGGCGAACAGCAGGTCGCGCGGCGGCACGACGCCGGCCCGCCGGAACTGCCGGGCCGTCACGATCATCATGCCGACCATGTCCTTCATGTCGACCGCACCGCGGCCCCAGACGTAGCCGTCCTCGATTGCACCGGAGAACGGGTGCACGCTCCACTCGGCCGGCTCCGCGGGCACCACGTCAAGATGCCCGTGGATCAGCAGCGTGCCGCGGGAGCTATCGGCGCCCTCGAGGCGGGCAAACACATTGCCGCGTCCCGGCGCGCCTGACTCGACGTATTCGACCTGGTAGCCGACCTCCTCCAATTGAGCGGCAACCCATTGGGCACACTCGGCCTCGCCCTTGGTGGTTGCCAGATCGCCGGTGTTGGTGGTGTCGAACCTGATCAGCCTGCTGACAACGTCCACCACGTCGTCGATGGGTGTTTCGGTTGGCACCGTCACAGTCACCTTTCCTACCATTGCCACCGGCGTGGCCGCGCGGCGTCTACGGTCAGCTTCCCCGCAGGCGGGGGTGTTCACCCCTCCAGCGAGATTTGGGTTTGGGCGCGAGCAGGCCAATCCGATAGCCTTAGCTGCCAATTGATTAGCCCGGGTCCGAGTGGCGGAATGGCAGACGCGCTAGCTTGAGGTGCTAGTGCCCTACTAATGGGCGTGGGGGTTCAAGTCCCCCCTCGGACACCCCTGCGATGTCTCGGGACATCGTGCACATGTGTCTTGGGACATCGTTCACGGTTTGATTTGTCGTTGGTAGTTTTTCGTCGGGTCGAGTTGGAGTTCTCGTAGTAGGTGGCCGTCGGTGGTCACGACCGGGATGTGTAGGTCATGGATCAGGAGCCGGACGTCGGTGCCGGCGTGTCTGCGGCCCATCCCGATCGTGGTGTAGGCGGCTGTTGTGGCGCAGAGGTGAGCTTGCCGTCGCTGTCGATGCGGTCGTGGCGGATGCGGTAGGCGCCGGTGTGTGTAGCGGGGTGCCGGTTGGGGTTGCTTTGGGTCGGGCGAGGTAGGCCCGTTGTGGGGTGCGACGACTAATCCATGGATATCAGAGTTGACCGCCGACCTGGACTTGTGCGGATCCCGTTCCGGGAAGCCCTGATCAGTGCGGCGGCAGGATGTCGTGGTGTTGCGGCACGCCGTCCGCCCGTCGCATGTACTGGAAGTCGGCATTGGGGTAGATTGCGACTTTCGGCGACCCGGGATGCGCCTTGACACGCGGTTCCAACGCCTCCACCCATGTCCGGACGTGGTGGATCTTTTCGGCCGGTTCGATCGGCCAAGCCGCGCCGGGATGTGGGTATTCGTTGTACCAGATCAACCGTTCCACATACTTCGGGATCGCGACCGCCCTTGCCGCCGGTGGCAGACCCTCATTCGTTGAGCCCCAAAGGCCCTGGTAGTAGTGGGTCGTGAGTCCCTCGGGCATGTTAGCGATCAGTAGCACAGAGCCACCGGTCAACAACTCGCAGGTTCAAATCCTGTCGAACCACACACTGTCGAACCACACACTGTGATGTCTCAAGACATCACACGTGACGTTCGTGAGGATTTGAACCTGCGGCTTCGACGAGGTTGTTCCTCGGACAGGATTTCTGTCGGTTCGTCTAGTCGCCTTTAGAGGGCAGTCAGAAGTCGCTCTCGGACGGGCGGTCTTGTCGCCTCCACGACCTCCGGGAGCAATCCGGCGGGGCCTCGCTTGCGCCCTCGTCGCGCGAATTGGGGCTGATCGGCTTCGGGAAGGAGTTCGAATCGGTTGGGAGTTCTCCATAGCTCGATGGTTTGAACGACCCAATAGACGGTGAACTCGAGGATCAGCGCGGTCTCGACAACGATGACCCAGTGGTTCCAGCTGTCGAGCGCGAAGTGCAGCACCACAACAGCGATCAACGTCACGATCATCGCCGCCGCAATGCCCTGGTAGAGCATGTAATAGAGGTGCCGATGCGGAGACTTGGCGTCATCTTGACGGCTGACGAGGAATGCGGTGGTGACGACGGTGGCGATGATCGCCAGGAACATGATCACCGCGGCAACGCCGTGTGCATTCGAATCGAACCAGTTTCGGAAGAAGACCAGTGCGACAAGGCCCAGCGCCATGACCGCACGCAGGATGTACATCGACACCGTGCCCAAAACGCTCTTCGGCCGGGCGGTGTTCGTACGCCGGTACAGCCACCACGACACCACACGAGCGATCACCAGGGCGATCACGACGGCCCACACATTGTTGGTGATTGCGTGCTTGACCTCGTATTCGGCCGGCAGGCCGTATCGCCCGCACAGCAAGACGGGTCGGGTGGTGGGGACCATGGCGACGATGAATGCCAGGATGCCCGCGAGAGTCAGCAGGACATCCTCGGTGTCGCTGCTGCCTTTGTAGACGATGAATTGCGCGCCGAGGGCACAGAGCGCTGCGATGAAGATGCTGTGTGCGGTGGTGAAGTAGTAGGCGCTGATCGAGGTTTGCCAGCAGGTTGCCGTCAGCCGTTCGCCGATTACGGCCGCGCCGAGCATGACAATCATGACCGCCATGCCGCCACGCAGGTAGCGGTAGGTATCAAGCGTGATGTCGCGAGTATGTGTCGTCGTGTCGCCTGGCATTTTCATCTGCTCCCCGCGTTACCAGAAGAATCGTTCGCTTGTCCCCACACTGCTCGGCTGCTGTGTTGGGAGCAATCCGGGTTTGTGACCGCACAAGCGCGTGAGTAATTGACTACCCGCTCCAGGTTCGGACCGTGGCCGATCCGCGAAAGTCACGATGTCCAGATCGGGGGCGACAACAAGTGTGGCGGCGGTGTGGGTTCTGTCCTTCTTCCGTGCACGTATCCGTCAAGGCCATTTGAGCGTGTGACGCACGCCGGCTACGACGTACCCTGCAACCTGCTGGCGCCCGGATCACCTCGAGCCGGGTGACACATCGAGGACGGTATGGGAACGTTGCCGTTTATTCGACGGTAATGACCCGGAACCGACCGGAATTGGCGAGCTGTGACCGGGACGGCAAAACGTCGAATTCTCTTGCAGCACAGGGCTAGACGGTAATCAGCCGGAACCGTCCAGACCCACGCTGTGGGAATCCGTTGGTCCTTCAGTGGAAATGGGATGCGGGTGGTGGCCGCTATTCGTCGGCGGTGAAGTTGCGCCGCAGCGTCTCCCCGTTCGGCTTTCCGCCCAACGCGGCAGAGATCTGATCCCAGGACCAGTCGGCGGCGCGGGCCTCGCGCACGGCCAGCGCGATGGCCTTTTGAGCGATGCGCCTGGCATCGGTCGCGGCTTGGATCAACTCTTCAACTGATGTCGTCATGCCATAAGATATGCCATATTTTATGGCATATCTTATGGGACGCGGTAAGAGTATCGCGTCGATTTCGGGTTTCCCACCGCACCCGCGCGGGAAACCCAAGGCGGGAACGGCGCCCCGGACCGGCAGATCTCTTCCAAGCCCGCGCGGCGCGGGGAAACCGGTCGTAAGCTGCCACTTAACAACTAGGACAGACGACGGCGAGTACGACGCATGAACCGACCCAGTGGCTTTCTGCGGCGAACATCCCGACGCACCTTCCGCGACCGTCGGGAAGCCGGCCGTGTGCTGGCCGAGGAGCTGGCGGCCTACCACGGCAAGGACGGCCTGCTGGTCCTCGGACTGGCCCGCGGCGGCGTTCCGGTGGGCTGGGAAGTCGCCGCGGCTCTGCATGCGGAGCTGGACGTGTTCCTGGTGCGCAAACTTGGCGTGCCGCACTGGTCGGAACTGGCGATGGGTGCGCTGGCCAGCGGCGGCGTCGTCGTCATGAACGACAATGTGGTGTGCAGCCTCCGCATCAGCGACGAGCAGGTGCGCGCGGTCATTGACCGCGAAACGGCCGAACTCGACCGACGCGAGCACGCCTATCGCGGCGGACGACCGGTCGCCGACCCGCGCGACAAGACCGTGATCTTGGTCGATGACGGGATTGCCACCGGCGCAAGCATGCTCGCGGGAGTGCGGGCACTGCGGGCCAGCAACCCGGAAGCGATCGTCGTCGCTGTGCCGGTGGGACCCCAGTCAGTGTGCGAGGAGCTGGCGCGGGAGGCCGACGACGTGGTGTGCGCGACTATGCCCAGCGACTTCGAGGCAGTGGGACAGGTTTTCGTACACTTCCACCAGGTCACCGACGACGAGGTCCGTGAACTGCTCGCCACCCCGACGTCGGCAGACTGAGCGTTTTAGCTGGTCCTAGTGAGTGTTGTGGTCGTCGCTGACGCTATCGCCGTGGTCG
Source organism: Mycobacterium sp. (assembly GCF_052143115.1). Lineage (GTDB taxonomy): Bacteria > Actinomycetota > Actinomycetes > Mycobacteriales > Mycobacteriaceae > Mycobacterium. Next base: position 16,270 of record NZ_JBKQTQ010000028.1, read on the forward strand.
TATTCACTGATCGCATTCGCGTCACCACCCGTAACCGCAGGTGCTGAGGATTCATCGTCCTCGGGGTAGTCCGCGTAGGCCGGCCCGTCGTCTCGCGAGCGTGATTCAGCAGGTGCCTCGTCGAGCTCCTTGTCGACTGCCTCGGCGTCGCGTCGCTTACGTTCCTGCAGCGCATCAAAGATGAGCAGCACGACGCCCAGCACACTGGCGCCTATGCATACCCAGGCGACCAGCTCATTGCTGGTAATCACCGCGAACACCAATGCGGCGAGACCAATCACCGCTAACACCAGCGCAATAATCAGCATCGGTAAACCTCCAGCCGACGGGGCGACATTGCCAAGTCTGCAGGATACCGACCGCCGGTGTAGGTACCTTGGCCGAGTTAGTTATTGCCTCGATTGAACTGGTTAAACCCGGCGGCTTCATTGGTGGCGCTGGAGTCGACCGGTGCCGCCGATCCGCGCTGGCCAAGCTCTTCGAGCTGAGATTCCAGGTAGGTCTTGAGCCTCGTGCGGTACTCGCGTTCGAACGTGCGCAGCTGTTCGAGACGACCCTCGAGCACAGTTCGCTGCTGGTTGATCGTGCCCATGATCTCGGAGTGCTTGCGCTCGGCGTCGGCCTGCAATGCATCAGCCTTCTCCTGAGCCTGGCGCAGTTGGGTCTCGGAGCGGGTTTGCGCATCGGCCAGCAGCGCGTCAGCGCGCTGTCGGGCCTCGGCGACCGTGGTTTCCGCCTCGCGACGTGCATCGCCGAGGATCTGGTCGGCATTGGCCCGGGCGTCGGCCATCAGCTTGTCCGACTCCGCCTTGGCGGTGCCGGTCAGCCGGTCGGCGGTGTCCTGGGCCAGGCTGAGCACCCTGGCCGCCTTCATCGCGTGCTCCTCGTCGATGGAACCGGGCGCAGGCTGGGGGGCGGGCTGCGGGGCGGGCTGGGGCGGGGGCTTGACGGGCTCGGGCTCGGGCTCATACAGCGGAATGGCTTGGGTGGCTTGAGTACTGGTGCCGGCGCCGGCCCGGGCACTGACCAGCTCCTGGTCCAGCTCGTTGACCCGCTGACGCAGGTCGGAGTTCTCCTCGATGAGGCGGGTCAGCTCGTTTTCCACCAGGTCGAGGAAGGCGTCGACCTCGTCTTCGTTGTAACCACGCTTGCCGATCGGCGGCTTACTGAACGCCACATTGTGGACGTCGGCGGGTGTCAGCGGCATTCTTAGCCCCCTTGAGTGTGGACAGTCAAACCGACTACGAAAGTGTAGGTCGGGATGAACGTTGTCGTAGCCATACTGCAACTGCCGCCCATCCTGTCACACCAGACCCGGCGGTTGCCGATTCGCCCGATAAATAAGACCGAATTTCAAAGATTAAGAGGCGACAAATCAACGCCTTAAGCGAACGAAATCCGGCCCCGCAAAACCGTCCGGGCCCGTAGTTGCCAGCCACCGATGGCAGGCCCGCGGATTCAGCCGTGGTAATCCAGCGCCATTGTCATGCCGATAAAGGCCAGCAGCAGCAGCACCATGATGGACAGGTCGAAACGAACGGCACCGACAGTGAGCTGCGGTATCAGCCGTCGTAGCAGCTTCACCGGCGGATCGGTGACCGACAAAATGATCTCGAGAATGACCACGGTGACGCCCCGGGGGTGCCAGTCCCGGCTGAACGATCGGATGAACTCGACGACGACCCGAGCGATCAGCAACAGCCAGAAGATGAACAGCGCAAAACCGATGATGTGCACGAACAGCGTCAACTAGAGCCCGACCTTAATGACGAAGAAGATGTGACTTTGATGACAGCCCCGGCTGCAGCCAGCACGGCAACGTCAGCCTACCGACTCGAACGGCGCGTCACATCCACCCAGCAACGGGCCCGCGCGGAGTCCGAGCCGCCGACGGCTACTGGTAGGCGTAAAAGCCGGTCTCGGCGATGCGTCGGCGCTCCTCGGGCGAGACGTCGACATCGGCGGGCGAGAGCAAGAACACTTTAGTCGCGACCTTGTCAAAGGAACCACGCAGCGCGAACGCCAGCCCCGCCGCGAAGTCGACCAGCCGTTTGGCGTCGGCGTTGTCCATCGAGACCAGGTCCATGATCACCGGGGTGCCATCGCGGAACCGCTCCCCGATGGTGCGGGCCTCGCTGTAGTCCTTGGGCCGCAGCGTGGTGATCTTCGACAGTGGGCTGCTCTCGTCGAACAGCATCGCCATCCGGCGCGGATCCATCGCCAATGCCCCGCGGGTGGAACCCCGCAGCGACCCGAAGCGCGGCCGGGCCAGGTCGCCGCGGTCGTATTCATGCGCCCGGAATCGGGGTTCGTCGGCGTAGCCGCCGCGATAGCTGCCCGGCGCATAGTCGCCGGGCTCACCACGTGGGTCGTCGTAGTCGCGCCCCTCGTAGCGGCTGTATCCGTCCTCGGCGAACCGCTGCCGCGGGTAGCTGCCCCGGGTCGGGGCGTGGTCGTCGTAATACTCGTCGTCGTAGTCCTCCATCGGAGCCATACCGAAGTAGGCCTTGACCTTGTGCAGTGTGCTCATCGCGTGACCCCTTCTAGGCTCTGGGAGTTGCGGTGCCTGTGATGAAGATGTGACTGGAGTGACTAATTAGGGTGACGGTAGCGGTCTCCTGCCCAATAACGCGGTACCGACACGCACACACGTCGAACCATGTTTGATCGCGCTTTCGAGGTCGTTTGACATCCCGGCCGACAGTCCCGCCGCATCCGGATGCGCTCGGCGTACCCGCTGGTGCTCCGACTGCAGACGCTCGAATGCAGCATCGGGATCCCATTCCAAGGGCGGAATGCCCATCAGCCCAACCAACTCCAGCGATCCGGCGGCATCGACCTGCGCGCAGATTTCGTCGACGGCCCCGGGGTCGGAGACGTCGACACCGCCGCGGGAAACGTCCCCGTCGAGGCTGATCTGGACGTAGACCCGCAGCGGATCCTCCCGACGGCCCTCGCTCAATGCCGCCGCCGCAGCGCGGTCGAGGGCCCGCACCACTCGAGTACTGCCGATCGAATGGGCGGTGTGCGCCCAGTCGGCCAGCGAGCGGGCCTTGTTGCGCTGGATCTGGCCCACCATGTGCCAGTGCAGGCGTGGCGGTGTGGGATTGCCGCTCGACGAGCCGCCTAGCAACCTTGCGACTTGGCCCACCTTCGCCGCCGCCTCCTGCTCCCGGGATTCGCCGAAGGCGGCGCATCCCAAACTCGACAAAATCGCTACATCGGTTGCTGGAAAGAATTTGGTAATAGGCAGAAGTTGAATTTCGTCGAGTTTGCGGCCGGCAGATTCCGCGGCCGCGGCGAGCCGTGACCGTAGCGCTGTCAGAGCGTCGGCCAATTCCGATTCCCGGTCCGGTCGGGGTGAAAGTTTTACCGCCACCACGCTCAATCTATCCACACCACCGATGCCAACCGCCCGGTCGGGGCGTCGCGGCGATGACTGAACAGGCTGACGTCGTCCACCGTGCACCTCGGGTCGACGTCGATGGCGACGACGCCCAAAGCCTTGAGCTGACAAGCGATTCCGGCGCGAAGGTCCAGTCCAGGGGTTCCGGTCGAGGTGGTGGTGCGACTGCCCGGCAACGCTGCCTCGACCTCGTCGGCCATCCCAGCAGGAACTTCGTAGTTGCGACCGCTGACCGCGGGCCCCAGCAGCGCCGAGATGTCCGGTGCATGCGCGCCCGCGGCCAGCATGGCCTCGACCGCCCGTGCCACTACGCCGTCGCGCGCCCCGACCCGACCGGCGTGCACCGCGGCCACGACCCCGGCCTGCGCGTCGGCCAGTAGCACCGGCACGCAGTCGGCGCTCACCACCGCCAAGGCCAGCCGCGGCATGCTGGTCAGCAATGCGTCGGTGTTCTCGATCGGGCTACTGCGGGGCCCGTCGACCACCTCGACCCGATCGCCGTGAACCTGGTTCATCCACACCACCCGGTCGGTGCCCAGGCCGATGGCGGCGGCCAGCCGCATCCGGTTAGCCTCCACGGCGGCCGGGTCGTCGCCGACATGGTCACCAAGGTTGAAGGTGTCGAACGGCGGCGCCGAAACGCCGCCGGCGCGGGTAGTGGTCACACGCCGAATTCGAACGCTCACATACCCAGTATCCGGCTCGCGTAGCACCGACTCGCCCCGACGCCATGCCGCACTCCTCCCACGCCGCTTCGGGGCGCGCCTCGTCGCGCGGCTAGCGCCGCATGAAAGGCGGCACGTCGACGTCGTCGTCCTCACCGCCGATGTTCAAGGTCGCGCCATTCGTGTGCAACGGAACGCTGATCGCGTCCGCCGGTTCGAACAGGCTCGAGCTGATCTTGCCAGCCTTTCCGGACTCGAATTCATGCTTGTTGCCCCCGCCGACCCCGCCGATGATCGGCTTGCGGCCAGGTCCGCTCGCGTCGAAGCCCGCCGCGATGACGGTGACCCGCACTTCGTCGCCCAGGGAGTCGTCGATGACGGTGCCGAAAATGATGTTGGCGTCCTGGTGGGCGGCGTCCTGCACGAGCGAGGCCGCCTCGTTGATCTCGAACAGCCCCAGGTCGCTGCCGCCGGCGATGGACATCAGCACACCCTGTGCGCCCTCCATGGAAGCTTCCAGCAGCGGCGAATTGATCGCGGTCTCGGCAGCCTTGAGCGCGCGGCCGTCGCCGCGGGCAGAACCGATGCCCATCAACGCCGTTCCCGCACCCGACATGATGCCTTTGACGTCGGCGAAGTCGACGTTGATCAGGCCCGGCGTGGTGATCAGGTCGGTGATGCCCTGCACACCGTTGAGCAGCACCTCGTCGGCGCTGCGGAAGGCATCCATCAACGACACCGCCGCGTCACCCATCTGCAGCAAGCGGTCATTGGGGATGACGATCAGCGTGTCGCAGCTTTCCCGCAGCGCAGCAATGCCGGTTTCGGCCTGGTTGCCGCGCCGCTTGCCCTCGAACGAGAACGGTCGCGTGACAACACCGACCGTCAACGCGCCCAGCTTGCGGGCGATGGAGGCGACGACGGGCGCGCCACCCGTGCCGGTGCCGCCTCCTTCGCCGGCGGTCACGAACACCATGTCGGCGCCGCGGAGCAGCTCCTCGATCTCGTCCTTGGCGTCTTCGGCGGCCCTGCGGCCGACCTCGGGGTCGGCACCGGCGCCTAGCCCGCGGGTCGAGTCGCGCCCGACATCGAGCTTGACGTCGGCGTCGCTCATCAACAGCGCCTGGGCATCGGTGTTGATCGCGATGAACTCCACACCCTTGAGGCCCTGCTCGATCATTCGGTTGACGGCGTTGACGCCGCCGCCGCCGATTCCCACGACTTTGATGACGGCCAGGTAGTTGTGCGGCGGGGTCATCATTGTGTCTTCCTCCCTGGTGGGACTAGCCCTGGTGGCACCCGTTAGCCTGCTCGGAAACCCTCAACCTCAACCATAGACTTAGAGTTATGTCAAGTAGTTTCGCGCAAACAGAACGGTAGGGCCCCCGCGCGCGCTAACGATGCAGGCGCGCCGACGCGCGCCGAGCAAATTTTGCAGCGATTTTCGCTATTTGACGGTGGGCAGGTCCGGACTGGACACGTCGTAGATCCGGCCCGGCTGGGTCAACAGGGCCGCCAGCTTCTCCGCCTTCTCCTCGGTGCGCTCGTTGGTCCCCCAAATCACCGTGCGCCCATCGGTGAGCGTCAAGGTGATCGATGCGACCGACGGCGCGGCAATCCGGCCCACCTGTGCGACGATCTCGGGTCGCAGGGCCAACAGCACCGCGAGCGCGGCCTTGGTCGGCGGGTCGGTCGGCCCGGGGTTGCCGACGTCGATGTAGGACAAGGCCGGTGGCGGCGGGGCGGTCGCGAAGTCGACGCCGTCGCGGTCGTACAGATGCGGACCGTCGGGAAACTCCTTGACCACCACCGGAACCCGCTCGACGATTGTGATCCGCAGCGCCGACGGGTATTGGCGTTGCACCCGTGCGCTCGCCACCCGGCGAATCGCCGCCACCCGGTCGGCGACCTGGTCGGTGTTGATCTGCAGCAACGGCGTGCCAAGCCGGACCTGTGCGGCGTCGAGCACCTGATCGCGGGTCACCGCCCCGATCCCGGTGACGATGATGCTGCGTGCAGACATCGCCGGCGTGAAGTAGAGGACCAGCCCGAGCGCAACGGTGAGCATGGTCAGCCCGACCGTCGCAAGCACCAGCTTCAAGCCCCGGACCGCCCCGCGCGGAACGGGTTTGGCCGTGACCGCGGCCCGACCGCGGGCCCGGCGTTTGGCCTCCCGGCGGGCCTGCTCGATCGCCGTCGCGCGCTCCTGCGCCACGCGGCGCTCGGCGCGTTCGCGCCTCGCCCGCCGACGGGGCCCCTCGAAAACGTCTTCCTGCTCCGGTGCGGTGGCGTCAGCACCGCCCGCGTCGTCGTCGGCCTCAACGGCGGCAGGCATCGGTTCGGTGGCAGTTATTTCCCGTAACGGGTCCCCTACGGTGTCGCCGACCGCCTCCCCCGGCGCCCCGCCGTCCTGCTCGGTCACCACAACACCCCCGGACGGCCCGGCGCGCTGCGGTTGTCCCGCACTCGCAGCGCGGTCACGATCTCGGGCCCGAGCATGGTGACGTCGCCCGCGCCCATGGTGACGACGACATCACCCGGGCCGGCCGCCTCGGCCACCGCTTCGGCGACCGAGGAGAAATCGGGCAGATACTGCGCCGGTACGCTAACGTGCTCCGCGACACTCGCCCCACTCACACCGGGAAGGGGTTGTTCGCGTGCGCCGTAGACGTCGAGCACGAAAACCTGGTCGGCGCCGTCTAGCGCGTGACCGAATTCGGCGGCGAAAGCCTTTGTCCGGGAATACAAATGCGGCTGAAACACCACCAGTGACCGCCCGGCGCCGCTCTGTTCCAGCAGCGTCCGGACCGCTTCCAGCGTGGCGCTGATCTCGGTCGGGTGGTGGGCATAGTCGTCGAACACCCGCACCGACGCCGCAGTGCCGATCAACTCGAAGCGGCGACGCACCCCTTCAAAACCGGCCAGTCCGTCGAGCACGCAGTCGGCGGGAGCGCCGATCTCGATCGCGGCCAGCAGCGCGCCCAACGCATTGAGCGCCATGTGCCGGCCCGGCACCGACAGCCGCATCACCCACGGATGGATTTCGCCGTCCAGCTTGACGTGCGCGACCGCCCCGGTCCCCTGCTGTTCCCAAGACAACAGCGTTGCGGCCAGCTCCTGCGCCGGGCCGTCGGGCGATCCATACCGCAGCACCCGGATCCCCAGCGCCGCAGTGCGTTCCGCCAGGGCGGCCGCTCCCGGGTCGTCCGTACAGACGACGAGCGCTCCGCCGGGGGCAATTCGCTCCGCGAACGAGTCGAACACCGCCGTATAGGCGTCGGGACTGCCGAAGAAGTCCAGATGGTCGGATTCGATGTTGGTGACCACCGCGACATGCGGGGTGTACTCCAGCAGTGAGCCGTCACTCTCGTCGGCCTCGGCGATGAAGCAGTCGCCGCTGCCATGGTGGGCATTGGTGCCGGCCTCGCCCAGCTCGCCGCCAACCGCGAAGGACGGGTCACGGCCGCAATGCTGCAGGGCCACAATGAGCATCGAGGTGGTCGTCGTCTTGCCGTGCGTGCCGGTCACCATCAACGTGGTGCGGCCGGCCATCAGCTTGGCGAGCACCACCGGACGCAGCACCACCGGGATCCCGCGTCGCCGGGCCTCGACGAGCTCGGGGTTGGTCTTCGGGATCGCGGCGCGGGTGGTGATCACGGCGGTCGCCCCGCCGGGCAGTAGGTCCAGCGACGACGCGTCATGGCCGATCCGGATCAGCGCGCCGCGGGCGCGCAGCGCGCGCACACCGCGCGACTCCTTGGCGTCTGACCCCGACACCAGTCCGCCCCGATCCAGCAGGATGCGGGCGATACCCGACATGCCCGCTCCCCCGATACCGACCATGTGGACGCGCTGCAGCTCGGGGGGCAGCGGGGGCGTCACCGTCGACCTCCTCCGCCGGGGCGCTCGTCACGCGTTTGGCGCGCCTGCTTCGCCAAGTCCAGCGCGATGCGTGCGACCTGCTGCGCCGCATCCCGGTGACCGACCAGCGCGGCGGCCTTCGTCATCGCCGCCAGCCGCGGTGCATCGTTGAGCAGCCCGGCGACCTGATCGGCCACGAAGCCCGGAGACAGATCGACATCGGCGACAAGCAGGCCGCCGCCGGCATTGACCACCGGTAGCGCGTTGAGCCGCTGTTCGCCGTTGCCGATCGGCAGCGGCACGTAGACCGCGGGCAGGCCGACGGCGGTCACTTCGGCGACTGTCATCGCGCCCGACCGGCAGATCGCCACATCGGCGGCGGCGTAGGCCAGGTCCATCCGGTTCAGGTAGGGCACCGCGACATACGGCGGGTCGCCGGGCTCGGGAGTGCGTAGCTCGATGGTGTTCTTGGCCCCGTGGGCGTGCAGCACCGCCACCCCCGCGGCCGCAAGGCCACCGGCGGCCGCGGCGACCGCCCGGTTGATCGAGGCGGCTCCCTGCGAGCCGCCGAACACCAACAACACCCGCGCGTCCTCGGCAAAGCCGAAGTGCGCGCGGGCCTCTGCCCGCAGTGCCGCACGGTCCAGCGACGTGATCGCCGCCCGGACCGGCACGCCGACCACTTCGGCGTGCGGCAGACCCGGGTCCGGAACCGCCGATAACACCCGCTTGGCGCTGCGGGCGCCGATGCGGTTGGCCAGCCCGGCACTGGCGTTGGCTTCGTGGATCACCACCGGCACGCGCCGCCCCCGCCGGGCGGCGCCGCGAGCGGCGAGATACGCGGGCAGCGACACGTATCCGCCAAAGCCGATCACCACGTCGGCGTCGACCTTGTCCAGCACAGCACGGGTCTGCCGGACGGCACGGAATACCCGTAGCGGCAGCCGGGCCAGGTCACCGGTGGGCTTGCGGGGCAACGGCACCGGAGTGATCAGCTCAAGCGAATAGCCGCGCTCGGGCACCAGCTTGGTTTCCAAACCGCGCGGGGTGCCCAGTGCGGTGATGCGGACCTGCGGATCCAGGGCGACCAAGGCGTCGGCGACAGCCATTGCGGGTTCGACGTGGCCCGCTGTTCCGCCGCCGGCGAGCACCACCGACAACGAGGAGTCCCCGGTTGGCTCTTTGACCGAGTCGTTCACCCGTAGCGCTGACCTTCCAGTGCGCGACGGCCGGCGTGTGCATGACGCTGGCCGGTGTACCGCTGTGCGCCTCCATGATGCGCCCCCGCAAGCGGGAGGTGCCCCCACCCCCGCAAGCGGGCGGGGCCCCCAGCCCGCGAGGCCCCCTGGTCTACCGCGGGTGGTCTCGCCGGCCGCTTGGCACGGGCGGCGGGTGCCTTGCGCTCCGGCTTGGCCTGCTGCGGTCGGCTGCGCAGCCGGTCGCGCAGCGCTTCGACCCGGGTCGGCGCGTAGGGCTCGGGCAACGGCAACCGCAGCAGCCGGTTCATCCGGTCGTCACGCCCGGCTCGCAGCGCGGCGACGGCCTCGGGTTCGTGGCGAGCCGCGTTCGCCATCATGCCGATCATCAAAAGTGTTGTGGCCGAGGATGTTCCACCCGCAGAGATGAGTGGCAGCTGGATACCGGTGACCGGCAGCAGGCCGATCACATAGCCGACGTTGATGAATGACTGGCCGATCACCCACATCGTGGTGGTCGCGGTCAACAGCCGCAGGAACGGGTCGGCAGACCGCCGCGCAATGCGCATCCCGGTGTAGGCGAACAGCCCGAACAGCCCCAGCAGGCCCAGGGCACCGACCAGGCCGAGTTCCTCACCGATGATCGCGAAGATGAAGTCGTTGTGGGCGTTGGGCAAGTAGTTCCACTTGGCCGTGCCCTGGCCCAGACCGTCGCCGAAGATACCGCCATTGGCCAGCGCGAACTTCGCCTGCCTGGCCTGATAACCCGAGTCCTGTGGGTCCTGACCGGGGTTGAGCCACGACCGCACGCGGTCGGACCGGTACCCCGCGGACACCGCCAGGATGGCCGCCGCGACGATCGCGGCGGCCAGCGAACTCAGGAACACCCGCAGCGGCAGGCCGGCGTACCAGAACAAACCCAGCAGGATGATGCCCATCGACACCGTCTGGCCAAGGTCGGGCTGCGCGACGATAAGGGCCAGCGCGATCACCGCCGCCGGCACCAGCGGGACCAGCATCTCCCGCAGCGAGGCCCGCTCCATGCGCCTGGCGGCCAGCAGATGAGCACCCCAGATCGCCAAGGCGATCTTGGTCAGCTCGGAGGGCTGCATCGAGAAGCCTGCGACCACGAACCACCCGCGGGAGCCGTTGGCCTCCTTACCGATTCCCGGGATCAGCACCAGCACCAGCATCACGATGGTCAGCGCGAAACCGGAGAACGCCATGCGCCGCATGAACCCCACCGGCAATCGCAACGCCAGGTAGCACGCGACCAGCCCGATGATGGTCCACAGCACCTGGCGACCGAAGATGACCCACGCCGATCCGTCGTCGTCGTAGGAACGGACCCCGGACGCGGAGAGCACCATGATCAGACCCAGCGTGGTCAACAGCGCGGCCACAGCGATCATCAGGTGAAACGACGTCATCGGCCGGCCCAGCCAGGCACCGAACCGGGTGCGCGGACCGGCCGTAGCCGCGGCCGCCGATTTGGTGACCGCCGCGCCCTCGTCGACCTCCGCCGCGCTGGTCTCCTCCGCCGCGCCGGGCGTGCTCTCCGCGGGCTGCCCGCCCAAGGTTGCCCGGCGTAGCAACCGGGCCAACATGTTGTTCACCCCAGTTACCCGGACGTGGCACGCACGGCGGCCGCGAACGCATCGCCGCGGTCGGCGTAGCCGCTGAACTGGTCAAATGAGGCCCCAGCGGGTGCCAAGAGCACGGTGTCGCCGGGGCGGGCCAGGTCTCGGGCGGCGGCGACAGCAGCGTTCATCACGCGAGTGCCGACAGTCTCGTCCGACAAGGGAACCACTTTTGCCACATACGTAACAGGAGACTCAGCAGTCGCATGCATAACAGCATCCTCGCCTGTCACAACCTGTACGACGGGGACATCCGGCGCGTGTCGTGATAACGCCTCGGCAACCTCTGCCCGATCACGGCCGATCAGCACCGCTCCGACCAGCCGCGGAGCTATCCTGGCCACCGTCTCCTGCACCGATGCGCCCTTGAGCAGACCCCCGGCTATCCACACCACCCGCGGGTAGGCCAGCACAGACGCCTCGGCAGCGTGCGGATTGGTGGCTTTGGAATCGTCGACGTAGCTGATCTGGTCGACGACGGCTACCACCTCGGCGCGGTGCCGGCCCACCCGGAACGTTGCCAGCGCGTCGGCGACCGCCTCCGCGGGCACCCCGACGCTGCGCGCCAGAGCGGCCGCCGCCAGCGCGTCGAGGACGCCCACCGGCCCGGGAACCGGGATCGACGAGACCGCAGCCAGCGCTGAGCCGTCCGGAACGGCATCGGAAAACGCCCGGTCGACGAGCATGCCGTCCCGCACCCCGAGTTCCCCGACGGCGGGTTGGCCGAGCCGAAAGCCGACGCGCACCGGGGCGTCGGTAGCCGACAGTAGTGCCGCGGCGCGCGGGTCGTCCAGCCCGGCCACGGCGACCCGGCCGGTTAGCACCCGCGCCTTGGCGGCGGTGTAGTCGGCAAGGTCGGAATGCCAGTCCAGATGGTCTTCGGCGATATTGAGCACCACGCCGGCCTCGGGTCGCACCGACGGCGCCCAGTGCAGCTGGAAGCTGGACAGCTCGACGGCCAGCAGGTCGGCGGGCTCGCGCAGCGCATCCAGCACCGGGCTACCGATGTTGCCGCACAGGCTGCTGCGCAGGTCTGCGACCGTGAGCATGGCATGCAGCATGGACGTGGTCGTCGTCTTGCCATTGGTGCCGGTGACCGCGAGCCAGCGGCGCGGAGGCCCGTAGTAACCGGCCGCATCGAGCCGCCAGGCCAGCTCGACGTCGCCCCAAACGGGTACACCGGCTGACCCGGCCGCAGCCGGCACGGGCGCGGTCGGCGGGAAACCGGGACTGGTCACGACCAGGGCGTAATCGGTGATGCGCTGCGCCGCGATCGACGAACTCGTCGTCGCCGTCCCGGCATCGGCGAACTGTTGCCGGGTCGTCGGGTCGTCGTCGCAGAGCGTTGCCGTCACACCCAGCGGCGCCAGCGCGGCCAGCACCGAGCGCCCGGTCACACCGCCGCCCGCGACCAGCACCGGCGTGCCGGGCTTCAGGTCGGATAGCAAACCGCGCTCGGTTTCGCGGCTCATTTGCGCCGCTCCTCCTCATCGCTGCGCTCTGCATCGTCGCCGGCGCGGCTCATTTGCGCCGCTCCACCTCATCGCTGCGCTCTGCATCGTCGCCGGCGCGGCTCATTT
>NZ_JBKQTQ010000029.1:0-54379 GCF_052143115.1 Mycobacterium sp.
GGCCGGGATTGATGTAACCGGTCGAGCAGGCCATCACGAAGCTGCCGACGCGGGCCTTATCGAAACCCTCGATCGCTTGGCTGATCGAACGCGAGGCCACATCTATGGCGGCATCGGCATGGGCTGCCATTCGGTCGCCGGTCAGCATGGTACAGACTTCCGGCAGCGTATCCGGATCCCACATGATGTGGCGCTTCTGCACTGCAGTCGACTCAACGATTCGCTGCCCGAACCGAACCTGCGGCGACATGTGCGCAAACAAGCGCTCCCAGCTCTCCTGCATGGTGATCTCAAACGGCGGATGCGCCGACGCGATGCCCAGCAGGGTGGGCCGCAGGCGCACGGCATTGGCCGTCCGGTGCGCCGGCGACGGCGCGCTTCCTGAGTGTGAATCAATGGTTGTGTCTGTCCGGTACATGGCTATCGTTCCCTACTGCTCGGTGTAAGCGACGGTGTGTTGTCCGCCCGCCGTGCGAACCTCGCGCGCGCGTGCGACAGCTCACCGTGGGCCGCGGCGGTCAGTAGCCTTGCGGCGGAGACCTTTTTGGGCGGCGAGAGCGTGCCTGCCAGCCACTGGGTGCGCGCCTCGCGCCGTCGCAGCTTTCCGCTGCTGGTGCGCGGCAGCGTGCCCGGCGCCAGCAGCTCCACGCGTGCGGGTCGGATCTGCGTGTGCTCCTGGACTCGCGACGCCACCTCGTCCGCCAGGGTCGAGGGGGCGTTGTTAGTAGTCTCGACGAGCATGGCCAGCGCCTCGTCATCCTGGCCAGCGGGGACGAATCCCACGGCGACGGCGCATCCGGTACGAACGCCGGGCAGCGACTCCAACGCTGCCTCGAATTCCTCGGGCGCGTGGTTCGCGCCGCGCACGACGATGATGTCTTTCTGGCGTCCGCACACAAAGAGCTCGCCGTCCTCGGTGAACCCCAGGTCGCCCGCATCCAGCCAGCCGTCGTGGATCGCCTGATCGGTCAGGTCGGTTCGGGCGAAGTAGCCGGCCATGACGCTGGGTCCGCGAACGAAGATGTGACCGACGCGGCCGGGAGGCAACGACACCCCGGCCGCGTCGCGGATCTCTACCTCCACACCGGCCAGCGGGCGGCCTACGCTCACCAGTTCTTTGGTGCCCGGTGCGACGACGCCGTCGAGGGCCAGTCTCTCGGCGTCCACGCCAAGGGTGCGAAACGAGGTGCCGGCCGGCTTGAACGTCACGGCCAACGAAGCCTCTGCCATCCCGTAGCACGGCGTAAGCGCCGACGCGCGCAACCCCCAGCGCGCGAATCGCTCCTCGAATCGCCGCTGTGCCGCGGAGCTGACTGCCTCCGCTCCATTGAGCGAGACCCGCCATGAAGACAAGTCGACCCCGTCGAGTTCCTCGTCGCGAATACGTTTCAGGCACAAACCGAAGGCGAAGTTGGGTGCCGCCGTGACCGTGCCCCGGTGTCGTGAGATGGCGCGGAGCCATGCACCCGGTACCGCGACGAACAGCTCCGGCGGCAGCAAGACCAACTTGCGCCGCATGTAGAACGCGCAGAGCAGGTTTCCGATCAATCCCATGTCGTGGTAGAGCGGCAGCCACGTGACGCCGACCCGGTTCGGCGCTCCCTCGTCTATGAGGTAGCCCTCAATCGCGGCAAGGTTCGACAGCAGATTTGCATGCGTTAACGCCACCGGTTTGGGGTCGTTGGTTGTGCCCGAGGAGAATTGGATCAATGCCACGTCGTCGGGGGCAACTTCGACCTCTTCCCGGTTCGGGCCGCCCAGGCCGGATGCCGTCACGCATCCCAGGCGAGGAGCCGAGTCCGCAACGGCGATCCCTAGAAAACGCCGGATGCGTTCGTCGGTGACGACCATGGCCGCATCGACCGCCTTCAGCATGGCCGCTGTCCGCCGGTGATACTCGTCGAGTTTGCCGAGCCGGAGCGGTGGATACAGCGGAACCGGGATGGCTCCCGCGCAAAGCGCGCCGAACAAGCACTCCACGAACTCCGGGCAGGTCGGCAGCACGAGCGCGACGCGATCGCCCTTGCGCACTCCGCGAGCCATCAGATCCGCAGCGATCGACAGCGCGCGCTCCCGCACGCGAGCCATCGGGACTTCATAGTCTTGCTCTTTCCGGTTGACGAAGAACAGGCTCACCTGAGTCTGCGCCGCCGCGGCGAGCATCTCGGTCAGAGTCGCATCCTTTGGACGGATCGCGGGAGCACCTCTCATGGTTGTTCCTCAACTCGCCGAACGACTAAAGCCGCTAGATCGCCGACGGTCCGCAGATCGTCCGCGTCCGCCTCGTCTAGGACGATGTCGTAGTGCTCTTCTATCTTGAAGACGAGTGACATGACCTTCAGCGAATCCAGCCCCTGACTCTGCAACGACGTATCGGCCGTGAGATCAGCGGCTGCCACGTCTTTTTCGACGAGGTCGATGATCTGCTGGGTCACAGCGTTAAGGGTTACGACGGAGTTTCTTATCGACATGTCCCCCAGTGTCGGGCACGAAACGTTCCGTGTCGGCACCGCTGGCAACCATATGGATTGGATGCCAGCACTACCTGCCACCCGCGACAATCGCCCCACGAGCAGTGAAAGCCGTTGTAAGAGAACGGCCGCGTCGCGCAGTTGAGTACTGCTTGCAGATAGTCGATGACGCGCTCGGTGTGCCAGCGCCCACGGGCAAAGCCGTCATCGCAGCCGCGCCGTAGCGCTCGAGCGGTACCAATTCTCGTACTGCGGTGGATACGTGTTCCGCCATCTCCGGTGACTGCTAACCGCTACTGTTCCCGATCGGCGGGACCCAAGGTGAACACCGTTCTTCTATAATGGCTTTCATTGGTCTCGAGGGATTTGCAGCGGCTGGCCGTAGTGCTGGCACCCAATCCATATGGTTGCCATCGGTACCGACACGGAACCGTTCATACCCAACAATGTGAGGTGCCAGATGCTCAAGCTCCAAGAGAAGACGTGAAAACAATGGCAACGATCTTGGCCTACACTTCGCCGGCACTCGGCCATCTGTTCCCGTTCAGCGCCCTCCTGCTGGAATTGTCCGCCCGCGGCCACGAGATTCATCTTCGGACCTTATCCACGGGTGTGGAGATGGGGCGAAAGCTGGGTTTCACCACCGACATCATCGATCCGCGAATCGAGGCGATCGCCAACGATGACTGGAAGGCTTCAAATCCTCGCGGCGCCCTGAAGAGGGCGGTGGACGTGTTCTGCCGACGCGCCGCCTACGAAGTCGCCGACTTCGCCGATGCGGTCGAGCGAACGCGCCCCGACGCGTTGCTCGTCGACGTGAATTGCTGGGGTGCGCTGTCGGTCGCCGACGCGCGTGACATTCCGTGGGCATGTTTCTCCCCCTATACGCCGGCTCTGCAATCACGTGGAGTGCCGCCTTTCGGACTGGGTCTGGCTCCACTACCGGGCCTGCGCGGCCGGCTCCGCGACGCCGCGCTGCGGCCGATCGCGATCGGCATGATGGAGAGGGCGGTGTTGCCGGCAGGCAACAAGATTCGTGCGATCGCCGGTGCGCCGCCGGTTGCTTCGGCGGATGAATTCATGCGACGGGCCCCGCTGATGCTGGTGGCAAGTGGGAAGCCGTTCGAATATCCGCAGACTGACTGGGGCGATGCCATACAGATGATCGGCCCCTGCATGTTCGAACCGGCCATGGATACTGTTCCCGACTGGCTCGCGGCGATTGACCGGCCGATCGTCCTTGTCACAACGTCATCGCAGCAGCAGGCCGATGAAAAGCTCGTCAAGACCGCGATGACCGCGCTCGCGGACGAGCCGGTACACGTGGTTGCGACACTACCCGCCGGGCTACCAAGCGACATCGCACTGACACAGAACGCGACAGTGGTCCAGTTCGTACCGCACGGCCCCGTATTGGACCGCGCGGTGTGCGCTATCACCCACGGTGGCATGGGCGGCACCCAAAAGGCCCTCGCCCGAGGGGTTCCGGTGTGCGTGGTGCCATTTGGGCGCGACCAATTCGAGGTTGCGCGGCGGGCAGAGGTGGCGCGCTGCGGAACCCGTCTACCGGCGAAGAAGCTGACGGCGGCTCGGCTGTCGGCTAAAGTTCGACAGGCGATGACCATGACAGACGGTGCACGACGGGTCGCGGCGGGTTTCGCAGCGACCGGCGGGGTCGCCCGAGGCGCCGACCTCATCGAGCAGCGCGTGCTCAGAAGCGCGTTCAGCTTCAGTACATCAGCCGGCGTGAACGCGTGACTGAGATCGGCACGCTGCCCATACGGTCGTTGTGATTCGACACCGAATCACAGCGTGATCCGGGAGTCGGAACACATGGCACCAGGGACGATCCTCGACTCGTGCTGATCGCGGTTGCGGCGTTGACCCCACAAGTGACTGACGATAATCAACCCAACTGCTCGATCGACGAGTCGGCCCAATGCGCGTTAGACCAGTGAAGCCAGCCGCGAATGACCAATTCCGACCATTTACATAGTTCTACGTTGTTACCTGGTGGTGATGAGTCGAGCGATTCCGCGCATTACCGCCCGGCTTGCGACGTGGCGGGCGGTCTCGATGTGCGATCTGGGCGCGGGAAGCGCCGTGCCCAATCGAGGGAACAGTGCGAGGGCGTTGTGATGGTCGATGGCGTCGCGCGTTTCGGCGTTCATGCGCGAGTAGGTTTCCAGTCCGGCGGCAAAGAGCTTGGCCGCGGCGATGGGTGCAAACGGCCAGTCGGACCCGAAGGTAATGTGTCCGGGTTTGGCGAAGGCAAGCAGCGTGGGTAACGCAGCGGCGCTGGACGAGAGTGCGGTGTCGAAGTAGAAGCCGGCGAAGTCGTCGAGGCTATCGGCGGGGCTGCGGCCGGTGTCGCCCGTAATCGCCACCGCCATGCGGTGACTGGCGTAGGGGACGAACCCGCCGGCGTGGCTGAGGATGAATCGGATGTTCGGATACTTGCGACGGATGCCATTTCGCACCAACAGGTACGCCGCGCGAGTGGTGTCAAGCAGGAAGTCAGCGGCAAACGGCGCGACACCGGGCACGGTCGGGCCGGGCAGATCGGCGGGATGGATGAACACCACCGCCGAACGCTGCTCCAGGGCGGAGAACAGGTCGTCCTGGCCCTGTGGCTACCGAAGGCACCGTCGAGAAGCACGTGCGAAGCATTCTGAGCAAGCTGAACCTGCCCGAGACCGCTGACGATCACCGCCGCGTCCGAGCGGTGATCACTTTTCTCGAGTCTCGTTGACAACGCCACGCAATGGTCGCTCAGGAGAAGTTGGCTTGTGCGCAGGTGCTCGGTGAGGTGATATTGACCCCGCTGTAGACCACCTGGATGTGCGTGCAGGCGATGACGTTGACGTCAAGACGAGGTTGCCCGGTCCGCCAGTCCGTCGAGTCGATCCGGCCGACGGTTTGATACTTCTCCAGCGGACCTTCACCCATGTTGATCGTGGTGACTTCGTCGGAACCGCCGTCTTTGTTGACCCGGTCGTATTGGGCGGTGGCGTGCACGTCCAGGTACGCCAGTCGGTCGGTGGGGCGGATCGTGGTGCTCTGCCGCGACCACAGATCGTTTGGGAACCCGGTCACGCCGTCGGCTGTCTTCCGGTCGGCCCCCACGGTGAAGTCGCAGCTGCCGTTCGCGTGATGGCAATCGAGCCGGGCGTAGGTCTCCAACTGGTTCGGCCCGTCGAGCGGAAACGTCGTGGTGGCATTGTTGCTGGCGGCTGACGAATCCGCAGGATCGACGAGAGACGACGAAGCCAGCACCAAACCGACGCCCGCCACCGCCGCCGCCAGCCGCATCATCGCCATTGCCCTTCGCTTCCCTCGCGCAGCCTGAGCGGAACTTACGCTGCGGCTACTCGTCGTAGGTAACTTCGACCGAATCGGTTTCCGGGTGAGACTGGCAGGCCAGGATCAGCCCGTCGTCGAGGTCCTGCTGTTCCAACACGTCGTTGACCTCCATGCTCACTTTGCCGCCGCGCAGGGTGGTGGCGCAGGCGCCGCAGTGGCCCTCACGGCAGGAGAAAGGCGCGTCCAGGCCGGCGTCCAGGAGCACGTCCAGCAGCTTGGCCCCGCGCGGCCACGACACGGTATGTGTCTGCCCGTCCAGCTCGACCACCGCGGTCGCAGGTGGCTCGTCGCCGGCGTCCTTGACCTTCACCGCGGCGAACGGATCGGTTTCCAGCGACCGGAAGACCTCGATATGTACTTGCTGCGCAGGCACATTCAGCGCTTCGAGGGCTTCGCGTGCAGCCGCCATGAATGGCCCGGGCCCGCAGATGAAGGCCTGCCGGTCGGTGAAAGGGGAGGCCAGTTGGGCCAGCGCGGTGGCCGATGGCAGTCCTTGCAACGACTCCAGCCAGTGCACCACGGTCAGCCGGTCGGGGTATTTGGCGGCGAGCTCACGCAGGGCGTCGCCGAAGATCACCGAGCGCTCGTCGCGGTTGGCGTAGAGCAATACCACCTGCCCGCTGCCCTCGGACAGCGCCGATTTGCAGATCGACATGACGGGCGTGATCCCGCTGCCGGCGGCGAGCAGCAGGAAGTCGTCGTCGAGCGTCTTGGGCACGAAGGTGCCCGACGGAGCCAGCACGTGAATCCGCATGCCGGGATGGGCGTGGTCGCACAGCCAGTTCGACGCGTACCCGTCGGCGGTCCGCTTGACGGTGACCGTGAGCGCGTCGTCGGTGAACGGCGAGCTGCACAACGAATAGCAGCGCGCGACCGATCCGGTGCGATCGCTGGGCACTCGCAGTGTCAGAAACTGGCCGGGCGCATACCGCAGCCGGTCGCCAGGGATCTCGGCACCGTCCGGGACCCCGAAGACCAGCGACCGCGCTTCGTCGGTCTCGGCGAGAACATCGGCGACCTCCAGTTCAAGGACATGGCTGCCGAGCGGCTCGTCGGGAACCCCATCGGTCACGACTTCCGGCACTGCGAAGTCCTCTCCTCTATCATAACTAGAACAGGTTACAGAAAACTCGATTGATGGCGCTACCAGTCGCAGGAATAGCGTGCTCGACACAAATCGGAACGTGTTCTAGTCTCTGTCTAAGTGAGGCACCTATGGAGGAACCCGTGACGTCCATTGAACAACGTGACGCCCAGTCGGTCCTAGACGGCATCGACGAGCTGCTGCCCAAATTGCGGCAGCGGGCACAGGAGACCGAAGACCTGCGCCGGTTGCCGGACGACACGGTGAGCGAGCTTCAGGAAATCGGTTTCTTCCGGCTGCTGCAGCCCAAGCAGTGGGACGGTCTGGAATGTGACCCCGCGCTGTTCTACGAGGCGGCTCGTCGCCTGGCCAGTGCTTGTGGGTCTACCGGCTGGGTGAGCTCGATCATCGGCGTGCACAACTGGCACCTGGCGCTGTTCGACCAGCAGGCCCAAGAGGAGGTGTGGGGCGAGGACACCAATGTGCGGATTTCGTCGTCGTACGCCCCGATGGGTGCGGGCGTCGTGGTCGACGGTGGCTATCTGGTCAGCGGCTCGTGGAACTGGTCGTCGGGCTGTGACCACGCGACGTGGGCATTTCTCGGTGGCCCGGTCATCAAGGACGGCCGGCCGGTGGACTTCGGCAGCTTTTTGATCCCGCGCAGCGAGTACCGCATCGACGACGTCTGGCATGTCGTTGGCCTGCGCGGCACCGGCAGCAACACCGTCATCGTCAAGGACGTCTTCGTACCCCGGCACCGGTTCTTGTCGTACAAGGCGATGAATGACGGCACCGCGGGCGGCTATCAGACCAACACCGCTCCGGTTTACAAAATGCCTTGGGGCACCATGCATCCCACTACCATTTCGGCGCCGATCGTCGGCATGGCTTACGGCGCGTACGACGCGCATGTGGAGCACCAGGGCAAGCGGGTGCGCGCGGCGTTCGCCGGGGAGAAGGCCAAGGACGACCCGTTCGCCAAGGTTCGTATCGCTGAGGCGGCCAGCGACATCGACGCGGCCTGGCGCCAGTTGAGCGGCAACGTTGCCGACGAGTACACGCTGCTGTCCGCCGGCAAGGAGATCCCGTTCGACCTGCGCGCCCGCGCCCGCCGCGATCAGGTGCGTGCCACCGGGCGCGCGATCGCTTCGATCGACCGCCTGTTCGAGGCTTCCGGGGCCACAGCGCTGGCCAATGACACACCGGTGCAACGTTTCTGGCGCGACGCACACGCCGGCCGGGTGCACGCGGCCAACGACCCCGAGCGGGCGTACGTGATCTTCG
This sequence comes from Mycobacterium sp., assembly GCF_052143115.1. Classification (GTDB taxonomy): domain Bacteria; phylum Actinomycetota; class Actinomycetes; order Mycobacteriales; family Mycobacteriaceae; genus Mycobacterium. The sequence goes on from NZ_JBKQTQ010000029.1 coordinate 8,203, forward strand.
GTAACCACGAGTTCGGGCTGCCGCCCGGCGACACCATGGTTTAGGTATGACCGCGCCGGCGACGATGCAGATTGGAGTAGCGATGAGGTGGGGGCACGCCCCCAGAGGGGGGACCCCCACCCGCTTGAGAAGGGGCGGCGCCAGGTGACCGCGACTGATGAGCTGACCTTCGAGTCGACCTCGCGGTTCGTCGAGGTCGACGTCGACGGACCGCTGAAGCTGCACTATCACGAAGCGGGCGTCGGCAACGACCAGACGGTGGTACTGCTGCACGGGGGCGGTCCCGGAGCGGCGAGCTGGACGAACTTCTCGCGCAACATTCCGGTGTTGGCCGAGCGTTTTCACGTGCTGGCCGTTGATCAGCCTGGCTACGGCCATTCCGACAAACGCGCCGAACACGGCCAGTTCAATCACTATGCGGCTAGGGCTCTCAAAGGGCTCTTCGACCAACTCGGTCTGGGACGCGTTCCGCTGGTGGGCAATTCATTGGGTGGAGGCACCGCCGTCCGGTTCGCGCTGGACTACCCGGACCACGCCGGACGCCTGGTGCTGATGGGTCCCGGCGGGCTGAGCATCAACCTGTTTGCGCCTGATCCGACCGAGGGCGTCAAGCGGCTTGGGAAATTCTCCATCGAGCCGACCCGAGAAAATCTCGAGGCGTTCCTGCGGGTGATGGTCTACAACCAGAAGCTGATCACCCCGGAGCTTGTTGATGAGCGTTTCGCGTTGGCCAGCACGCCGGAGTCACTGGCCGCGACGATGGCGATGGGAAAGTCGTTCGCTGGGGCTGATTTCGAACTCGGCATGATGTGGCGCGAGGTCCACCGGCTGCGTCAGCCGGTGCTGTTGATCTGGGGCCGCGAAGATCGGGTCAACCCGCTCGACGGCGCGCTGGTCGCGCTGAAGACCATCCCGCGGGCGCAGCTGCACGTGTTCGGGCAGTGTGGACACTGGGCGCAGGTGGAGAAGTTCGACGAGTTCAACAAGCTGACCATTGATTTCCTGGGAGGTGCGTAAATGAGCATCCGTTCGCTGGGCTACCTGCGCATCGAGGCCACCGATGTGGCGGCGTGGCGGGAATACGGCCTGAAAGTCCTCGGCATGATCGAGGGCAGTGGAACCACCGACGGCGCGCTGTACCTGCGCATGGACGATTTCCCGGCCCGGTTGGTGATCGTGCCGGGCGAGCACGACCGGCTATCGGAGTCTGGTTGGGAATGCGCGAATGCCGAAGGCCTGCAGGAAATCCGGAATCGACTCGACGTCGAGGGCACGCCGTGCAAGGAGGGCACCGCCGCTGAGCTGGTCGATCGGCGGGTAGACGAGATGATCCTATTCTCCGATCCCTCGGGGAATCGCCTGGAGGTGTTCCACGGCGCCGCGCTCGAGCACCGCCGCGTCGTCAGCCCGTATGGGCACAAGTTCGTCACCGGTGAACAGGGCCTGGGACATGTGGTGCTGTCCACCCGCGACGACGCCGAGGCGCTGCACTTTTACCGCGATGTGCTCGGCTTCAAGCTGCGCGACTCGATGCGGCTGCCGCCGCAGTTGGTGGGCCGCCCCGCCGACGGGCCGCCAGCGTGGCTGCGCTTCTTTGGCTGCAACCCGCGCCATCACAGCCTGGCCTTCATGCCGGCACCAACGCCCAGTGGGATCGTGCACCTGATGATGGAGGTCGGGGAGGCCGACGACGTCGGTCTGTGCCTGGATCGCGCATTGCGCCGCAAGGTGCCTATGTCGGCCACCCTGGGTCGGCACGTCAACGACCTGATGTTGTCCTTCTACATGAAGACACCTGGTGGGTTCGATGTCGAATTCGGTTGTGAGGGCAGGAAAGTCGACGATGACGACTGGATCGCCAGGGAAAGCACCGCTGTGAGCCTGTGGGGCCACGACTTCACCATCGGCTTCAAAAGCTAGCCTCAACACTGTGTCTGCTGCGCCGATAGACCCGCGAATGTTCCGCAGCGTGCTGGGTCAGTTCTGCACCGGGATCACGATCATCACCACCGTGCACGACGACGTCCCGGTCGGTTTCGCCTGTCAGTCGTTCGCGGCGCTGTCGCTCGAGCCGCCGCTGGTGCTGTTCTGCCCCACCAAGGTCTCGCGCTCATGGAAAGCCATCGAGGCCACCGGGAAGTTCTGCGTTAACGTGTTGACCGAGAGCCAAAAGGATGTGTCGGCGCGGTTCGGCTCCAAGGAACCGGACAAGTTCGCCGGTATCGACTGGAGCGCTTCGCCTTCGGGTTCGCCAGTCATCGACGGATCGTTGGCGTACATCGACTGCACGGTGGCGTCAGTGCACGACGGCGGCGACCATTTCGTGGTGTTCGGCTCGGTGCAGTCCCTTTCGGAGGTGCCCAAGATCAAGCCACGGCCATTGCTGTTCTACCGCGGCGATTACACCGGCATCGAGCCGGACAAGACCACGCCGGCGCAGTGGCGTGACGACCTCGAGGCGTTCCTGACGACGACCACTCAGGACACCTGGCTGTAGCGGATTTGCGCCGAATGTATGACGGAGCTGGCTTAATGGCCTACCTCCCGCGAGAGGCGATACTGATTTCATGCCGCAGGTGCCCCCCGCCCGTTATCTACTGAGGGCGAAGGATTTCGTCGACGCGCGCTACGGGGAGCCGATCACCGTGGCGGACCTGGCTGCGGCGGCGGGGTTGTCGCGGGCGCATTTCAGCCGGATGTTCACCAAGACGTTCGGCGAGTCGCCTCGCGCCTATCTTCAGAGCCGCCGGCTGGAGCGGGCGGCGGCGTTGCTGCGTTACACCGACCGCTCGGTGGCCGAGATCTGCGTGATGGTCGGGCTGCAGAGCATCGGATCGTTCACGACTAGCTTCGCGCGGGTGTTCGGCAAGCCCCCGGCGGCATACCGGGCGAGCATGCCGCCGGCCTCGGTGCACGCCCGGGTGCCGAGCTGCATTCTGCAGCGCGACACGCGGCCGGCGCGGGATAGTCGCATCAAGACAGCACACGGGGAGAAGACGGGCGGGCGCGGCGGACCGTAGCGTCGGCCTCATGTTGAAGATCGCCAGCGCCCACCTGTGGGTGCATGACCAAGAAGTCTCGTTGAAATACTGGACCGAAAAGGTGGGCATGGAGGTCCGCCAGGATGTCAGGCTGCCCGAATTGGGCTTCCGGTGGCTTACCGTCGGCCCGCCCGGCCAGGACGACGTGTCGATCGTGCTGATGGCGGTCCCGGGCCCACCGGTGATGGATGACGCCACCCGGAAACAGGTGATGGAGGTCGTCGCAAAGGGCTTCGCGGGCACCGTATTCCTCACGACCGGCAACTGCCAGGCCACCTACGAGCAACTCAAGGCTCGCGGCGTGGAGTTCACCGAGGTGCCGCATGAAATGCCATATGGCATTGACTCCGGGTTCCGCGACCCGTCCGGCAACAGCGTGCGGCTGACGCAAGTGACCATGGTCCCCGACCACGCTGGCTGACGGCGTACGGATTCCGGCGTCATATTTCGCGCTAACGCTACGCTCTGCGATGAAGATCCTGCTGCAGGAGACGGGGCTGCGTTGATCCGGTTTGGCTTTGTCGCATTGTTGACGGCTCTTGCGGCGGCATTGCTGTCCTTGGCCGTCGTGGGGCCATGGGGCTGGTGGATTCCCGCAACGGTGGTCGCGGTCGTCGCGGCCGTGGGCGTCTACGACCTGGTGCAGCGTAACCACTCGGTGCTGCGCAACTACCCGGTCCTGGGGCATATGCGGTTTCTGCTGGAGGCGCTGCGCCCCGAAATGCAGCAGTACTTCATCGAGCGCAACTTCGACGGCCGCCCCTTCGACCGTGACGTCCGCTCGTTGATCTACGAGCGGGCGAAGGGCACCGCCGCCGAAGTGGCTTTCGGTACCGAGCGCGACATCGACCAGGTCGGCTACGAGTATCTGGTGCATTCGGCGCGCCCGGTTGATCCCCCTGACGAGCCGTTCCGGGTGCGAGTCGGTGGGCCCGATTGCGCGCGACCGTATGACATGGCGCTGATGAACGTCTCGGCGATGAGCTTCGGCGCGCTGTCGGCCAACGCCCTCCGCGCGCTGAACAACGGCGCCCGCAAGGGCCGGTTCGCCCACGACACGGGCGAAGGGGGGCTGACTCCGTATCATCTCGGCGGCGCCGACGTGGTGTGGGAGATCGGCTCCGGCTACTTCGGCGCTCGCGCAGCAGACGGCACGTTCGATCCGGATCGGTTCGCGGACAAGGCGGCTCACGATCTGGTGAAGTGCGTTTCGATCAAGTTGAGCCAGGGCGCCAAGCCCGGCATCGGTGGCGTACTCCCCGCCGCGAAGGTCAGCAAGGAGATCGCCGAGTATCGAGGCGTGCCGGTCGGCCAGAAGTGCGTCAGCCCGGCGTCGCATTCAGCGTTTCACACCCCGCGCGAACTGATCATGTTCGTCGCGAAGCTGCGTGAATTGGCTGGCGGGAAACCGGTCGGCTTCAAGCTGTGTGTCGGCTCCCGGGTCGACGTGCTGGCGGTCTGCAAGGCGATGCTCGCCGAAGGGGTGACGCCCGACTTCATCATCGTCGACGGAGCCGAAGGTGGAACCGCCGCGGCGCCGCTGGAATACGAGGACAACGTCGGCCTTCCGCTCACCGACGGGTTGATGACCGTGCACAACGCCTTGGTGGGAACGGGGCTGCGGGACAGGATACGGATCGGGGCGAGCGGCAAGGTCGCCTCCGGAAACGACATCATCAAGCGCCTGATCCAAGGCGCGGACTACACCAACTCGGCCCGATCCATGATGATGGCGGTGGGCTGCATTCAATCTCAGCGGTGCCACACCAACCACTGCCCGGTCGGCGTCGCAACCCAGGACCCGTATCGGGCCCGCGCTCTCGACGTCGCCGACAAGAGCGAACGCGTGTACCGCTACCAGCGGGCCACCGTCGCCCAGGCCATGCGGATGATGGGCTCGATGGGCGTCTCCGACCCGTCGATGCTCAACCCACACATGCTGCGCAAGCGCGTATCGGCCACCTCGCAACGTTCGTACGCGGAGCTTTACGAATGGCTGGCCCCGGGAGCGCTGCTCGACCATGCGCCGGCCACGTGGCGGTCGGATTGGGAAGTCGCCGACCCGGACTCGTTCAGTCCCGTCGGCCGCGGGCTCAGCGCGTAGGTGGTTTCGGTGTTGGCGTCCTGGAACATCTCGCGACCCAGGGGAAACTCATGAACGCACGGTTCGACAGGCGCTCGATACTCGCGCTCGCGGCTACCGGCGCCGTGGGGCTGGCGCTTCCCTCCTGCTTCAGCGAAGCGAAAGGCTACGAGCCGGACGAGCTCACCGAATATGGATACGATCCAGACGTTCCCGAGCCGGGCACAGTGGAGGCGCCGGGGCGCCTCGCGAAAGTACCGCCGGCCGCGTCCGTTCGGGCCGAGTGGTTACCTCCGGTTGGTCGGCAGACCATGCCGAACTGTTTCGTATGGGCCTCCGTATACGGCCTGGCCACGTTCTACGCGGCCCGCAAAAGCCAGACACCGCCGACCAGCCCCGCCCGGCAGGCCGGCCCCGGCTACGCCTACATTCGATCGGAAACCGCAAACAACATCGCCGCCAAAACCTGCCAAGGCGGCCAAATCACCAAGTGTCTCAGCTGGCTTCAATCCAATGGTGGCACTCCGTCGCTGGCTGCGGCCCCCAACTACTTGAGGCGGGGATCCACAACATCGTGCCACGTGAACTGGTCGGGGTATGGTTCGCGGACCATCCCACCGGATCCGAGCTTCCACATTCCCGACTACAAGATGACAACGATCACCGGGCAGGGCGGATTGAACAATCTGCGTACCGTCATCGCGTCCGGCGTGCCAATCGCTTACGGTACGTCGCTCTACACAGACTTCGCGCGCTACCACGGCTCACCGTCGCCCTACGTTGGTAATGGACAGTGGGCGCAGAACCGCAACGGCAAGAAAGTCGGCCACGTGATGCTCATCGTCGGCTACAACGACGCATACACGACGACAACCGGTGCGGTTCGGGTTCAGAACAGTTTCGGAACAGGGTGGGGCGATAACGGATTCGTGTGGATCGCTTATAACGCTCTCGAATCAATGGCACAGGGGCGAGGGGTGTACGTACCGGCGTCTGCCTGACGCTGCGCGTGCGCGTTAATGCCAGCGGCCCTGGTGATCGGCGTGCGTGGGCAGGTAGGCGCCCGCGCCGAAGAACTCGTCGTAGAAGTCAACGTCGAGATGTTGCGCCTGCAGGTACATCAGCACGTGCACGGTCGGCACGGTGCCGGGCAGCTTTCCGAAGGCATCGTAGATGTAGGACGCTTCGACCGTGACGAGCTCCTGAATGCCGTCCGGCGGCAGCGCGGAGGCGCGCACCTTCGGCGTATCCGACCATGGCCCTTGGGTATCGGGGTGAAACGGCCCGCCTGGACCGTATTTTCGCGTGACCAGCTTGTCCACCCCGGCCGCTACCGACGGCACATGCGGTGGGCTGAGCGTCTCGAAGTATCCGGGCAGCCCGGTGACGTTGGGGAAGGGCCAGCGCTCGTCGTCGTCGGCGACGAAGCCCAGCCCGGGTGCGCTCGGGTCGCCGGAGCCACCCAACACCGACAACCGATTGAGCCCGTCGTAGGTCCAGCCGCCGAGACCTATTGCCTGCAGCGCCAGCACTCCGTTGTTGGTGGCGATCGCGAGTTCCGCGCTCGTCTCGGTGAGCGTGTACTGCTCGACGAACGACAACGGGATCGGGTCATCGGCGTGGGGTAGCGCGGAAAACCGTTCCAGGCCAGCGATGTTGCGGCCGCTGATGTCATCGAAGATCGGGTAGCCGTTGGCCGCGAAGAACCACAGGTTTTCCATCAAGTGTTCGGCGAGATCGGCTACCGGGAATGCCAGCAGGCTGCCCGGATGGTTGCCAATCCAGATGTTGTGGCCCTCCATGTGCGGTTCCGCGCGAGGCAGTTCGAGACGTGTATCCGAGATACGCACATAGGACTCGGCGGTGTGACTGATCCACTCCTCGATGCTGTCGAACTCGCGCGGATGCTCATCACGGCTGGGCAGCAGATAGGTTCCGGTGTCGTCAGTGAAGAACAGCTGGCTGGTGTGGAAGCCTGCGGCCGACGGGAACGTTCGACCCGTCGCGCTGCCCGAGTAGTTGGGAAACAAGGGCGCATAGCTAGGGTTGTGGGTGATGCCGAAGTTCCAACCGGTGACGCCGCCGGTGGCCGAAACCAGCAGTGCACGTTCGACTTCCGACAACGGCTGCACCGGTCGACGGCTGGTATAGGCCAGTGCTCCGGCAGGGATCTGGCCGCCGACCGGGAATCGGCGCGATCGTCGCCCGGTGATTGCGGCGAACAGTGGGAAGTTCGCAAGCTCGGCCAGCGCGGCCCGCTCGTGATCGGAAATAGCCAGGCTCACCGTGCCGGCTTCCTCATTGCGCGTAGGTGGTTTCGGTGTTGGCGTCCTGGAACATCTCCGACACGATGACCCACGATCCGTCGGCCTGACGCTGCAATGCGCGAAGCGAGAAGTTGTCCCGGTCAAGCGTTCCGCCGCCGACCAGCCCCTGACCTTTGATCCGCAGGTGTGCTGACACCAGAACGACCTCGGGTGTCAGCACCCGGAAACTGGTCTCGGGCGGCCCCTCGGGTTCGCCGCGGTTGAAGTTGTCATCGGCGAACAAGCCCCTGAGGTAGTCGACGATGTCCTCGCGCCCGCGTTTGACCGTGCCGAAGGCGTTGACCCAGTCGGCGTCGTCGGAATACACCGCGTGCAGCGCCTCCGCATCGCGGTCGCGGAAACCTTTCAGCAACGTCAGAAGTGTTTTGCCGATCGCCTGCTGATCATCGGCCGGCAGATCCGAGAAGTCGGTCATGTCGGGATGCTAGGCGCCGCGGTGAACTTTTGGTCGAGGTATCGCGTGGTAGCAGCAGTAGGTTCTAGAGAGGTTTGTGAGATGAGTCCGCTGCTGATGGTCTACTTCTCGGTCGGCACACCGTTCGCCGGATATGGCCTATTGAGGCTGCAGGCACGGCTCGAGCGGTGGGACTACGATCGGCACGCCGAGGACTAGGGCGGGTCGTCGATTGAAACTTCGAATCCTGGTCATCGGCGCGGGTGTGAGCGGCATTTCCGTCGCCCGCGGATTACTGCGCGACGGACACGACGTCACCGTCTTCGACCAGCGACCGAACGTGACGCCAGGCGGTGGCGCCGTCACCATCTGGTCCAATGGCGCGACGGTGCTCCAGCAGCTGGGTGTCGACATGGACGGAGCCGGGCAGCTGTTGTCCACCGTGCGGGTCATGACATCCACCGGTCGCCCGCTCGCCACCATGGACCTCAACGCAATGGTGAACCGGCTGGGCGCGCCCGTCCGGATGGTCCCACGTCGAATCCTGCTGGAACGATTGCTCAAAGGCTTTCCGATCGATCGCATCCGATGCAACTCCCGTGCTGAAGGGGTGGTCCGTACCCGCAATGGTGTGCGGGTCGACTTCGAAGACGGTAGCTCGGTCGACGGGGATCTGTTGATCGGTGCGGACGGCCTGCACTCGGTGGTTCGCAATATCGTCGGCGGGAAACCCGCGAAGCCGACCGGGTGGTGCAGCTGGCAGGGACTGGTCACACTCCCGGGCATCTCCGACCCGCACGTCGCGACGATGATGATCGGCGAGCACGGAAACCTCGGCTTGTGGCCGGCTGGAGGCTCTGCCCTGCAGTGGTGGTTCGACTTGCCCTGGTCGTCTGACTTTGTCAGACCGCAACACCCGATCGAGATGATCCGGTCCCACTTCACCGGATGGTCCGACACGGTCGATCAAGTACTCGCGACCCTGACGGACGACGATCTGGCACCTTCACCGTTCCCGCATTTTCGGCACCCGATTCCCCGCGCCGGCGCGGGCGCGCTGACGTTGCTTGGCGATGCCGCACACGCGATGCCACCCACGCTTGCGCAGGGGACTAATCAGGCGCTGCTCGACACGATGGTGTTGCGCAAGGCTCTGTCAGAATTGCGAAATGGCCACAACCGCAACAACAGTGAGCTCGGAAGCGCCCTGCGCTGGTACGAGAGCACCCGACGGCGCAAGGTCAAGGCCGTGTCCTGGTTGACCACGCAGCAGGTGTCGCGCCCGGAGTCCGTGCTACGACCGGCGGCGCTGATCTCAGACCGGTTCATGACGTGGGCGTTGACGATGTTCCTGCGTTGGGTCAGTCACCGCGACATCTCGGCGGAGTTCAGCCGTGACCTTGGGCCCGCGCTCCCTGTGGACGTGACGTGATGTCGACGACCGCCAGGGTGCCGCCCGCCAAACTGGCCCGCGTTGTGGAGTGGATTCGCCACCACCTGTATCGGCTCAATCAGCGGCTGGTGCCCGCCCCGGCGGCGATGATGGAGATGATCATTGCCACCTGGACATCCCAGGCGGTCACGGTGGCGGCCGAGTTGGGTGTTGCCGACGCCCTCGCCGACGGGCCGTTGCCGATCGACGAATTGGCGGCCCGGGTCGGTGCAGACGCCGACGCGCTGCACCGGCTGTTGCGGGCGTTGATCGGCCGGGGCGTGTTTCGTCGCCGCCTCGACGGCCGCTATGAGCTGAATCCCCTTGCCGACACGCTGCGTTCCGACGCGCCGGTGTCAATGGCGTGGGCGGCCCGGTTCTACGGCTCGCGTGAGCAACGCGAACGGTGGACCCGGCTGGTGGATTCGATCCGAACCGGACGATCTGTCGTCCCGGTGTTGCATGGCAAGGAGAGCTTCGACTATTTCGCCGAGGAGCCCGAGCACGCCGCACTGTTCAATCGGACAATGACGGCCATTTCGGCGTTAACCGATTCGTCGGTGGCCGCCGGCTACGACTTCAGCGTGTACCCCACGATCGTCGACGTCGGCGGTGGGCAGGGCCCGTTGCTGGCCACCATTCTGGCGGCGGCGCCGGACTCGCAGGGTGTCTTGTACGACCTGCCGCAGGTCGTCGGGAGCGCCCCGAGCCTGCTGTGCAAGCACAAGGTCGCCGATCGGGTGCGTATCGAGACGGGATCTTTTTTCGACAGCATTCCCGACGGCGGCGACGCGTACGTCCTGAAGAACATCATGCACGACTGGTCTGACGAGAAGGCGGTGCAGATCCTGCGCAATGTTCGCACCGCAGCCGGCCCCCGAGCCACGGTGTTGCTGATCGAATTGGTGATACCCGACCACGACCGCGACTTTCCGGGGAAATGGGCGGATCTAGAGATGCTGCTGAACCTGGCGGCCCGCGAACGCACCACCGCCGAGTACCGAGAGCTGCTCAGCCAAGCGGGATTCCGGATGACGCGCGTGGTGCAGACCGCTTCTCCGCTCAGCGTGGTGGAGGCCCGAGTCGCCTGACCCGGTCGTGGTTGAGTCGACTCGCCGCGGTCGAAGCGCTTGTCGTAGGTGCGGTGTAACATCGAAAGTATGTTCGATATCGGCGCATCACCGCAGGTCAGAAGGACCTTCGCTGATGTGGATGACGCCGGTGTGGTGGAGGCCATCACAGCCGCGGCGCACGAGCGGAACGCGATGTGTGGGCGGGAGTTGGCCGCGATCGGCGAGTTATATGCGCGTCGCGCACCCGAGAACCGTGTCGATCGGCTGAACTGGGCCATCGACGGCCATGAGAATGTGGTCGCCGAGGTAGCCGCTGCGTTGGGCCTCAGCCGCGGTCGGGCCCGGGGACGGTTGCGCTATGCGATCGCGTTGCGCGAGCGGCTGCCCCGAGTCGCTGAAGTCTTTGCTCGAGGACTCATCGATTTTCGTCTGGTGGCCGCGGTCGTATCCCGCACCGAGTTGGTCGAGGATCCGGTGTTGATCGCCAAGCTGGATGCGGCAGTGGCCAGGCATGCGCCGAAGTGGATGCGGCTCTCCGAGCCCAAGCTCATCGAGCGCATCGACTTGTGGGTAATGCGGTTCGACCCGGCTGGCACGCGGGTGCCGGGACAGCGCAGCGAAGACCGCTATGTCGAAATCGAGCCCACGGATTCTGGGTTGGCAGGGATTTGGGCGCAGTTGCACGCTACAGACGGCGCGGCTTTGGACCAAAAGCTTGACGCACTTGCCGAAACGGTCTGCCAGGCAGATCCGCGAACCAAGAAGCAACGTCGGGCGGACGCGTTGGGCGCATTGGCCGCCGGACTGCCGGCCATGCGTTGCCAATGCGGGTCGCCGGCCTGCTCGGCAGCACAACGACGTCCGGCCACCGACGTGGTGGTCCATGTCTTGGCTGAGCAGGCGACGATCAGCGGAGACTCTGAAGCCCCTGGCTACTTGCCCGGATTCGGGCCGGTGCCATCAATCACCTTGCGTGACATGGCCGCAACCGCGAAGGTCAAGCCGTTGGTCAAGCCCTCGACCAATCCGGAACCCGGTTGTCGACCTTCGGCGGCGTTGGCCGAATTCGTGCGCCTTCGGGATTTGACGTGTCGGTTCCCCGGATGCGATGAGCCGGCTGAGGTATGCGACATCGACCACACCGTCCCGTTCCCGCTTGGTCCCACGCACCCATCGAATCTGAAGCTGCTCTGCCGCTATCACCACTTGTTGAAGACGTTCTACACGGGGTTTGACGGCTGGGCAGATCGTCAGCTACCGGACGGCACCGTGGAGTGGATCGCTCCCAGCGGTCACACCTACGCCACTACCCCTGGCGGGAGCATCTTTTTCCCAATGTTGGCCACGTCAACGGGTGAGCTGACGATTGCCAGGAGGACCGGACCACCCAATATCGGTAGGACACTGATGATGCCGCGGCGGAAACGTACGCGTGTGGCAGATCGTCACTACCGCATCACCTCGGAACGACGTATCAACGAAGAGCGACTTGCCCAGGATCGACTCGCCGAAAAACTCCGAAAACACGCGCCACGCTACGAGCCACCGCCTTTCTGACCTGGCAGCCATGCGCCCAACCGGCGCAACGCCTCTTCGATGTCACTCGTCGGCCCGGCAAAGGACAGTCGGACGTACGAACCGCCGCGCTCAGGATCGAAATCGATACCCGGCGCAATCGCTACCCCGGTGTCGGCCAACAGCTTTGAGCAGAAAACCATCGAGTCGGCGGTGAAGTCCGAGACGTCGGCATAGACGTAAAATGCGCCGTCGGTGGGCGCCAGTCGGTCGATCCCGATTTCACGCAGACCCTCGAGCAGCATCGTGCGATTGACGGTGTATTGGTGCAAATGCCCGTCGGCTTCTTCGACGGCTTCGGGGGTGAACGCCGCGACGGCGGCGTACTGCGCCAACACGGGAGGGCAGATGGTGAAGTTTCCGGTCAGGCGGTCCACCGCCCGGCGCAGTTCGTGCGGGACCAGTAGCCAGCCCAGCCGCCACCCGGTCATGGCGAAATACTTGGAAAAGCTGTTGACTACCATCGCATTTCGCGACGTGCTCCAGGCGCAGCTGGTCTGCGGTGCGCCCGGGTAGACCAGCCCGTGATAGACCTCGTCGCTGATCAGCCGCACCCCCGAGTCATCACACCAGGATGCGATCGCCGCAAGCTCCGCGGGCAGGATGACCGTTCCGGTCGGGTTGGCCGGGCTGGCTACCACGACGCCCTGCACCGGCGGGTCGAGCTCGGCGAGCATCTGCACGGTGGGCTGAAACCGGGTCTCCGGCCCGCATTCGATCACCACGACTTCGCACCCGAGCGCCGCCAAGATGTTCCGATAGCACGGGTAGCCGGGACTGCTGACCGCCACCCGGTCACCGACGTCGAAGCAGGACAGGAAGGTAAGCAGGAAGCCCCCCGATGAGCCCGTCGTCACCACTACGTCGTCCACATCGACCTGCAAGCCATGACGATCCAGATACGACGCTGCGATGGCCGCGCGCAGCTCTCGAATACCCAACGCCACCGTGTAGCCGAGCTGATTCAGATGTAGCGCCGCCGCCGCGGCAGCGCGCACCGGCTCAGGCGCCCCGGCACTCGGCTGGCCCGCCGATAGGTTCACCAGATCACCGTGGCTGCGCTGGCGCTCCGCGGCTGCCAGCAAGACGTCCATCACGTAGAAAGGCGGGACCCCGGCGCGCAGTGCGACGTGATCGCTCATGTCCCCAAGGCTAGAACACTTCAGATTCCAGCCGGCGCAAGTCTTCGCGCGCCGGACCCAGCAGCTGCGAACTGCCGTGCGCCCGTTTGAAGTACAGCTGCATGTCGTGTTCCCAGGTAATCGCGATACCACCGTGCAGCTGAATGCCTTCGGCGGCCACCGTGCTGAACGCCTCGGTGGCAGCGACACGGGCCAACGCCGCCGACGTTGCCGAAGGCGCATCTAGCGCGTCGTTGACGACCGCACGCGCGGCCTGCACGGCGACGTAGAGATCGGCCATCCGGTGTTTGAGCGCCTGGAAGCTGCCGATTGGCCGACCGAACTGCACCCGTTCCTTGGTGTATTCGACGGTCAGCTCGAGGCAGCGGGCGGCGGCGCCGATCTGTTCGGCGGCCAGCAGGATCGCGGCGACATCAGCGATGCCGGGATCGGCGCCCACTGGTGCGGTGCTCTGCGGCGTCAGGTGGGCCAACCGGCGGGTGGGGTCCATGGTGGCGACAGGCTCGGCGCCGAACGCCGTCCATCGGTCGAGTTTGCCGTCGTTGGTCGCGATGACGATGTCGGCGATGTCGCCGTTGACCACATAGTCGGGGTCGAACACCACCGCGCCGATCGCCGCGCCTTCGGCCAGCGATCCCAGCGCGTCGGCGTCGGGATCGTCTGCGGCCAGCAGCGCCAGTTCGGCGAGCGTGGTGCCGAGCAGCGGGCTGGGCACCAGCCCCTTGCCGAGTTCTTCGAGAACGACAGCCGCGTCACCGAGACTGCCGCCGGCGCCGCCGTATTCCTCGGGTACCACCAGCGCGGCAGCGCCGACCTGCTCACACAGCAGCCGCCACAGCGATTCGTCGTAGCCATGCTCGGATTCCATCGCCTCGCGCACTGCGGAGGGCGAGGCATGCTTGGCCACCAGCGCGGCCACGGTCTCGCGCAACAGCTCCCGTTCTTCAGTCACGTCAGCGCCTCCAATACCCGTCGCCGGTGCGTGGCCGGGTCACCCCAGGCTGACCGCAACGCCTGCACCCGCAACAGCCAGAGCGACAAGTCGTGCTCGGCGGTGAAACCGATGGCACCGTGGGTCTGCAGCGCCGACCGGGCTGCCAGCAACGCGGCGTCAGACGCCGCAGCCTTGGCCGCACTGACGTCGCGCGGGGTGTCGGGGGACTGATCCGCCACCGACAATGCGGCCCCGTAGACCAGCGGACGGGCCAGCTCGAGCGCGATATGTACATCGGCCAGCTTGTGCTTGATCGCTTGGTACGAGCCGATGACCCGGCCGAATTGGGCGCGCTGCTTGGCGTATTCGACCGCGGCGTCCAGCAGCGCCTGGCCGGCCCCGACCAGTTGCGCGGCGGTGGCCAATGCGCCGAACTCGTAGGCGCGGGCGACATCGGCCTGCCACGCTTCGCAGACCGCGTCGGTGTCGAACAAGTGACGGCTCGGGTCGACGGACTCGTGCCGGTCGCCTACGTGCGCTTCACTCACCCAGCCGTCCGCTTCGGCGGCCAGTACCAGCCCGGCCGCATCGGCGTCCACCGCCCGGGGCACCTGCGGTGGAAGCGCGACAGTGACGATCAGCTCGCCAGCCGCCAGCGCGGCGCACCGGTCATCCTCGACGAGCAGGATCGGTGCTACCGCAATGGATTCGGTGACCGGACCGGGTACACACCAGCGTCCCAGCCGCTCCAGCGCGACAACCAGGTCGACCGGATGCGCGTCGAGGCCGTCGAACCGCTCCGGCACCGCCAACGCGGTGACTCCCAGGTCGGCCAACCGCGCCCAGACCTTGCGGCCGGGCGCAGTGTCACCGTCGGCCCAGGCGCGCACCGCGCCCGGAACATCGGCCGCGGCGAGTGCCGCGTCGATACTGGCTGCGAAATCGCGCTGTTGCGCGTCAAGATCGAATCTCATTTAGTCTTCTCCCGGGGCAGCCCCAATAGCCGCTCGGCGATGATACTGCGCTGAATCTCGTTGGTACCGGCGTAAATCGGGCCGCCGAGTGCGAACAGCAAGCCGTCGGTCCAGGTGCCGGCCAGCTCGGCGTCGGCGCCGCGAATGTCCAGCGCGGTCTGGTGCACGGCCACATCCAAGTCGGACCAGAATACCTTGGTCACGGAGGATTCGGCGCCCAGTTCACCGCCGTTCGCCAGCCTGGTCACGGTGCCGAAGGTGTGCAGCCGATAGGCCTGCGCTTTGATCCACGCATCGGCTACCTGATCACCGAAGGCGCTGTCGCCGTAGGTCTTCCACAGCTGCGCCAGACGTTCGGCGGCGGCCAGGAAGCGCGCCGGACTGCGCAGCGACATGCCGCGTTCGTTGCTCGACGTGCTCATCGCGGCCCGCCAACCGTCATGCACCTCGCCGATCACGTCGGCGTCGGGCACGAAGACATCGTCGAGGAAGATCTCGCCGAACCCGGTGTCGCCGCCGAGTTGGGCGATCGGCCGCACGGTGATCCCGTCGGCCTTCAGGTCGAACATGAAATACGTCAGCCCCCGGTGGCGCTCCGCTTCGGGATCAGAGCGAAACAAGCCAAAGGCTCTGTCGCCGAACGGTGCTCGCGAGCTCCAGATCTTCTGGCCGTTGAGCAGCCAACCGCCGTCGGTGCGGGTGGCTGTCGAGCGCAGCGAGGCCAGGTCGCTGCCGGACTCCGGCTCTGACCAGGCCTGCGCCCAGATCTCCTCGCCGCTGGCCATCTTCGGCAATATTCGATCGTGCTGTTCCTCGGTGCCGTGCGCGAACAACGTCGGCGCCAGCATCGAGGTGCCGTTGGCGCTCGCCCGCCCGGGGGCGCCGGCGCGGAAGTATTCCTCCTCGAAGACCACCCACTGCAGCAGGGTCGCGTCGCGGCCACCGTACCTGCGCGGCCAGGTGATCACCGACAAACCGGCATCGAAAAGCACCTTGTCCCAACGCCGGTGCTGCTCGAATCCTTCGGTCGTGTCATAGGACAGCGTCGGGAACGCGTCCCGGTTCACCGTCAGGAACTCGCGCACCTCCTGCTGGAATGTCTGCGTGTCGTCGTCGAAATCAAGGTCCATCACGGCATCTCTCGCAGTAGCGGTTTGACCACCTTGCCGCCCGCGTTGCGCGGCAGCGTGTCGACAAACCTCACCGAACGGGGGGCTTTGAAGTTGGCCAAGCACTTACGGGTGTACGCGATCACCGCCTGCTCGTCGAGACCGGATCCGGGCCGCGTCACCACGAAGGCTCGGCCGACCTCGCCCAGCCGCTCGTCGGGCACGCCGATCACCGCACAGTCCAACACACCGTCCAGGCGGGCGAGTACCTGCTCGATCTCGGCCGGGTAGACGTTGAAACCACCGCAGATGTACATGTCCTTGAGCCGGTCGGTGATCTGGAGATTGCCTGCGCCGTCGAGCTTTCCGATGTCACCGGTGTGCAGCCAGCCGTCGGCGTCTATGGTGTCCGCAGTGGCTTGGGGGTCGTCGAGATAACCGAGCATCACGTTGGGGCCACGCAGCAGCACCTCTCCTGTTTCTGCACCGTGAGCCCCGTTGATTCGCAACTCGAAATCGGCGATCGGGCGTCCGCAGGTGGTGGCCACCGTGACGGCGTCGTCGTCGGCGCGGCACATGGTGCCGAACCCGTTGCATTCGGTCAGGCCGTAGGCGGTGAGCACGATGTCGATGTCGAGTTCGGTCTGCATCCGCTCGATCAGCACCACCGGCACCGTGGCCGCGCCGGTGACCGCGAACCGCAGTGAGCTCAGGTCGTAGCGACCGCGGGCGGGATGGTCGAGCAGCGTCTGGTAGATGGTCGGCGGTCCGGGCAGCACGGTGATCCGGTGCTCGGCGACCGCGCGCATCGCCTGCTCGGCGTCGAAGGTCAGCTGCGGTATCAGCGTGGCGCCAGTCTGAAGGCAGGCCAGGATTCCGGCCTTGTAGCCGAAGTTGTGGAAGAACGGATTGATGCACAAGTAGCGGTCGCCGCTCGTGATCTTTCCGCAGGCCGCCCACGCCGCCGAACCGCACAGCGACTGCCGGTGCGCACACAGGACGCCTTTGCTGCGGCCGGTGGTGCCGGAGGTGAAGAGGATGTCGGAGAGGTCGTCGGGACACACGGCGGCGGCGCGGGCATCGGCGGCCCCGAGGTCGGTATCGCCCGCGATGAACTCGTCCCATGTCCCGTCGTCGAAACGCGCGCTGCTTTCTACGGGCACCCGCACGATATGACGCAGCTCGGGCAGTGCACCCCGGTCGAGATCGGCGATCCTGTCCGTGCCGAGGAACTCACCCATCCCCACCAGCAGCGGAGCGCCGGTGCGGGCCAAGATGTCGGTGGCCTCGGCCGCGGTGTAGCGGGTGTTCAGCGGTACCACGGTGGCGCCGGCGTAATGGGTGGCCAGGCAGGCGACCACCCAGTGCCAGGTGTTCGGCGACCAGATCGCCACCCGGTCGCCGGTGTTTACGCCCAGCGTGATCATCGCCGCCGCGGCGTGGCGCACCTCGTCGCGCAGCTCGGCAAAAGTGAGGGTGCGATCCGGCGTGACCAGCGCATTGTGGTCCGGGAGCTCGCGCGCGATGCGGTCCAACGCCGCAGGAATGGTCTGCGGATGGCTCGACATCGAACTCCTCTTGCACGACGCACATCGCCGCCGGGGCTAACAAAGCAAGTGCTTGGTAGGTTAGCCTACAGGGGTGCAGGGCGTCGAGGAGTTCCGGGCCGAGGTACGCGACTGGCTGGCCGAGAACCTGGTCGGTGAATTCGCCGCGCTCAAGGGGCTTGGCGGGCCGGGCCGCGAGCACGAGGCGTTCGAGGAGCGGCGGGCCTGGAATCGGCATCTCTCGCAAGCGGGCCTGACCTGCTTGGGCTGGCCGGTCGAGCACGGCGGCCGCGGCCTGTCCGTCGCGCATCGGGTCGCGTTCTATGAGGAGTACGCGATTGCCAACGCGCCCGCAAAGGTCAACCACTTCGGCGAGGAACTGCTCGGGCCGACGTTGATCGCCTTCGGCACGCCCGAGCAGCAGCAGCGGTTCCTGCCCCGAATCCTCGACGTCACAGAGCTGTGGTGTCAGGGGTACTCCGAGCCTGGTGCCGGCAGCGACCTGGCCAATGTGTCCACCACCGCGGTGCTGGACGGCGACGCGTGGGTGATCAACGGCCAGAAGGTGTGGACGTCGCTGGCACACTGGGCACAGTGGTGCTTTGTGGTGGCGCGTAGCGAGAAGGGCTCGAAGCGCCACGCCGGGTTGTCCTATCTGTTGGTACCGCTGGACCAGCCCGGGGTGGAGGTCC
The DNA here is from genome assembly GCF_052143115.1 of Mycobacterium sp. Lineage (GTDB taxonomy): Bacteria > Actinomycetota > Actinomycetes > Mycobacteriales > Mycobacteriaceae > Mycobacterium. Next base: position 26,526 of record NZ_JBKQTQ010000029.1, read on the forward strand.
GCCCGATCGTGCAGCTGACGGGGGACTCGGAATTCAATGAGGTGTTCTTCGACGATGCCCGCACCGATGCCGACTTGGTGGTCGGCGCACCGGGCGACGGCTGGCGGGTCGCGATGGGAACGCTGACCTTCGAACGCGGCGTATCGACACTGGGTCAACAGATCGTCTACGCGCGCGAGCTGAACGCCGTCGCGGAACTCGCGAAACGCACTGGCGCTGCCGACGATCCGCTGATCCGCGAACGCTTGACCCGGTCGTGGGCCGGCCTGCGGGCGATGCGCTCGTACGCCTTGGCGACGATGGACGTCGAGCAGCCCGGACAGGACAACGTCTCAAAGCTGTTGTGGGCCAATTGGCATCGTGAGCTCGGCGAGATCGCGATGGACGTGCGGGGTAAGGCCGGCCTGGTGTTGGACAGCGGAGACTTCGACGAGTGGCAGCGGCTTTATCTGTTCACCCGCGCGGACACCATCTACGGCGGCTCGAACGAGATTCAGCGCAACATCATCGCCGAGCGGGTGCTTGGCCTACCCAGGGAGGCTAGATGACGTTAGCGGTCGCGCCGAAAGAGGTTGCCGGACACGGACTTCTGACCGGCAAGGTCGTGATCGTCACGGCAGCCGCGGGCACCGGCATCGGGTCGGCCACCGCTCGACGGGCACTGGCCGAGGGTGCTGACGTCGTCATCTCCGACCACCATGAGCGGCGCCTCGGGGAGGCGGCCGAGGAACTGTCGGCGCTGGGCCAGGGTCGCGTCGAGCACGTGGTCTGCGACGTCACCTCCTCCGCCCAGGTCGACGCGCTGATCGCGTCGGCCCACGCGCGGATGGGCCGGATCGACGTGCTGGTCAACAACGCCGGCCTGGGCGGACAAACCCCGGTGGCCGACATGACCGACGAGGAATGGGACCGCGTCCTCGACGTCACGCTGACGTCCGTCTTTCGCGCGACCCGCGCGGCGCTGCGCTACTTCCGCGACGCCGACCACGGCGGAGTGATCGTCAACAACGCCAGCGTCCTCGGCTGGCGCGCCCAGCACTCGCAATCCCACTATGCGGCAGCCAAAGCCGGAGTCATGGCGTTGACTCGGTGCAGCGCAATCGAGGCCGTCGACTACGGAGTGCGGATCAATGCGGTATCGCCGAGCATCGCCCGGCACAAGTTCCTGGACAAGACCACCTCGGCAGATCTACTCGATCGGCTCTCGGCCGGTGAGGCGTTCGGACGAGCGGCCGAGCCGTGGGAGGTGGCGGCCACCATCGCGTTCTTGGCCAGCGACTACTCCAGTTACCTGACTGGAGAAGTGATCTCGGTGTCGAGTCAACACCCATGAACCGGCGCGACGAGCTGTTGGCACTGGCGGCGACAATGTTCGCCGAACGCGGCCTGCGCGCAACCACGGTCCGCGACATCGCCGACGGTGCCGGCATATTGTCGGGCAGCCTCTACCACCACTTCGCGTCCAAAGAAGAGATGGTCGATGAGGTGCTGCACACCTTCCTGGACTGGCTGTTCGACCGCTACCAGGAGATCATCGACACCGAGTCGAATCCGCTGGAGCGGCTCAAGGGGCTGTTCATGGCGTCGTTCGACGCGATCGAGCACCGGCATGCGCAGGTCGTCATCTACCAGGATGAGGCCAAGCGGTTGCTGTCACAGCCACGGTTCTCCTACATCGAGGACATGAACAAGCAGCAGCGCAAGATGTGGGTCGACGTGCTGCACCAGGGTATCGAGGAAGGCTATTTCCGTCCCGATCTCGACGTCGACCTGGTTTACCGATTCATTCGCGACACCACCTGGGTGTCGGTGCGCTGGTATCAGCCCGGCGGACCGCTCACCGCCGAACAGGTGGGTCAGCAGTATCTCGCTATCGTTCTAGGCGGAATCACCAAAGAAGGAGATCAGAAATGGCACGTGTCGGAGCGAAGCGACGAGGAGGAGCGACACAAATGACAGAGGCGTACATCGTCGAGGCCGTCCGTACCGCCGTTGGTAAGCGCAACGGATCGCTTGCCGGCGTGCACCCGATCGATCTGGGCGTGGCCGCATTTCACGGGCTGTTCGAACGGGTCGACGTCGACCCGGCCGCCGTCGACGACGTGGTGGTCGGATGCGTGGACGCGATTGGCGGGCAGGCCGGCAACATCGGTCGCAATGCCTGGCTGGCGGCCGGCTATCCCGAGGAGGTTCCCGGGGTAACCGTCGACCGGCAGTGTGGCTCCAGCCAGCAAGCTATTTCCTTTGGTGCGCAAGCGATCATGGCCAACACCGCTGACCTGATCCTGGCCGGCGGCATGCAGAACATGAGCCAGATCCCGATCGCGTCGGCGATGGTGGTCGGCAAGGAGTTCGGGTTCACCTCGCCGACCAGCGAGTCGAAGAACTGGCTGCACCGCTACGGCGATCAGGAGATCTCCCAGTTCCGCGGCGCGGAGTTGATCGCCGAACGCTGGAACCTGTCCCGGGAGGAGATGGAGCAGTTCGCGCTGACCAGTCACGAGCGGGCGCTGGCCGCGATCCGGGGCGGACATTTCGACAACGAGATCGTCGCCGTCGACGGGTTCCGGATCGACGAGGGGCCACGCGAGACGTCGCTGGAGAAGATGGCCGGGTTGAAGACGCTGTCGGAGGGCGGTCGGTTGACCGCTACGGTGGCCAGCCAGATTTCCGACGGTGCCAGCGCGGTGCTGCTGGCGTCCGAGCAGGCCGTCAAGGACCACAAACTCACACCGCGAGCCCGCATCCATCACATCAGCGCCCGCGGCGCCGACCCGGTATTCATGCTGACAGGACCGATTCCGGCCACCCGCTACGCACTCGAGAAGACCGGGCTGTCCATCGACGACATCGACACGGTCGAGATCAACGAGGCGTTCGCCCCGGTCGTGCTGGCCTGGCTCAAGGAGATCAAGGCCGACCCCGAGAAGGTCAACCCCAACGGCGGCGCGATCGCCCTCGGACATCCGTTGGGCGCCACCGGGGCAAAACTCTTCACCACCATGCTCAACGAGCTGGAGCGCACCGGCGGCCGCTACGGCCTACAGACGATGTGCGAAGGCGGCGGCACCGCCAACGTCACCATCATCGAACGGCTGTAACGCCGGCAATGATGTCGTCGACCGTGCGCTGAGCCAGCGACTCCACCTCACGGCGCCTCGCGCCGCGCAGTGGTCCGCGCAGGGCCAGTTCGGCGAACCCGTGCACGGCAGACCAGCACGGCCACTCGGCGCCGTCGCGTCGTTCGGGCGGCAGCACTCCGGCATCCGTCATGGCGTCGAGTGCCTCGACCAATGCGACATACGGTGGGGCCATGGCCGTTTCGTCTGGGGCGTCAGATCCAAAGAATGCCACCGTGAACCAACCAGGCTCGTCCACCGCGAACCCGATGTAGCCAAGCCCGACGGCTCGCAGCCGATCGCGCGCCTGCTGCCCCGTTGAGCCGCGTCGGCGCGGCGAGCTTTGCATCCGTGCCGCCATCCGGGATTGGATGGCCGTCGCAACCGCGCTGAGCAACGCTTCGCGGTCGGCGAAGTGGCGATACGCCGCGTTAGGCGAAACTCCAACTCGCCGAGTCGCTTCCCGGATGGTCAGCGCTTCCGGCCCACCGGCCCGGGTGAGTTGAAGGCCGGCGTCGATCAATGCCGCGCGCAGATCACCGTGGTGGTAACCGGTCTTCGAGTCAACCAACCCTTGACCCTCCTCTGGGCCGAAGTGTACGGTGTGAACATTACCAATGTTGACAGAGTGAACATCGCAACGGAGGATTTTTCGTGAAAACCGCAGAATTGCCACCCGTCGTCGACCAGGAGGTCTGGCAGCGCGAATTGGATGCGCTTCGGGTCCGGGAGAAGGCGGCCACCCGCGAGCTCGACGCGATCGCCGCGCAGCGACGGCGGCTGCCAATGGTCGAGATGCCGGACTACATCCTGGAAGGCGAGAACGGACCTGTGCGGTTGGTCGATGTATTCGACGGTAAACGGCAGCTGATCGTCTACAACCACATGTGGTTCCCGGGTGAGGACTGGCAGTGTCCGGGCTCCACCGGGTTCACCGCGCAGTTCACCCGCCTGGAGTTTCTGGACAACTATGACGCCCGATTTGTCATCGTCACACAGGGACCTATCGACGAAGCACTCGCATACAAGCGGCGCGTCGGGAACCGGATGACCTGGTACTCCACCGCCGACAGCTCGTTCGGCGCTGATGTCGACGCTCCACCGGGCGGCGGGTTCGCGGTGAATGTCTTTCTGCGCGATGGCGATCGGGTGTATCGCACCTGGCATACCAACGGGCGCGGCACCGAACAGCTGAGTCACTCTTTCGCATTGATCGACGTGCTGCCGTATGGGCGTCAAGAAGAGTGGCAGGACTCACCGGACGGCTGGCCGCAGTCGCCGACGTATAGCCGCTGGGCCGGCTCAGAGGACATCGCGCGGGCGTACGGCGCTGATGCAAGAACCGACCAACCAGGAGGGGCGAGATGACCACCACGATGACCGGCCTGACGACGATTAGCCTGGTGTGCCTGCCGACAACCGAACAGGACAAAGCGGTCGCGTTCTACGAATCGCTCGGGTTCGAGAAGCGAACCGACCAGCCGTTCGGTGGCGGCTACCGGTGGATCGAGGTCTACCTACCCGAGGGCGCGACCGGCATCGCGCTTGCTCCACCCCCGCCGGATAGCGGACCGGTGCAGCCGACCAACACCGGTGTCACGTTGACCACCAGTGACATCGACGCCACCGACACGGCGATGAAGGAACTCGGCGTCGACGTCGATGCGCAGGTGGCGCGAATGGGCGAGCCGGTGCCACCGATGTTCTGGTTCCGCGACCCGACCGGGCACACACTGATGGTCGTGGAGTCCTGATTGCGGGCGACCTTTTAATCCTGGATGAACGCGGATGCCGACTGTAGGTGTTTGACGGCCTCGGCGACGATTGTCTCGATCAGCTCTGCGCACGACAGCAGGTCCTCGACGATGCCGGCCACCTGACCGGATGCGAGCACTCCGGCGTCGGTATTGCCTTCGACCAGACCGGCTTTCAGCAGCATCGGGGTGTTGGCCGCCATCACAACCTGCGACCAGCTGAGTTCCTTGCCGTGCCGCATCGCCAGGCCGTCGCGAATCATCGACGCCCAGGTCATCTGTGACATTTTCTTGAACTTCGCGGCGTTGCGCACGGCCGTGGTGAAACCTCTTGCCCGCGAGCCGCTTTCCAGCTTCTCGACCAGCCCGGTGCGCAACACGCGGTGCGGCATGCCGTCGACGCGGGTAGTGACGACGGTGCCGTCCAGTCCGGCCTGCAGATAGCGTTGCTTGACCGCGTCGGGCACGGTGGAATCCGACGTGAGCAGGAATCGGGTACCCATGGCCACCCCGGCCGCGCCATAGGACAGCGCTGCGGCTAGGCCGCGACCGTCGAAGAAGCCGCCCGCCGCGATGACCGGGATGCTCACCGCGTCAAGCACCGACGGCAACAGCAGCGTGGTGGCGATCGGCCCGGTATGACCTCCGCCTTCGCCGCCTTGGACGATGACCGCGTCGGCGCCCCAGGAGGCCACCTTGCGCGCATGCTTCGCAAGACCGACCGACGGAATCACCACCGCAGCGGCATCTTTCAGCTTGCTGATCAACTCTTGCTTGGGTGCCAATGCGAACGATGCCACCCTGACGCCTTCGCGGATCATCATGTCCACCCGGTCGGCGGCGTCGCCAGCATCGGCGCGGATGTTGACACCGAACGGCTTGTCAGTAGCCGCCTTGACCTTCCCGATCGCGGTGGCCAGTTCGTCGAGTGTCATGGTGGCCGAGGCCAAAATGCCGAGGCCGCCCGCATTGGCCGTCGCCGAGACCAGCCGGGCGCCCGCTACCCACCCCATCCCGGTTTGCACCACTGGATGCTCGATACCGACCAGCTCGGTCAGCGGCGTGCGCAATCTCATGAACGTATCTCTCGGTCGCGCAATGCTTTCGGGTCGATGACTTCCCGAATCAGGCGTGATTCATCGTCGGATGGCAGCCTGGTCTCTTTCGCCTCGTCGAGACCGTGCACCTCGAACGAGGTGTTCTCGTGGACGTCATCGGGCGAAACACCCGGGTGCAACGTCAGCGCCCGCATCGTATGGTTCGGCCCGCTGAAGTCGAACACGCCGAGATTGGACACGACGCGGTACGTGTTGGCGAACCGGAACGCCGGGTTGTCGGTGTCCACCTTGTCCCAGCCGACACCGCAGACCACATCGACGGCGTCGCAGAACACCCGCTTGGAATGGCTACCCACCCAATAGCTGGTCGCGTGGTTGATCGCGTTGCCGGGCGCGCCCCGGAGGCCGAACATCTGGCGGGTCGGGTGCTGCAGCGGCCCGAACGCCGAGATGTTCTGATTGCCATAGCGGTCAACCTGATTGGCGCCCATCACGACGTGGCGCCGTCCCCACGAGAGCGTCTCGAACACCCGACCGAACGGCATCCAGCCCTCGACGGCTCCCGACCCGCCCAGCGCCGGGGTGTCTGCCAGAAGTTGCGCCTCGCCGTCGGTCAACAGAATGTCGGGGGAGAAGGTCAAGCGCGCCAGCCGCGCGCCGACCGAGGCCATGTTGGTCATCGGGCTGACCATGATCTCGCCGGCGTCTCTGAATAATTCGGCGCAGGCGACCGCACAGACCTCGGCTCGGGTGCTTGCGGTGTCAGTCACGAAGCCGCCTCCTCTGCGAACTTGCGCACGGCCGCCTGGTATTCGGCTTCGCCGCCGGACAGGTAGGTCTGCACGAATTTCTGCCAACCCTCGTCTGTTGAGGCCGCTTCGGCGTAGTGGCGCTGAAACTTCTCGTCTCGGCCGTAATCGGGTGCTGCCGTCGTGAAATGTGCACCGCCGGGCGCTTCCACCACGGCGTCGACCATCATCCGGTTCACCAGCAGCGCCTGCGGCGGCACCGCTTTGATGAGTTCATCGGTTGAGACGACGTGCTCCACGGACAGGTAGCGCGTGTCGGCGGCCATCAAAAACAGGTCGTCGAAGTAGGGGTCGATGCCGGTGTACGCGGCATTACCTTGAGAGTCACCGAGATTGAGGTGGACAAAGGCGGCGTCCAGACGCAGCGCCGGCATCGCGATCAGCGTTTCGTGTCCACCGCCTGGAGCCGGGTAAGGGCTGGTGACCGTTCGCAATTCGCCCTCCCAGAAGTCCGGGACCGAGCTGCCCAGCCCGGCGCGGATCGGCAGGAACGGCAGCCGCTGCGCGGCGGCTTGCAGACCGCAACGCAGCATGCCCTCGTCCATTTCTCGGGCCTCGATGGATCCGGTGGTGCGGGCTTTGCCGAACCAGGGGTCATAGAACGGCGGCGAGTCCAGCGAGACGAAGCCGTAGTAGACGCGTCGCACCTTGCCGGCCGAGCACAGCAGTCCCAAATCCGGGCCGCCATAGGTGACCACGGTCAGGTCCGTGACGTCGGTGCGCAGCAGGGCGCGCACGAACGCCATCGGTTTGCGTCGCGATCCCCAGCCGCCGATGCCGATGGTCATGCCGCTGCGCAGTTGGGCGACGGCGTCGTCGAGGGTGGTCCGTTTGTCGCTCACTCTTTCTTGCCCTTCGCCGTACCGGCGAACGCGTCGCGGTGCTCGTCGGAGACCCCGGCGAGATTGAGCTCGAAGGTAAAGCCTTGCTCCATGCGGTAACTGGAGTTGACGCGCTGGACGTCGATCAAGTTCAGGGCCTCCTTGGCGGCGCGGATCACCCGGGTGTCTTTGGCGGCGATATCGCGCGCCACCCGCAGCGCGGCTTCATCGAGTTCGTCTCGCGGCACGACTTCGTGCACCGAGCCGAAGTGGTGCAGGGTGGCGGCGTCCACGGTGGCCGCCGTGAAGAACAGTCGCCGCATCAAGTGCTGTGGCACCAACCGGGACAGATGGGTGGCCGCACCCAACGCGCCACGCTCGACCTCGGGCAGCCCGAAGGTCGCATCTTCGGAGGCCACGATCACGTCGGCGTTACCCACCAGGCCGATGCCGCCGCCGACGCAGAATCCGTTGACCGCGGCGATCACCGGCACCGCGCACTCGTAGACCGCGCGGAAGGCGGCAAAGCAGCCGCGGTTGGCGTCGATCAGCGCGGTGAATCCTTCGGTGCGCTGCATTTCCTTGATGTCCACCCCGGCGTTGAAGCCGCGGCCCTCGGCCCGCAGGATCACCGCGTGCGTGTCTGGGTTGTCGCCGGCGGCGGTCAGCGCGTCGGCGAGGTCGAACCAGCCGCGCGATGGGATGGCGTTGACAGGGGGAAAGTCGACGGTCACCGCGACTATCCCGGGTTCGGTGATGCGTGACGTGATTGTCATCGAGATCCTCGGCCACTTCCTTGGGGGACGATTACCTAAGCAAGCACTTGCTTGGTACGCTAGCACAGTGACCCACGCCGGAGGAGTCCCCGAGATCAGCCTCGGGCTCGCCGGCCGGGTCATTCTGGTGACCGGCGGCGTTCGGGGGGTCGGCGCCGGCATCAGTTCAATCTTCGCCGGACAGGGTGCCACCGTGGTGACTTGTGCCAGACGCGCGGTCGAGGGCCTGCCCTACGAGTTCCACTCCTGCGACGTCCGTGACGACGACGCTGTCAAGGCGATGATCGACGCGGTCGTCGATCGGCACGGCCGCCTCGACGTCGTCGTGAACAATGCCGGCGGTTCGCCCTATGTGCTGACCGCGGATTCCAGCGCGAAGTTCAACCGCAAGATCATCGAGCTCAATTTGATTGGTGCGCTGTCGGTTTCCCAGCACGCCAACGACACGATGCAAAAGCAGGAGCGCGGCGGGTCGATCGTCAATATCTGCAGTCTCAGCGGCCGGCGACCCTCCCCGGGCACCGGCGCATATGGGGCGGCCAAAGCTGGGCTGGAGAGCCTCACGCAGACGCTGGCGGTGGAATGGGGGCCCAAGGTGCGGGTAAACGCCTGCGTGGTCGGCATGGTCGAAACCGAACAATCGGAACTGTTCTATGGCGACGCCGAGTCGATCGCCGCGATTTCGAAGAACGTGCCACTGGGCCGGCTGGCCACACCTGCCGACGTCGGTTGGGCCGCTGCATTTCTGGCCTCGGACGCAGCGTCCTACATCAGCGGCGCCTCGTTGGAGGTACACGGCGGAGGCGAGCCCCCGCACTATCTGGCGACAACGAACGCCAGCGCGATCAAGTAGAGGAGACGAGAAATATGGGCGTGGTCGACGGCCGTGTCGTCATCGTCACCGGTGCGGGCGGCGGTATCGGGCGCGCTCACGCCCTGGCCTTCGCCGCCGAAGGTGCGCGCGTCGTGGTCAACGACATCGGTGTGGGCCTGGACGGGTCACCAGCAAGCGGCGGCAGCGCTGCGCAGAGCGTGGTCGACGAGATCACCGCCGCCGGTGGCGAAGCCGTCGCCAGCGGATCCAACATTGCGGACTGGGATCAAGCGGCCGCCCTGGTCCAGACCGCCGTCGACACGTTCGGTGGCCTCGACGTCCTGGTGAACAACGCCGGCATCGTGCGCGACCGGATGATGGCCAACACCATCGAGGAAGAGTTCGACGCTGTTATTGCGGTGCACCTCAAGGGCCACTTCGCGGCGATGCGGCACGCCGCGTCGTATTGGCGGGGACTGTCGAAAGAGGGCAAAACCGTTGACGCGCGGATCATCAACACCAGTTCCGGTGCCGGACTGCAGGGCAGCGTCGGGCAGGGTAACTACAGTGCCGCCAAGGCCGGCATCGCGGCACTGACTCTCGTCGGCGCAGCCGAAATGGGTCGGTACGGCGTCACCGTCAACGCGATCGCGCCGTCCGCCCGCACCCGGATGACCGAGACGGTTTTTGCCGAGATGATGGCCACGCAGGACGACGATTTCGACTCCATGGCGCCCGAGAACATCTCGCCGCTGGTGGTCTGGCTGGGCAGCGCTGAATCCCGGGATATCACCGGGAAGGTGTTCGAGGTCGAGGGCGGCAAAATCCGCATCGCTGAAGGCTGGGCACACGGTCCGCAGATCGACAAGGGTGCCAAGTGGGATCCGGCGGAATTGGGCCCGGTAGTCAGCGAGCTACTCGCCAAGTCTCGGCCTGCGGTGCCGGTGTACGGCGCCTAGCAACAGCCGCCGCGGGGTCGGTGTGCACTTCGACTGGGAGCGGCTGACCGACAGCGTGCATCGTTGTCGGCTATCGTTTCTCGATGTCACCGTCGGTCTGGTGCAGGGCCGAACGGGCGCGCTGCTCGTCGACACCGGAACCACGCTGACGGAAGCAGCCACGATCGACGCCGATGTGCACCAGATCACCGGACACCGTGTGACGCATGTGGTGTTGACCCACAAGCACTTCGATCACGTATTGGGTTCCGGAGTCTTCGCGGACGCTGAAATATACTGCGCACCAAAGGTTTTCGACCACCTCACGGTGACCATCGAGCAGCTTCGTGACGACGCCTTAGGTTACGGTGCCGACGTCGATGAGGTCGACCGGGCAATCGCTGCCCTTCGACCGCCGCAACACGCCATTGACCACGCGGTGATCGACCTCGGCAACTTTCACGTGACGATCGCGCACCTGGGACGCGGCCACACTGACGCGGATCTAGTCGTGGTGGTGCCGGGTGATGACGGCGAGCGGCTGGTGGTCTTCAGTGGTGATCTCATCGAGGAATCCGGCGACCCGGCGATCGATGCCGACTCCGATGTGGCGGCGTGGCCGGACACGCTTGACCGGCTGCTTGCCGTCGGCGGACCCGACGCCATCTACGTGCCGGGTCACGGCGGTGTCGTCGATGCGGAATTCGTTCGCCGTCAACGAGATTGGCTTAGATGGCGCCACCGAACGCGCTGACGATGTCATCCAACACCGCGACCGGGAATTGGGTGAGCGCCGTGTCGATTTGGCTGACTCCGGCCTGAATCGCGGTCTCGATCGTCGCCGAATTGCCGGACAGCAGAGCCTCGTAGATGTCGTAGCCGGCGAACTGCGGCGCCGTGATCAGATCACGCCAGTCGACGAACAGGTCCGTCGGCAATCCCAGGTCCTGTGGCACCGGAGTCCCGTCCCAGCTGACCAGTGTCCAATCCCCGGGTGAGCCGTCGACCACGACTTGGCCCGTGTAGGGCAGCAGTTCGCCGGTGTTGAGGAATTCCTGGAGCACGAGCGCGAAATCGGGGTTGTTCACGTTCATCAGTGTCCAGATCGCGATGGCGCCTTCATGCGAGAACACCGCATCGGTGATGTTGCCCGTGTCTGACCCGACGCTGCCGTCGTAGATGTATTGCACCGCGCCGCTGAAGCTTTCGTCGAAGGCGATTCCATTGGGGTCGACGGTGGAACCCAGCTGTGGAACGAAGTCCAAACCGAGGGTCCAGGCGAGCGGGGCGAGCAGATAGAGGGCGCCGCCCACCGGGAGGTCTCCGATGTTCACCGGTATGCCTTCGAAGATGCCGGCGTCGATTTCGTTCAGCCCGGGCAGTGCTTGGATGGGCAAATGCAGCGCATCGGCCAGCGGCGTTGCGGTCTCCTGCGACCTGATCATCGTCGACGCATAGATGTCGTCTATTCCGTTGCCCGACAGTACCTTAACGAGGTCGTCGGCCTGTTGGTCGCCGGTGTCGGTGAGCTCGGGGCCGGGCACCACCGTGTTGACCACGGTCATGTCGCCGGATTCGCCGTGCCGGACAAAGTCCAGCACGATCGACCCGTCGTCGGCCCAGGCCAGCGCCGAACCGATGGACAGCAGGCCCGTTGAGAGCAGCCCGACGGTAGCAACGCGGAGCCGGTTTCGATTGCTCATCACTTCTCCCGTTGCCGTGGATTGTGAGGGCAATTTACCGCATCCTACCTCGAAGTTTAAGACAAATCACAGGTAGATTTAAGCCGGTTCACACACCACCAGCGGGATGACCCGATCGGTCCACGACTGGTAGTCCTCGTAGGTCGGGTACATCTTCACCAGTTGCGGCCAGTAGTTGGCGCGCTCTTCGTCGGTGGCATCCCGCGCCGTCAGGTCGAGCACTTCTTTTCTGATCTGAACGGAAACTTTGGGATTGGCCTTGAGATTCAGGTAACACATCGGATTCTTGTCGGTGCCGCTCCTAGATGCGGCCACGATGACACGATCGCCGTCGCGCAGGAAATACAGTGGGCTGACCCGCGGCTGCCCGGTCTTCCGGCCGGTGGTGGTCAGCAGCGCGACGGGAATCTTCTGGAATGTGGTGCCAAGTCCCTCCCCGCCGCCACGGCGGTACATGAAGGTGTTGATGCGCGACATCCACTTGAGGAAGATGTCGAGCAGCGGCGAGTTCAAATACCGAGGTCGCGGTTTGGCGGGCATGACGCCGATTCTAAATTCGCTTGAAGAACGGGCGCATCCGAACCCCGATGTGGTGGATCGCTGTACCCCCGACCGGGATCACGAACGTCTCGTCAACATGCGCCGCGAACCGCCGCCCGCCGAGCTGGACCTTGGTCACGACGTTGTACACCGCGCGGATCTCGTCGCCGTTGATCGTGTACTCCGGCGGCGTTGTCGCAGCGATGATCCGGAATTGCGGACCGCGGTTGAGGCTGCGCCGCAGGTGATTTCCGGAAAAGCCGGTTTTGATGCCCTGCTCGATCCGAATGCAGTCCGGCGCGAACGGGACCGCATCGCCGTCGTGACTGACCAGTGCGTCGATGTAGGACTGGGCCGCGGCGATGCGATCGTCGTCGGAAGCGCCCACTAGATGCGCTCGATGATGGTGCCCGTCGACAGCGCGCCGCCGGCACACATCGTGATCAGCGCCGTGCTCTGATCGGAGCGCTCCAGCTCGTGCAATGCGGTGGTGAACAGCCGGCTGCCGGTACAACCCACCGGATGCCCCAGCGCGATCGCTCCGCCGTTGACGTTGACCCGGGCCATGTCGGCGTCGTGCACCCGCGCCCAGGACAACACCACCGACGCGAACGCCTCGTTGATCTCGACGAGGTCGATATCGCCCATCTTCATACCGGCCTTCTCCAGCACCTTCGCGGTGGACTGCACCGGCCCGTCCAGGTGGTAGTAGGGCTCGGCACCGACCAGCGCCTGGCTGACGATCCGCGCCCGCGGGCGCAAGCCGTGCGCTTTTGCCACGGACTCATCCATCCACAGCACCGCCGCCGCCCCGTCGGAGATCTGCGACGACGTGCCCGCGGTGTGGATGCCACCGTCGAGCACCGGCTTGAGCTGGCTTAATCCCTCCAACGTGGTGTCCCGCAGACCCTGGTCACGGCTGACCATGTGGCGCTCGCTGGTGGGTTGCTTCTGCTCGTCGAGCACCGGCGCCTCGATCGGGGAGATCTCCCGGTCGAAACGGCCCTCGTCCCACGCCCGCTTGGCATGCCGCTGGGAGGCCAGGCCGAACTCGTCGATGTCCTCGCGGGTGATGCCGCGGCGCTTGGCGATGCGCTCGGCGGCGGTGAACTGGTCGGGCAGATCGATGTCCCAGGACTCGGCGCGCCAGTTGCGGTCGGGACCGGCGTTGGCGCCCAGGCCGACCCGGCTCATCGCTTCGATCCCGCAGGCGATGCCAATGTCGATGGCGCCCGCCGCGATCAGCCCGGCGATCAGGTGGTTGGCCTGCTGCCCGCTGCCGCATTGGCAGTCGACGGTGGTGGCGCCAACCTGCTCGGGCAAACCCAGCGTCAGCCACGCCGTCCGGGTGATGTTGTTGGACTGCTCGGCGTACTGCGTCACGCAGCCGCCGATGAGCTGCTCGACGTCGCCGGCATCGATACCGGCCTTGTCCACAAGCGCCTTCTGCACCGAGCCCAGCAGTTCGGTGGCGTGCAGCCCCGACAACCATCCGGCGCGTTTGCCGATGGGGCTGCGGGTGGCTTCAACAATTACCGGGTTACCCATGAGGTCAGGCTAGAACACGTTTCATTACCCTGACAAGCGACGATGCTCTGACGCCTTTTGGTCTGCGGCGGAGGCATGTTTTACTGGCACTAGAACACGTTGCATTGAGGAGCGCACTGATGCCTACCCCCAATCTTCCCACAGGGTTCGATTTCACCGACCCTGACATCTATACCGAGCGGCTGCCGATGGAGGAGTTCGCCGAGCTGCGCGCCTCCGCGCCGATCTGGTGGAACGAACAGGCTCAGGGTAACGGCGGCGGTTTCCACGACGGTGGCTTCTGGGCCATCACCAAACTCGAGGACGTCAAGGAGGTGTCGCGGCGCAGCGACATCTTCTCCAGCTACGAGAACGGGGTGATCCCGCGCTTCAACAACGACATCGCCCGTGAGGACATCGAGGTTCAACGGTTCGTCATGTTGAACATGGACGCCCCGCACCACACCCGCTTGCGCAAGATCATCTCTCGCGGCTTCACGCCCCGCGCCGTCGGGCGGCTGCACGACGAGCTGCATGAGCGTGCCCAGAACATCGTGAAGACGGCGGCCACCGCCGGCTCCGGCGACTTCGTCGAGCAGGTGTCCTGTGAGCTGCCGCTGCAAGCGATCGCGGGTCTGCTCGGCGTGCCTCAGGAAGACCGCGACAAGCTGTTCCGCTGGTCCAACGAAATGACCGGCAACGACGACCCCGAGTACGCCGACGTCGATCCCAAGTCCTCTTCCGCGGAGCTGATCATGTACGCGATGAAGATGGCCGAGGAAAAAGCCAAGAACCCCGGCGACGACATCGTGACTCAACTGATCGAGGCCGACATCGACGGGGAGAAGCTCACCGACGACGAATTCGGATTCTTCGTGGTGATGCTCGCCGTCGCGGGTAACGAGACCACCCGGAACTCCATCACGCAGGGCATGATGGCCTTCGCCGACCACCCCGACCAGTGGGAGCTGTTCAAGAAGGACCGCCCGGAAACCGCCGCCGACGAGATCGTGCGTTGGGCCACCCCGGTCACCTGTTTCCAGCGCACCGCGCTGGAGGACTACGAGTTGTCCGGTGTGCAGATCAAGAAGGGTCAGCGGGTGATCATGTTCTACCGCTCGGCCAACTTCGACGAAGAGGTCTTCGACGACCCGTACAAATTCAACATCCTGCGCGACCCCAACCCGCACGTTGGATTCGGCGGCACCGGCGCGCACTACTGCATCGGCGCCAACTTGGCGCGGATGACCATCGACCTGATGTTCAACGCGATCGCCGACGCCATGCCCGATCTGGAATCGATCGGCAAGCCCGAGCGGCTGCGATCTGGCTGGCTCAACGGCATCAAGCACTGGCAGGTCGACTACCACACCAACGGGGCGAAATGCCCCGTCGCGCACTGAGATACGACGCGGGTAAATAACGTGCCCACGCATCAAGCGGTCCACGTAAAATCCGCAAACGCGCCGTTGGAGCTGGTCGAGGTCGAAACCACGCCACCGGCGCGCGGCGAGGCACGCATCAGCGTGCGCGCCTGCGGCATCTGCGGCACCGACGCGCACTTCGTCGCCGGCGGATTCCCCGGCATGACGTGGCCGCTAACCCCGGGGCACGAAATCGCCGGAAAGATAGCCGAACTCGGCGAGGGCGTCGAGGGTTTCGCGGTCGGCGATCGTGTCGCGGTCGGCTGGTTCGGCGGGTGCTGCTACCACTGCGATCAGTGCCGCAAGGGCCAGCTCATTCACTGCGAAAACGGCAAAGTCCCGAGCTACCAGTACCCCGGCGGATACGCGGAGTCGGTCACCGTGCCGGGTAGCGCTTTGGCCCGGATTCCCGCCGAACTCTCCGACGCGGAAGCCGCCCCGCTGGGCTGCGCCGGCGTCACCACGTACAACGCCCTGCGTCATACGAAGGCCGTGCCCGGCGACCGGGTCGCGATCCTCGGCGTCGGCGGGCTGGGTCACCTCGGTGTGCAGTTCGCCCGGGCGATGGGTTTCGAGACCATCGCGATCAATCGCGGAACCGGCAAAGCCGATGACGCGCGAAAGTTGGGCGCTCACCACTACATCGACTCCACCGCCAGCGACCCGGCCGAAGCGCTGAAGGCTCTGGGCGGTGCGGCGGTTGTGTTGGCGACCGCGGGCAACTCGGGGGCCATGGCAGCCACGGTCGGCGGGATATCACCCCAGGGTGAGCTCGTCACCGTCGGCGTCACGCCGGAACCGTTACCGATCAGTCCCATCCAGCTCATCACGCCAGGCGTCAGCATTGTCGGCCATCCCTCCGGGACCGCCAAAGATGTCGAAGACACAATGCATTTCGCGGTCTTGTCCGGGGTGCGGGCGTGGATCGAGGAGTTGCCGTTGTCGCAAGCCGCGGAGGGCTACGCGGCGTTGGAGCAGGGCCGCGCGCACTACCGCACTGTGCTCACCACGTGAATGCGACAACGGCCATGGTGTGGACGCTCGACGCGTCCGACGGCGAGTTGCAGCTTCGCACCGGTGTCACGGGTAGAGCCGCGCGGATGGGCCACCGGCTGACCATCGCCATGACGCGGTGGCGGGCCACGGTGAACTGGGAAGCCGGCGAACCCGTCACGGCGGAGCTCGTCGTCGACACCGATTCGCTCGAGGTGCTGCGCGGCGAGGGCGGGGTCAAAGGATTGTCCGGACCAGAGAAGGCCGTGGTGCGCTCGAACGCATTGAAGTCGTTGAACGCCAGCCGCTTTCCCGAAATCCGCTTCGCCGCCGACGTCATCGACAGAACCGACGACGGGTATCGCCTCAGCGGGACGCTGCAGATCCGGAAAAAGTCGCGAGAGCACGTAATCGATTTGCACACAGAAGACCTCGGCGACTCGTGGCGAATGTCTGCCGAATCCACGGTTCGTCAATCGGATTACGGCATCAAGCCGTTCTCGCTTCTGATGGGGTCGGTGCAGGTCGTCGACGAGGTGGCGGTGTCTTTCACCGCGGTGCGCTACGGCTGTGAGTCCGAATCGCCGTAGGCGCCGGGTATGTGCTCGAGCACCCTGGCGTTCTGTTGTTCGATCGGCTCAGCGGGCAGCGCGCCCGGCGCGGCGGCAGGGCCGGCGGGCGGTTGCGCCTGCCACATGGGTTGTACCGCCTCCCGGGGCGCAGGTGGCGGCGCGGGCTGCGGCGCGACAGCTATTTCGACGGGTGGCGTCGACGGGCGCACCGGGTGATTTGCCGTTCCGGAAGCGTTGTCGGGCACCAGCTGCAGGCCCACGGCCAGCGACAACGATGTGACGAAGGTGACCGCACCGGCGGCCAGTGCGGTCATCGCGCCGGCGTAGGAGAACTGCAGCGGCCGGGCAGCGGGCTCAGGGGCGGGCTCGCCGACCGCCGCGACCAGCAGCTGCTCGTCGGTGAACTCGGTGCTGGCCGCCGCCGCCAGCGCCGCGCCACGTGCGACCGTTACCTGCGCCATGCTTTGCGCGAAAACCGGTACCGGCAAAGTCTTTTCGAGCTGCCATGACAGGGCGTTGATGTCGAGGTCCGAACCCACCACGAGTACCCCCGACGGACGCCATCCGTCGCGGTCGAACATTCCGCTCAGCCAGGAAGTCAGCCCGTCGAAACCGCCGCGCACATGCTTGACGGCTGTACGCGTCTCGCCATCGTGGGCGTCGACCATGACGACGTTGGCCCACTCGTGCTCGAGAATGCACACCGCGGTCTGCTCGTAGCCGATGACCGGTGCGATGGCTCGCGCAAGCGTCTCGAGTGCTTCGAGGTAGGGAACCGGCACCACGTTGTCGAAATCCGCGCCGGTCAATGCCTCCAACAACAGCGCGGCTTCCGCGGACGCATCGTCGTTCCAGGTCACTCCGACGACCCGCACACGGTGATCGCTCGCGCCCGCCAGCGCCTCTACCCGCAACACCTCGTCTGCCACCTGCTCCGCGGTGCTCACCGCGCGCACGCCGCGTCCACCGTGCAGCTTCAACTCGTGATGGTCCAGGATCGTGCCGTCTGCGCCGTGTCCTTCCGCGAGGACCCACCCGACGGTGGTCGGCGTGACTGATACCCCTAGTACCGTGTCCAAAATTTGCACCTCAATCGGCCCCGGAACTCCGATGCCCCCAATTACACCGCCGCGCACCATGAAGCCCGCGGGTGCGGTGATTCGTGAGAGCCGGAACGGACCGGGCTAGCGTGGTCTCTCGGCTTGCTTCGTGTGAGCCTACGCGGTCGGCGCAAGTTGGGGAGCCCCGGTGGCGCAGACCAGCCGAAGGCCCAGGTGACCCACAGCGATATGCGCAGCGCGCAGTTGCGGCTCAGTTCTGGCTCAGTTGCGTCCAGGGCGGGTCAACACGGCTAAACCCGCACGCGGATTGCGCCGGCGAACGGTTAGGCCAAGAACGGAAACGCCATTTGCTTAGTGACACTTTGTAGCTTTTGGCGGTGCGTTGCGGGCTGCTGGATTCGGGTGCGCAGATCCGGCTGCTAGCTGGCGATTCTCGCTCCGTGAGGGGGCGCCGAGGTGCTGCGGGCACGCCCTGTACCGCCGTCGGCGCCCGGATATCACAGTTGCTGTATTCATGGCGGTAACCGATACAAAACCGAGATTGGTTCGCGTCCCGATCGACATTTGGGCTATTCGCACGGTAAATTCCTGCCGAGAGTACAGCCACGACATTAGACAGGGGCAGGTATGACAGACGTGAGCGAGAAGGTCCGGGCCTGGTGGCGCCGGCTTTTGGTCGGTGCTGCGGCGGCTATCACGCTGCCGGGCCTGGTCGGTCTTGCCGGCGGAGCGCCGACCGCGGGGGCGTTCTCGCGGCCAGGTCTGCCCGTCGAGTACCTGCAAGTGCCGTCGGCCGGGATGGGCCGCAACATCAAGGTCCAATTCCAGAGCGGCGGAAACGGCTCCCCCGCCGTGTACCTGCTGGACGGGCTGCGCGCACAGGACGACTACAACGGCTGGGACATCAACACCCCGGCGTTCGAGTGGTACTACAAGTCGGGGCTGTCGATCGTCATGCCCGTCGGCGGGCAGTCCAGCTTCTACGCCGACTGGTACCAACCCGCCTGCGGTAAGGCCGGCTGCTCCACCTACAAGTGGGAGACCTTCGTCACCAGCGAGCTGCCGGGCTACCTGTCGTCTGAAAGGCAGGTCAAGTCCACCGGCAGCGCTGCGGTCGGCATCTCCATGTCCGGCTCGGCAGCGTTGATCCTGGCTATCAACCACCCCGGCCAGTTCATCTACGCCGGCTCGCTGTCGGCCCTGATGGACCCCTCCCAGGGGATGGGACCCTCCCTGATCGGCCTGTCGATGGGTGACGCCGGCGGTTACAAGGCCGACGCCATGTGGGGGCCGTCGAGCGACCCCGCCTGGCAGCGCAACGACCCGACGCTGCAGGTCGGCAAGCTCGTCGCCAACAACACCCGGGTGTGGATCTACTGCGGTAATGGCACCCCGTCCGAGTTGGGCGGCGCCAACATGCCCGCCGAATTCCTGGAGAACTTCGTGCGCAGCAGCAACCTGAAGTTCCAGGACGCTTACAACGCCGCCGGTGGCCACAACGCGGTGTTCAACTTCAACGCCAACGGCACGCACAGCTGGGAGTACTGGGGTGCGCAGCTCAACGCGATGAAGGGTGACCTGCAGGGCACCTTGGGCGCTACCCCCGGGGGCGGCGGCTAACCTCCCCTTTTCGGAGTCACTACTGCGCTTGACGGCAGCGTGTCAAGCGCAGTAGTGCGTTAAGGGCCCGGGAATTGATTGGTGATGTCGATCCACCCGGATGCGTCCTTGCGATGATCGTTCACGTCGCGACACTCACCGTAGGCGCGCAGGACTCCCAGGCCCGGGTCGTCGCCGTGCGGATAGATGATGGCGGTGACGGCGTCCTTGGAGACGGTCTCGCCGAACATATGCTCGTTGGGCGGTAGGCCCTCCGTCCAGCCCCGGGTCACCAGCATCGCCGCGATTGTCTTGAAATAGGTGTCGGGCCGAGCCCCTGCGGGCAGTGTGAAGGTCAGATAGATCGCACCTTGATAGGGAGGGTCGTTCTGGTTCTTACAGGACATCAGCAGATAGCCGGCCGACTTCGTCTGAAGTCCGGCGAGGCTCACGATTTGTTTGGCCGACTCGACCACCTGGGCCGCGGTCGCATCGTCGCTGACCGGACTGGCTGGATG
Organism: Mycobacterium sp.; assembly: GCF_052143115.1. GTDB lineage: Bacteria > Actinomycetota > Actinomycetes > Mycobacteriales > Mycobacteriaceae > Mycobacterium. The sequence goes on from NZ_JBKQTQ010000029.1 coordinate 46,552, forward strand.
GTCGAGCTTTTCAGCCGGCGACGGACGAAGCGCGCTCACGATCAGGAAAGCCCCGCCCAGCAGCAGCGAAACCGCGAACGCGGCAGCCAGCAGCGTCCGAACCCGCGGCGCGCGCAACCAGTCTCCGCGTATAGCTATGTCAGCCAGGCTATCTCCCACATGAGGCGCGCAGCACTGGTCGCGCTGCTTGTCCTACTGCCCGCACCGCAGGCGCGAGCTGACAACACGAGCCCGCTGACGGAGTTGGTCGACGCCGCCGCGGCGCGGTTGCAGTTGGCCGAACCGGTGGCGGCTTTCAAATGGCTGGGCCAAGGGGCCTTGAAGAACCCAGTGGACCCCGTAGTAGATCCAGCGCGCGTCGAGCAAGAACTCGCTGCGTTGCGCGCCGACGCTGCGGCGAAGCGCATTGACGCGGATTATGTCGCCCGCGTCTTCGGGGACCAGATCAACGGCACCGAGGCCATCGAATACAGCCGCTTTGCGGATTGGAAGTTCAACCCGTCCGACGCGCCAGCCGCGGCACCGGACCTGTCGGCGTCACGGTCGACGATCGATGCCCTCAACCAGACAATGCTGACCCAGATCGCGCTGAACTAGGACTTTCTGCATTCGCCGGCGTGCGCTGGCGCGCTCGACGCTGCGAGCAGCGAGGTCATCGGCGCTCGCCGGCTCGACAACCTCTACCAAAGAGCCCTCGCATTGGCGACTCGGTCTTATTGCTCTTAATAGATTTCGTTTAGAAAAGCTTTCATTTGGCATCTGACGTGCCGATTTCATTGCCATAGAATTCTTATCTCGCAATTTATTCGAATCAGTAACACTTCGGACACGCCTGCCGAAAAGCTTGACATGAAAAAACTCTGCAAGCCTCTCGTCGGGTCCGTCATGCTCGGCGGCTTCGTTGCAGCGTCGATGACAGTGTCCGACGGTGTGGCCAACGCCGCCCCCGCGCCCCCGAACTGGGACGCGATCGCGCAGTGCGAGTCCGGCGGCAACTGGGCGGCCAACACCGGAAACGGCGAATACGGTGGGCTGCAATTCAAGCCGGCCACTTGGTCCCAATACGGCGGGGTCGGCAACCCGGCCGCCGCGTCCAAGGACCAACAAATCGCCGTGGCGAACCGGGTTTTCGCTGAGGATGGCCTTGACCCGTGGCCGAAGTGTGGCTCAGCCTCGGGCCTGCCGACCGCGTGGTATTCGCACCCGGCCCAGGGCATCAAGCAGATCATCAACGGGCTGATTCAGGCGGCGGTCCCGCACTGATAAGCCCTATGACCCAGCGCGAACCTGTGTTTGGATCGGGTCATGGAAGGTTCGGCAACGGTTCATATGGCGGCGCCCGCGGACAAAGTCTGGGACGTGATCGCAGACGTCCGCAACACACCGCGGTTTTCCCCAGAAGTGTTCGAGTCGGAGTGGTTGGGCGAGGCGACTGGCCCCGCGCTCGGCGCCAAATTCCGGGGGCACGTCAAGCGCAACGAGATCGGGCCGGTGTACTGGACGACATGCGAGGTGACCGCGTGCGAGCCGGGCCGCGAGTTCGGTTTCGCGGTCCTCCTCGGCGACAGAGCGGTCAATAACTGGCACTACAGATTGGCGCCCGCGGGCGGCGGTACGGACGTTACCGAGTCATTTCGGATGACCCCGTCCGCGTTCAGCAGCGTGTATTTCTGGCTCTTCGGCGGCTGGCTGCGTAAACGGCGCAACATCCGCGACATGACCAAGACGCTGGAACGCATCAAGGCCGTGGTCGAGAGGTGAAGTCCGTCTTCATCACCGGCGCGGGCAGCGGAATGGGCCGCGAGGGCGCAAAGCTGTTCCACGCCAAGGGCTGGCGAGTCGGCGCGGTGGACCGCAACGACGACGGCCTGGCCGAACTGAACCGCCAGCTTGGCACCGAGCGACTCTGGACCCGTGTCGTCGACGTGACCGACAAGGCGGCCCTGGACGGTGCGCTGGCCGACTTCTGTGCCGGCAATCCGGGCGGCGGGCTGGACATGATGTGGAACAACGCCGGCATCGGCCAATCCGGCTGGTTCGAGGACGTGCCGTACGAGGACGCCATGCGCGTCGTCGACGTCAACTACAAAGCCGTGCTGGCCGGTGCCTACGGCGCACTGCCCTACCTGAAAGAGACTCCGGGCAGCCTGATGTTTTCGACGTCGTCGTCAGCGGGCACCTACGGCATGCCGCGGATCGCTGTCTACTCGTCGACCAAGCACGCGGTCAAGGGGCTGACCGAGGCGCTCAGCGTGGAATGGCATCGCCATGCTGTGCGGGTCGCCGACGTGCTTCCCGGTCTGATCGATACCGCGATCCTGACCTCGACGCCCAATCACTCCGACGATGCCCCGTCGACGATGACCGCCGACGAGCTCCGCGCGACCGCGCCCAAGAAGGGCATGATGCGTCTGATGCCCGCGTCCAGCGTGGCCGAGGTGGCCTGGCGGGCCTACCAGCATCCGACCCGGTTGCACTGGTACGTGCCCAACAGCATTCGCTGGATCGACCGGATCAAGGGCCTCAGCCCGGAGTTGGTGCGGCGCAGCATCGTCAAAGCGCTACCCGGGCTGTTGCCGAAAGAATCGAGGTGAACTGGTGCGCTACGGGTTGGTCGTACGTGCCGCAGTTGCGTTGGTCCTTGCCGCCACCATCGCAGGGTGCGGGGCGGCCGAAACGATCCCCCGACATGCCGCACGCCTGACCATCGACGGGAACACCCACACCACACAGCCGCCCGCGTGCAGCCAGATGCAGGGCTACCGGACCATCGACATTCTCGACCACGACGGCCGGGTGGAAGCCGTGGTGCTGCTCAGTGGCGTGAGGGTCATCCCCCAATGGGTGAAGATCCGCAACGTCGGCGGGTTCACCGGAAGCTTCTGGCAAGGCGGGGTGGGTGATGCGCACGTCGACCTGGCCCAAAGCACTTACACCATTACCGGCAGCGCATACGGCATCAACAACAGCCATCCCAACAAAGTCGTGACGACGGACTTCAAGATCACCGCCGAGTGCTGAGGCGCCTAGGCTCGGTGGGGGACGCGCTGCGGCAGGCTGATCGATGGAGGAGCTGTGAAGCAGAGACTGCACTGGCTTGCGCTGCACGGGTTTATCCGTGGCGCCGCGAAGATCGGAGTCCGGCGGGGTGAACCGCCGGCCAGGCTGATCGCCGATCCGGACGTGATCGCCGACCCGGTGCCGTTCTACGAGGAACTGCGGCCGATGGGACCGCTGCTGCAAGGCCGCACCGCCTACCTGGCCGTCGGCCATTCGCTCGCCCATGAACTGCTGCGGTCCGACGACTTCCGGGTGTTGATGTACGGCGGTAACTTGCCGGCGCCGATGCGATGGCTGGAGACCCGCTTGCGCGACGATCTTCTTCATCCGCTGCGCGCCCCGTCGTTGCTGGCCGTCGAGCCGCCCGATCACACGCGCTACCGCAAGACGGTGTCGGCGGTGTTCACCTCCCGAGCGGTCGCCGCATTGCGTGACGGTGTCGAGCAGACGGCGGTCACGCTTTTGGACCAACTGGCCGACCAGTCCGGCGTCTCCGATGTGGTGGACATCGTGGGACGGTATTGCTCGCAACTCCCGGTCGCGATCATCAGCGACATTTTGGGTGTGCCCGAGCGGGACCGGCGCCGCGTTTTGGAATTCGGTGAGCTGGCCGCGCCGAGCCTGGACTTCGGATTGCCGTGGCGCCAATACCGCAGCGTGCAGGACGGGATCGCCGAGTTCAACTTCTGGCTCGCCGACCATTTGGAGCAATTGCGGCGCAGTCCGGGTGACGATTTGATGAGTCAATTGATCCAGAAATCCGAAACCGGTTCTGCCGAAACGCATCTCAGCCAGAGTGAACTTCAGGCCATCGCGGGGCTGGTGTTGGCCGCCGGGTTCGAGACCACGGTGAACTTGTTGGGCAACGGAATTCGCATGTTGCTCGATACGCCCGAACACCTCGACACGCTGCGCCAACGTCCCGAGTTGTGGCCCAACGCCGTTGAGGAGATCCTGCGGCTGGAATCGCCGGTTCAGCTGACCGCGCGGCTGGCCCTCAATGACGTCGAGACGGCGGGCACGCGGATCAACCGCGGCGAGATGGTGGTGGTCTATCTGGCCGCCGCTAACCGGGATCCCGAGGTATTCCCCGATCCGCACCGCTTCGACATCGAACGCCCCAATGCCGGCAAGCATCTTGCGTTCTCCGGTGGCCGGCACTTCTGCCTCGGGGCCGCCCTCGCCCGCGCCGAGGGTGAAGTGGGGCTGCGGACGTTCTTCGAGCGCTTTCCTGAGGTGCGGGCCGCCGGAGCGGGAAGCAGGCGGGACACGCGGGTGCTGCGCGGGTGGTCGACGCTGCCGGTGACCTTGGGGCCGGCGCGGTCGATGGTTTCCCCCTAGGAGCCGCGAGCAGACACAAAAGCCCCCATTTTGCGCCAAAATGAGGGGCTTTTGCTGGGGTATACCTCCCGCTTGCGGGGGACTGCTCGCGCAACGTTAGGTGAGGTAGCGGCCGAACCAGTCCAGCAGCCGCTGCCATGCATCGGCAGCCGCCACGGCGTTGTAGCGCGGGCCGGTGTCGTTGAAAAACGCGTGGTCGGCGTTGGGTTCGACCACCAGGTCGTTGACCAACCCGGCCCGACCAAGGGCCGCCTTGGCCGCCGCCTGGGACCCGGTGACCCGGGTGTCGAGGGCGCCGTAGATACCCAGCACGGCGGCCTTGGATCCGGTGAAGTCGGGATTGTCGGGCAACGGTCCATAGAATGGGACCGCGGCCGACACTCCCAGCGCGCCGGAGGCCAGCAGTTGCCACACCAGACCGCCGCCGAAGCAGAAGCCGACCACGGCGACCTTCTGGCCCGGAGCGCGTAACTTCAGTTGCGCGACAGCGGAATTCAGGTCATGGACGAACTGTTCCGGCGCGATCGCGCCCAACGCGGCGGTGGCCTGCGCCGGGTCGGCGAACGCTCCGGTGCCACCCTGCTCGGACAGCAGGTCGATGGCCATGGCCGAATACCCGGCCCCGGCCAGACGGCCCGCCACCGATCGCACCCAGTCGTTCAGCCCCTTGTTCTCGTGGATGACCAGCACGGCGCCCTTGGAGTCGGCCGTTTGGGACCAGGCCGCTTGCAGCCGGCTGGTGGGCCCCGGCCAGGTGATCGGCTGGGTCGGCAGCGTGTGGGCCATTCCCGGCGGTTGCGGTGCTGAGCCGGCGGTGTCGGGCGACGTCGGCGAAGGGGTGGAAGCTTCCTCGGGCTCCTCGCTGCAGGACGCGATGAGCGCGGCCGCAGTCACTGTCGTCAACCCGAGCAGGCCAAGCCGTCTCATCGCTTCGCGGCGGGTGAGGACACCGTCGACGTGATCGGTCGCGATCTCTTCGGCGAGGTAACGCTGCAGCGGGTTCACTGAGGCGAGTATGCGCCCGGGACGTTGACACCAGTGCCGCGGCCGGGTGTTATTGGCGATCATGACAGAGGTTTCTACGAATGCGGTCGAGACCGCGGCAGTGCTCGGGCTGTGGCAGGCGCTGTCGCGGCGCGATTGGGATGCGGTCAAGACGTTCTTGTCGGCGGACTGCCTTTACGTCGACATGCCGGTGCCCGCCCTTGCGGCACGCGGTCCCGACGACATCGTGAAGCGGCTCAAGATGGGTCTCGCTCCACTGGCCGGCTACGAGAACCACGACGGCGTGCTGCTGTCCAACGGCTCCGACGTGATATACGAGCACTCCGAGACTTGGACGTTCGAGACGGGCGAGCAGGGTGTGCTCCGGTTCGTCACCGTCCATCGGGTGACGGACGGGAAAATCACTGTCTGGAAAGACTATTGGGACATGAACAGCCTTGTCAGCTTCGCGCCGCCCAACCACTTCGAGAACCTTGCAAATGCGGATGTGAGCTGGGTATTTGATGCTTCGGAGCTGGTCTGATGAGATCCTCCGCGACACACGTTTGCGACACTTCACCAAGCCCATAACGTTCTATGTCACAATATTGATGTGACTGAAAGTTTGCCAGACCTTGAGGCTCTGCTGCCGTCGTGGCATCTCTACATGCGTTCCGCACGGCTCTCGCCCCGCACAATCGTGACCTACACGTCGGGCGTCAAATCTTTTCTCGACTTCTGTGAGCGCACCGGCTCTCCCCCGCAGCTGACGAAGGTTGGCGCCCAGGGTTGGGTGGTCGACCTTCTGGACGGCGGTGCTCAACCTGCGACGGCAACGACTTGGCTGGGGGCGTTAAAGCGTTACGCCACTTGGCTAGAAGAGGAAGGCGAGATCCCCGCCAACCCCCTGATCGGGATGCGGACACCGCGCGTCGACCGCAAGGTTACGAACGCGCTGACTGACGAACAGATCAAGGCCCTTCTACATACCTGCAAGGGCAAGACACTTCGCAACCGCCGTGACGAAGCGATCCTCCGGCTACTGATCGAGACCGGCATCCGGGCCTCGGAGTTGGTCGACCTTCAGACCGCCGATGTGGATCTCACCCGCGGCCTGGTCACTGTGCATCGCGGCAAGGGCGGCAAAGGCCGGTTCGCTCCGTTTGGAGCCCAGACCGCTGCAGCGATTGACCGTTACCTCCGCCTGCGTCACCAATACGCGGAGACCGGCAACACCCAACTTTTCATCGGCGCCAACATCAAGACCTTCAGCTATTGGGCCTTGGCCGCGACTCTGCGCCGCCGCGCCAGAGAGGCTGGCGTTCCGGATTTCCACGTCCATTTGACGCGCCACACTGCCGCCACGCGCTGGCTTCGAGCCGGCGGCTCGGAGGGCGGGCTGATGGCCGTGGCCGGGTGGTCTAACCGGCAAATGATCGATCGGTACACCGGGGCGACCGCTGCCGAGCGCGCCGTGGATGAGGCCCGCAACCTTGCACTCGGGGACCTCTGACGAACTTCATGTACGATGGGCCGCACAACGATCCGGCGACCCCGTCATGGCCTCATGGGAAGCGGTACGACCGGCGACATAGCGAGATATAACGATCCGGCGCACCCGTCAGTGGTCCTGAGAAGCGTGACGTCCGGCGACATACGAGACAACTGCTGCGGGCTCGCCAGCCTCCCTGGGAAATGCCCGATCAGCACTCCATACAGACAACTGCTGCACGGATCGCCGGGAGTACCCGGGTATTCCGGATCAGCATTCCATAACGTTTACGGACAATTTGTAGCCCGTCGGTCGAGCATGACTTCGCGCAGTGGTTCTCGGATCACTGGGAGGCTACATCTAAACGGCCTCGGCAGGAGTCTGCCCTCAGGCCGGTAATCCGTTTTTGAGCCGCACCCCCTCGTTCGGTGTGGCTTTTCTTTTGCCCATTTTCAGACCGGGTGCCCTTAGGCATCGCGGTCTCTTTGTCGTGCCCGGAGGAGAACCCGTGACATCTACTGAACGCTCACTGCGAGCAAAGATCGCCGCCCACCAAGGCTGGGCACAGACCGTTGACCATGCTGCCCGCACCCTCCCCGCCCGTCGTGGAGTGCTGGACAAGTTTGAACGCGAAGCCGACCCCAACAACGAGCTATTGCCGGCCGAGCGTGCTAAGCGTGCCGAGAACCTGCGCAAGGCTCACTACGCCAAGATGGCGCTGCGGTCTGTCGAGGCCCGTCGTCGTCGCGGCGGTGCGGCGTGAGCCTGCAGAACCCCTACGCCATGCACCGCCAAGCGGTATGGAAGGAGCGCGCAGCGAGCCGCGCCGCCAATCCAGAAATGCCCCTTTGGGTCCGCGTTGCCGCGCTGGCGTTCGGATGCCATCGCCGCAACGGTCATGCCAGCTTCAAGACGGGCGAGATCGCTGAGGTCCTGGGCACACCAGGCAAA
>NZ_JBKQTQ010000030.1:0-4328 GCF_052143115.1 Mycobacterium sp.
ACTCATCGGCACCATCGGGGTCAAAGGCACCAAGCACCGCCTCGACCTCGTCGCCGCGTCCCTGCCAACCCATCGCCTCAGCAAGCACGACCGCAGCCGCCAAGCCCCCGCCGCGATCGAACGCGAACCGGGCCAGCTCTTCGGCGAGAGCTATGTTCGACATGGTCATCGCGCTCGCCGCCGCATCGATCATCACATCCAGGTCCGGGGCGAGGTCGCTGCGCGTCATGAACTGGGCCAGCTGGATCTGGGTGCGCACGTCGGGCAACCTCGACCGCCGCTCTTCCGGCCGCATGTGCTTCCGAAGATGTTGTGCCAGCATGCCATTGAGCTGCCGCGAGCGCACCACCCCAGCGCGTTGCATTGCCACCTCACCCAAGAGCGGGTGATACAACCGCGCCACCGTGTGCGATCCATCGGCAACGAACTGGATCACGCCACGGCGCTCAAGGCGTGCCACCGCGTCGGCATCGCAAAGCCCACGCAAAATCTCCCAGTCCAGCACCTCGGCAGCCGCCAAAACCTCGACCGCCTCCAACTCCTCCGGCGCAAGGGATCGCAGGCGAAACTCGAGCAGATCCTGCAGTTGGCGGTCTGCGCGCAGCGCACCTCGAAGCTGCCAGCCGTCTTCCGTGCGCACCAACACACCACTTTCCCGGCCGGCGCTCAGCAAGCCGCGCAACAGCAGCGGGCTGCCCGCAGTCCGGTCGTGTAACTCGTTGATCAGCCGGGTATCGACGGCGCCGCCGAGCACGGCGCGGGCGAGCTCCCCGGTCTGCTCCCGGGTGAACGCTTCAATGCGCAGACTGAGCAACAGCCGCTCTTTCCACAGCGCTGTCACCGCATCGGACACGTGGTCGCCCGACCGGATCGTCACGATCACCCGTGCACTGCCGCTGGCGGCAAGTTGGTACACCAGCGTCGACGACAACGGATCGAGCAACTGGGCATCATCGACGACGACGACCAGGTTCTCTTCCCGCTCCAGGGCTCTATGCGCGGCGGCCAGCATCGCGGCGGGTTCTCGTGGAGCGTCGACGGTCACGGACCGATAGAACGCGCCCAATGCCACGGCGGAGCCGGTTTGGGTGCCCAGCACATACCGCACCATCAGCCCGCGCGACTTGGCCGTCGTGGCCAGGGCGCGAGCCAGTGTCGATTTGCCGACCCCGCTATCGCCGACCAACGCGACGCCCTGAAACTCCGCGTCGTGCTCGAGTGCCGCCAACGCCTGACGGATCTCGTCATCGCGGCCCACCAAAGGCCAACCCGACCTGCCCTCCGCTGGCACACGTCGACCCCCCTGAACCGGCCTTTCGGGAGTTAGATGTTCCCAGGTGTCACCTTTGTCGCGGGCAATCGCGCTGCCTGCGGTAGTCCAAGGAGGAGTGCGCGGCAGCATGACGAGCCCCTTTGCACTCAGTTCCAATCGTAGTTGGAACTGTAGCTGAGACCAGGCTGAGAAATATCCAACTTTCCGGATAAAATTCCTGCGTGTTTTCGAAGGTCGCTACTCAGGTGATTGGACGTTTGGGCGCCGCTCAGAGGAAGCCGAGGCTGCGCCGGCCTGAAGCGTCTGTGCCAGCAGCTCGTAGTAGACGTCCCGGAAGTCGGCGGGAACCGCCGGCGCCCGTGGCTAGGCAATGGCCACGTACCAGTCCGCTCTCGGCCAAGTTAGGTGGCCAGCCATTTTTCAAGGTAGTCGTCGTAGCCGCTGACGACGCGCAGGCTACGGCCCGGCCCACGGGTGAGCCAGCCGCGGGCGAGGAACACGCTGGTGATCGCGGCGGGAAGCGCCCCGGCTAGGTGGACCCGCCGATCGGTCCAGTCGATGCATGAGCGGGCGAACACCCGTCGGCTCGCCCGCAGTGCGGCCAGGTCGATGCCCAGCTGGTCGAGCAAGTCCTGGCCGCGGTCGGTGAGCTCGTGGTCCCGGTCGTCGAGGCAGCGGATTGCCCCAGTGGCCAACAGCCGGTCGCGAAGTTGCACGCCGCGACGGCCGGCCAGGTGGTCATAGCACGTCCGCGCCTCGAACAGCGCACGGGCGGCGCGACGCTGACTCAGGGAGGGCACCGGAGCCGGCGGCGCGATCTGGGCGATGGCCTCCAGCACCGTGGCCACCTCGGGGTTGACGATCTCGTGGTATCGATGCCGGCCCTGGGCTCGGACCCGGATCAACCCGCCTTCGGTCAGCCTGCGCAGATGCGTGGAGGCAGTGGCGGGATGCACCCCGGCCCGCCGAGCCAGCTCCCCCGCCGGCAGCGCCCGACCGCCGGCCAAGGCCGCGAGCATCGCTGCCCGCGCTGGGTCTTCGATCAAGTCGGCGATTGAGGCGAGGTCGCGATCGGCCGGGGTGTACGAGGCCGACGTGTCGCTCACCCCGCCAGCCTTGCATAGCCATGATTTGCCCGCCGTCCAAGCTTCCCCGCTCCAGCGCCGACGGGGCTCAGTACGGGACGATGCCTATCAGGCAATGACGCTGGCTGTGGTCGCAGTAGAACGCGCCGTAGAACGGGGCGGCGGCGACGACGGAAGCGAACACCGCTGACATCATCGCGATGGCCAACACTGACATCAGGGGCCGGTCGGGCACCATCGCCAGCATCAGGGCTGCGACGGTGCACACGACGACATAGACCAAAACCACGAAGACAACCGGGGTCTTGTGTGCGGAGTTGTCGTGGGTCCACCAGTAGAACAGGCCGGAACCGATCGCCGCCGCCGGGACCCACACCGCCAGCAGCGTGAGGATGAACTGCCACCATTTCACGTGGTGGTAGCGGCCGGGCACGGCGATCGGCGGCGCTGGCGCATGCATCGCCCCGGACGGCGGTGCGTCACCCGCTGCGGCCTCAACCGCCGGGGCGGGGCTGCTCGCCGGCTCATCCGCTATCTCCGTCGCCGACGTGTCCGAGCGCCGATGCCACCACCTGCGTCGCCGAGGCTTCGGTTCCGGCTCGATAAACGCCGGTTCGGCTCTGGGGTGCGCGCCGGTGTCGAAGGTCGGCGTGTACGGCTCGGTCTTCGGCAGTGATTCGCTGTCCACACGGTCCTCGTCAGGCAGGGCTCGTCACCTCGATCACCGCCAGCACACCGAACCATCCCGGCGCCAGCGCCAGGGTGAACACGCCCAGCGCGGTGAGCCAGCGCCGCCGGGACAACAGGATCACCAGCAGCCCGACGACGCTGGGAAACCCGACTACCAACGCGATGGCGACGTCCGAGCGCATGCGAACGTGATTTACGGCCAGCGCGGCCGTTCCGCCCAGCAACCCGACCGCGACGCCGACCAGCATCGAGCTCGTCAGCAGCCAGCTCCGCGGCAGCGGTATCACGCTTTGACGATACTGCCGCGGCTGCTCGCTACGGCTTTACTCCCCCGGCGTGCCCGCCGGGTGGGGTCCCCGCTCCGCAGGGGAGTGCCCCCAGCGCGGCGCGGCCTGCGGGTACCGAACAAGCGTCAGCGGCGGCAGCTACCACCGGTGCGCGTGCCGGCGGGCGCTCGCCGCGCTCGTAGTCGGCGCCAGCGATCACCGGGGTAGCCGTGAGCTCCGCGTTCTCGCCGTCGCTGAAAGCCCGCCCGCGGGACAAAAACCGCATTCCCTCGGGTGCTTCCAGGCTGAACCCACCGCCGCGGCCGGGCACCACGTCGATGACGAGCTGGGTGTGTTTCCAGGCCTGGAATTGGGGCCCGGAGATCCACACCGGAACCCCGTCCGCACCAACGTCGAGCACACCGAGCAGCACATCGCGATCACCGACGATGAAGTCCCCCTCCGGGTAGCACATCGGCGACGACCCGTCGCAGCATCCACCGGACTGATGGAACATCACCGGACCGTGCCGGTCCTGCAGCTCATCGAGCAGCGTTGCGGCGGCGGAGGTGATCACCACCCGCGGGGTCATCAGAAGAAACCCTGCGCCTTCTGCGAGTACGACACCATCAGGTTCTTGGTCTGCTGGTAGTGGTCGAGCATCATCTTGTGGGTCTCTCGGCCGAAACCGGACTGCTTGTAGCCACCGAACGCCGCATGCGCCGGGTAGACGTGGTAGCAGTTGACCCACACCCGACCGGCCTGGATGTCGCGGCCCGCCCGGTAGGCGGTGTTGCCGTCGCGGCTCCACACCCCCGCGCCCAGGCCGTAGAGGGTGTCGTTGGCGATGCTCATCGCGTCGTCGTAATCGCGGAACGACGTCACCACCACCACCGGCCCGAAGATCTCCTCCTGGAAGATCCGCATCTTGTTGTTGCCGCTGAAGATCGTCGGCTGCACGTAGAAGCCGCCGGCCAGGTCTCCGCCCAGGTCGGCCCGCTCACCGCCGGTGAT
>NZ_JBKQTQ010000031.1:0-28609 GCF_052143115.1 Mycobacterium sp.
AGCCAGGCGCTCAAGCAGGAGATGCCGAGCTTTCCCGCGCTGCAGCAGGCCGGCGTGCGCTATCGGTGGGACGGCGAAACCACCTTCGGCATGCTGGAGCGCTCCAACCCGTTGGACAAAATCACCCAGGGCACCGCTTAGCTTTTTCCTGGATCTGGCGACGGCGGCATCGCGCAACCGCGATACTTCGCGGCAGTGTCGTAGCAACTGACGGGCGGATGTTTCTGCTCTGACCTCTTGGAGACTGGCTTCATGAACACCCAAACCAATCTGCTGCGGTGGGAGCGGCATGCCGAATGGCCGCTCGCCGTAGCCGCCCTCCTATTCTTGGGCGTGTACTCCGTGCTGGTGCTCGCCCGGCCCCATGGGCGTGAAGCGCATGTTCTATGGGCGGTCACCTGGATCGTCTGGGGCTTGTTCATCCTGGATTACGTTGCTCGGCTTTGCCTTGCCCCCGACCGGTCGCGGTGGTTTTTGCGGCACTTGCTTGACCTTGCGATTGTTGCGCTGCCACTGGTGCGACCACTTCGCTTGCTGCGTCTGATTGTTCTGATTGAGGTGCTGCAGAGGGCAGTCGGGGATGCGTTTCGGGGCCGCATAGTCGTCTATACCGTCTCAGGTGTCCTGCTTTTGATCTATTCAGCATCGCTGGCCGTATTCGATAAGGAGCGGTACCAGCCCGGCGCGACGATCAACTCCTTCGGAAAGGCGATTTGGTTGTCGATTACAACGGTGACCACCGTCGGCTACGGTGACGTTTACCCGGTTACCAACACCGGCCGAATCATCGCCGTGCTGCTGATGATCGGCGGGATCGGTCTTGTCGGCGTCGTCACAGCGTCCCTCGCGTCGTGGATCATCCAGCGTGTAGCGGAAGAAGAGACCGCGAATCAGGCGGCAACCACTGCTCATATCGACGAGCTTCGCAGCGATATCCGAGAATTGACACAAGAGCTACGGGCGAGAGGCTAATGCGCCCGCGATCTAGGATCACACGGTGACCATCGCGCCCGAAACATTCACCACCCGCGGAGTGGGCGGCACGCGCATCGTGGCCGATCGACTGGGCGATCCACAAGCGGCGGCCGTGGTGTTCTTGCACGGCGGCGGGCAGACCCGCCGCTCCTGGGGAAAGGCGGCCGCGGCGGTGGCCGAGCGTGGGTGGCAGGCCGTCACCGTCGACCTACGCGGCCATGGCGATTCCGATTGGTCGGAGGGCGGCGATTATCGCCTCACCAGCTTTGCCCTCGACATCCAGGAAGTGCTGCGTCACGTGCCGCCGCAACCGGTGTTGGTGGGCGGATCCCTGGGCGGGTTCACGACAATGCTTCTCGCGGGGGAGATTTCGCCCGGAATTGCCCGCGCGGTCGTCCTGGTGGACATCGTGCCCCACATGGATCCGTCCGGGGCGAACCGGATACACAACTTCATGGCCGACCGGATGAAATCGGGATTCGAGTCGCTCGACGAGGTCGCCGACGCGATCGCCGAGTACAACCCGCATCGACGCCGACCCGCCGATCTCGATGGCTTGCGCACCAACCTGCGCCGCCGCGGCGATCGCTGGTATTGGCATTGGGACCCGAAGTTCATCAGCAACACGGCGTCGCTTCCGCCCACCGAGGTGGCCGATGTCGATCGATTGAACGCGGCGGTTGAAACGATCCTCGCGGGCGGCGTGCCCATGTTGCTGGTGCGAGGCCAAGTGAGCGATCTGGTCAGCCAGGAGCGTGCCGACGAATTTCTGGCGCGTTTTTCGCAGGTCGAGTTCGTCGATGTCCGCGGTGCGGGACACATGGTTGCCGGTGATCGCAACGACGTCTTCGCGGATGCAGTGTTGGACTTTCTCAATCGGCACGGGCGGTTCTAGCCGCGGCCGCCACCACATCCTCTGCGCCGAGGTCGATGGCGGTGCTGACAACCGCCCGGTCGATCTGGCGCAGTGCATGCACGATGGCGAGAAGTCTTGCCCTGGTGGAGCGTTCGGATTCTTGGTCGTGCTCTCTGGCGAAAGTTTCTGCGGCGTCAAGGAAGTCGGTCGCGGGCATGACCGTCGCGTCGTGGTGGCCGTGTAGGGCGTCGGTCAACACGTCGATGCTGTGCCGGATGTGCGTTGCGGCCGATGTGATGGCCTCCGTCAGCCGCGTGGAGGCCTGGTCGAGCCGTTCGCTGTTACGGGCCAGGGTCCGGCCATAGCGGTCGCAAGCGGCGAGCATCCGTTGGCCGTGTCTGATGCTGTGCCGGCCGGAGAAGCCGCCGACCCCGGCGGTCAGCGGCTTGGCGGTGGTCCGGAACTGTTGCAAGTCTCGGCCGAGTTGCCGCGCTTTGTCGGTCGGGCTTGCGGTGGCCTCGTGACCGAATAGCGTCGACACCGATGTTTCGATCACCTCGGCCAATGTCGTCAAGAAAGTGCGGGCGTCGTGGCGCATGGACGTCCTGGCGTTGGTCGGCAACACCAGGATCGCGACTGCGATGCCGATGACCGCGCCGATCGCCGTCTCCTCGATCCGCAAAAGCAGTATGCCATAACTGAATTCGCCGAGCAGTCCGTAGAGCAACGCCAGCATCGTGGTGATCCAAAACGTCATCAGGCTGTAAGCGACCTTGAAGAAATATAGCGAGCAGAACACGCAAACGAAGATCAACACCAGCTCTGCGGTGCTGTTGCCGGAGACCACCGTGGCGACCAGCACTCCAGCGGGCACACCGAGCACGGTGCCGATCAATCGCGCCCAGCCCTTGGTGAGCGTTTCATTCCAGGTGTTGGTGCCGGCGAAGATGACAAACGCGGCAATCGCCGCCCAATACCAGCGGGACGGGGATACAGCCTCCCCGATGACAATCGCCAGCGATGCGGCGACGGCGACCTGGATGGCTTGCTTGGTCGTCGGCAGCAGACCGGCTCGGCGTTGCTCCTCAGCGGACCTGCCGCCGTCGGAGGTCGCAGCCACTGAAGTTTCGGAGACAGCCTGCTCGACCAGTGCGCGGACTTCGGAAGTCGCTGTTGCCGTGGCGATTATCGCGAGGGCGAGGCGGCGCACTGCGGGGTCGGCGTTGGAGGTTGACGGGCGATCGAGCAGCTCCTGGGCCAGGTGTGCGGCCCGCTCCAACCCCTCCGGTTGCGGCACGCGAATTGCCCTGGAGAGTTGGGAAAGGGCCCCGACCAGGTCGGCGCGGGTCGACGCGGGTATCTCGGCGCTGGCGATCGCGGCTCGCGCTCCGGCGGTGGCGACCCGCTCGACGGTGAGTTCGGCGTCGAACAGCCACAGGGCCAGGTCCTCCCCGCTGACTCCGGGCCACAGCGCGGCCGGGTTGACCTTCTCTTCGATCTGGTTCTGCACCATCAGCGCGGTCTCGTTGAGCGCCACGGTCCGCAGCCGGAGCCGGCGTCGGCGTCGTTCATCGATCCAACCGTCCTCGACTGCCTCCGCGGTGGTGTCTACGACGATGGCCATCCGCGCCCGCAATGACCGCACGGTGGCCCGCGGCACGCCTTCGGGTTTATCGGGCAGCACAAAGGCCGTCATCACGAAGCTGCAGACCGTGCCCACCAGTACCGCCCCGATCAGCCAGGGCAGCTCGGCAGTTGTCGCGCGCAGATACAGCGTGAAGAAGTAGGCCATGAAGGCGACCATCCCGAGCGCCCGCCCCCGCGCGCCGAACCGGCGGGCGTAGACCGCCGCGTACACGATCACCACGAACACCACATCGGCGACCAGCTTGTGCGGCGCGAGGAGCGTAGCGGTGGTGATAGCGAGCGCGGCGGGCAGCGGCAACAGGACAATCGTGATCTTCTGCTGGTACGGGTCAGGCTCGTTGACGGCCCGTCCGGCGAACATGGTGATCAGTACGCCGAGCAGCGCGACGGTCAACGGCTGGTGGGTGGCCTTGGTCAGCAGAAACAGGATGAAGAGCGCGATCGCCAAGGAGACCGTGGTGCGGGCGGCCATTCGCAACCGCAGCAATCCGGGGTCCGAGCCGATCGCCCAGTTCTGCGCCCGCTCATACAGCGCGGTTGCGCGATCGAACACCCGTGATCAGCCTCTCTTCTGCGGAATGCTTGTCTATCGTGACTTGACTCTGGCATAGCGGCCAAGATGGGACCCAATGAGCATTCCCCAGCCGACGCGGACGAAGCTGGCCGACGGGCGTGAATTGCTGTTCTTTTCGTTGCCCGGTCACACCCCGGCGCCGGTCGAAGACCGCCGGCCGCTGCCGCCGCGGAATCCGAACCAAACGCAATTGCGGTTCGACGGGACGACCGGGCAATGGGTGATCATCGCGGCGTTGCGCCAAGACCGCACGTATAAGCCGCCGGCCGACCAGTGCCCGTTGTGTCCGGGCCCGACCGGATTGACCAGCGAGGTGCCCGCGCTCGACTACGACGTGGTCGTCTTCGAAAACCGGTTCCCGAGCCTGTCCGGGGCGGGGGAGACGCCGTCGGTTGGTGACGGCTTCGTCTCGGCTCCCGGTAGCGGCCGCTGCGAGGTAATCTGCTTCTCCAGCAACCACACTGGGTCGTTTTCTGACTTGGAAACGTCGCAGGCGCGGCTTGTCGTCGACGCGTGGCGGCACCGGACTGCCGACGTGATGGCGATGCCCGGTGTCGAGCAGGTGTTCTGCTTCGAGAACCGCGGCGAAGAGATCGGCGTGACGCTGAGCCATCCGCACGGCCAGATTTACGGCTATCCGTATCTGACGCCGCGGACCGCGGCCATGCTGCAGCAGGCCGCTCAGCACCGAGAGTCACACGGCGGCAACCTGTTTGCCGACCTACTGGCCCGCGAGGTGGAAGACGGCAGCCGCATCGTCGCGCGCACCGATATGTTCACGGCGTTCGTGCCGTTCGCCGCGCGCTGGCCGGTCGAGGTGCACATCTACCCGAACCGGTTCGTGCACAACCTGCTTGATCTCGCTGCCGCCGAGCTGGACGATTTCGCGCGGATCTACCTCGATATCCTGCGGCGGTTTGACCGGATGTATTCCGGCCCGCTGCCTTACATTTCGGCGCTGCACCAATTCGCTGACACCGACGCCCAGCGGGAGGGCTACTTCCACGTCGAGCTGATCTCGATTCGGCGCAGCGCCGTCGCGCTCAAGTATCTGGCGGCCTCCGAGTCGGCGATGGACGCGTTCATCAGTGACGTGACGCCCGAAACCGTGGCCGAGCGGCTGCGAGGACTCGGGTGACGGTCCGATACGCCGCGCCGGGGCGGATCAACCTGATCGGCGAGCACACCGACTACAACCTCGGCTGGGCGCTGCCGGTCGCGCTGCCGCAACGCACGGTGGTGACGTTCGAGCCCTCGGATGCCGACGCGATCACCGCGCGCAGCGACCGCGTCGACGGTTCGGTGCGGATTCCGTTGCGCACCAGGCCCGGTGAGGTGACCGGGTGGGCCGGCTACGTCGCCGGCGTGGTGTGGGCGCTGCGCTTTGCCGGACATCCGGTGCCCGGCGGCACGATGTCGATTACCAGCGATGTCGAGATGGGATCGGGGCTGTCGTCGTCGGCGGCGCTGGAGTGCGCGGCGCTGGGGGCTTTCGTGGCGGCTGCGGGTTGGCGGATCGACCGCATCGAACAGGCGCGGATCGCGCAGCGCGCCGAGAACGAGTACGTCGGCGCTCCAACGGGTTTGCTTGACCAGCTGGCCTCGTTGTTTGGCGAGGAGTCGACGGCGATGCTGATCGACTTCCGGAAGTTGACCGTCCAGCCGGTTGCCTTCGACCCGTCGGCGTCAGGTGTCGCGCTGCTGCTGATCGACTCCCGGGAGCGGCACGGTCACGTCGGCGGCGAATACGCGGCGCGTCGGCTGTCGTGTGAGCGGGCGGCCGCCGATGTGGGTGTGGTGTCGCTGCGGGAGATCCAGGATCGCGGGCTCTCGGTGCTTGAAGGGGTCACTGACGCGGTCGATGCCCGTCGTGCCCGTCATGTGCTGACCGAGAACCAACGAGTGTTTGATTTCGTTGCGGCGTTGGGTGATTCCGACTACGCCGAGGCCGGCCGTATCTTCAATGCTTCACATGCATCCATGCGTGACGACTTCGAAATCACCACCGAAAACATCGATCTGATCGCCGACACCGCGGTGGGGGCGGGCGCTCTAGGTGCCCGAATGACTGGCGGCGGATTCGGCGGTTGTGTGATCGCGCTGGCGCCTCTCGATCGGGCGGAGGCGGTCGGCGCGGCGGTACGTGAAGCCGTGCGCCCCGCGGGGTACGGGGACCCGGTAGTCACCCGGACCCACGCCGCCCAGGGCGCGGGCGCATTACGTTAAACCCCGCGCGGTCACATCTGCAACAAGTCGCCTAGCCTGTGGCGAGTCACAGCAGCCACGGCTGCACCTGCAACCAACCATGACATGTTGTTCAAATCTGATGTCGCATGGTGTATCACACATCAAACGTCGGACCGATATCACATGCGCCATCAACTCGGAGCCAATGCTAATCGCCAGCCGCCAGCGACTGCTGAGGCTGGTGAGTATCCTGGGACAGCGCGTCGCGAAGCAGCGTGGACCGGTCAATCTGGAGGCGGTGACATTGCAGGCGTCCATCTCGTGGGGAGAGTATGGGGAATGGTCGGCTACGTGGACGTACGCGCCTACGCCGAGCTCAACGACTTCTTGGCGCCGGAGTCGCGCGGTGTGACGGTGCGCCGTCCGTTCCGCAGCCACCAGACTGTCAAGGATGTGCTGGAGGCGATGGGCATTCCGCACACCGAGATCGACCTCATCCTGGTGAACGGTGATCCGGAGGACTTTTCGCACCGCCCGATCACCGGCGACCGCGTCGCCGCCTACCCGATATTCGAGGCGTTCGACATCGGGTCGACGGCCCGGCTGCAGCCAACCCCGCTGCGCGACCCGCGCTTCGTCGTCGACGTCAACCTGGGCCGGCTGGCGCGGCTGCTGCGTGTGCTCGGCTTCGACGTGTGGTGGTCCAGCGACGCCGACGACCAGACCCTGGCCGATATCAGCCTTGAGCGGCAACGCATCCTGCTCACCCGAGACCGCGGCCTGTTGAAGCGTCGTGCGATCACCCATGGGCTGTTCGTGCGTTCCGAGCAGCCCGAGCAGCAGACGCTCGAGGTGATCCGGCGACTGGACCTGCGCGAACGGCTCGCCCCGTTGACCCGCTGTGTGCGATGCAACGGCATGCTTGCCACGGTTTCCAAGGAGGAGGTGCTCGACCAGCTTGAGTCGTTGACCCGCCGCTACTACGACGAATTCAGCCGCTGCGCAGACTGCGGGCGCATCTACTGGGCCGGGTCACACTATGCGCGGCTGCTCGGCCTCGTCGCGCGACTCCGCAACCAGCTCTAGGCGGCCCGGGTAAAGCGAATCGCGTTCAGGTGCAGCTGGTCGACCGCCTCGGCGAACTGATCGTGGGTCGGCATTTGATGATCGCGGAACCCTAACCCCATCGTCCGCTCTGCGCGCTTGACCCCGTAGGACTCGGCGCAGCGCGAGTAGAGATCGGCAATCAGTGCTTTGTCCGTGATGAGCTCGCCGCGCATCGTCGTCGTCTTGCCGTCGTGCAAGACCTGCGCGGCGGCGCCCTCGCGGAAGTTGTTCTTCCAGCTCTCGGCGGTCATGGCGTAGAGGATGTCGTCGATCACGTGGGCGCTCAACGGAATTGAGTAGTGCCGTCCGCTCTTGCGCCCGGTGAAGTTGACGACCATGAGCTGGTTGCGTGCCGGACCCGCGAATGGGGTGTGTAGCAGCAGTTTCATGATGGGGTTGACGAGGCGCAGGAAGGCCTCGGGTGGGTGCGACATGGTGATCGCGTTTGACTGTTCGGTCATGGCCTCAGGGTAGCTCGCAGCCACTAAGCTCATCGGCGTGTGGCTTCCGACCGAGGAGGGCTTGTGACGGCGATCGCTTCAACCCCGAGGGGTCATAACGTAAAGCCACCGCCCGGGCCGGCGGAACCGCCGACGAGAACCACACCCGCAGAACTCACCGACGAGCAGCGGGGGTGGCTCTCCGAAGCCTCGCGCAGCGACACCAACGGCTGGTTGCACGTCACGATCAAGGGATCGCCGGCCGCACGCGGCTTTCAGTACGGATTCCTCGTCGCCGATGAGTACGCGGAGTCGATCCGGGTGTACCGGGAGATGACCTACCAGGACATCGGTATGACCTACGACTTCTTTGTTGAACGGGCCGCCGAGCTGCACGCCGACAAGATCCCCGACGAGCTGCGCCAGGAGATGGAAGGCGTCGCCGCGGGTCTGACCGCTGCAGGCGTGCCGGCCACGTTCAACGATGTGCTCGGCGTCAATGATTGGATGGAACTCACCGGCTATTGGTGGCCCAAGAACTCGGGCCGCTACACCGCGTTGGCGCCGACCGGCGGCGAGGGCAACCACTGCAGCGCCTTTATCGCCACCGGAAGCGCGACCGTCGACGGGTCGATCGTGGTGGGGCACACCAGCTTCGCCGACTTCTGGCAGGGCCAGTTCGAGAACGTCATCCTGGATATGACCCCCGATGACGGCAACCGGATGGTCATGCAGACGGCGCCGGGCTGGATCGCCAGCATGAGCGATTTCTGGTTGACCAGCGCTGGACTGGCGATCACCGAGACCACGATCGGTGGCTATGACGGGTTCAAGGGCTACGACGAGACCCGCGTTCCGGAGTTCGTCCGCGCCCGTAAGGCCTCGCAGTACGGCCGCGACAT
Organism: Mycobacterium sp.; assembly: GCF_052143115.1. Classification (GTDB taxonomy): domain Bacteria; phylum Actinomycetota; class Actinomycetes; order Mycobacteriales; family Mycobacteriaceae; genus Mycobacterium. Next base: position 8,689 of record NZ_JBKQTQ010000031.1, read on the forward strand.
CGACCATTGGGTCGAGACGCTCAACACCGACAACAACGGCGGATACGCCAACTCGTGGTTGATCGGTGACGTCAAGACCGGTGAGATCGCGCGCTACGAGGAGGGCCTGCTGTATCAGAGCCTCAGCCGCACCACCGATGGCTACTTCTGGGGCGACAACACACCGCTGGATCCGCGGATTCGTAACCTGGAGTGCTTCGGGACCGGGTTCAGCGACGTGCGCACCCCGAATGGTGCGCGGGAGGTTCGCTGGCGGCAATTGCTCGACCAGTACAACGGGGGCATCGACGCCGAGGTCGGCAAGCGCATGCTGGGCGACACGTTCGACACCTACCTCGGCTACATCCATCCCTCGGCCCGGACCATTTGCGCACATTCCGACGTCGACCCCTGCCACGACAGTGGGCTGACCCCGTTCACCCCGTTCGGGTCGGTGGACGGCAAGGTCGTCACCTCAGCCGACATCAGAGCGCTCAGCCTGTGGGCCCGATCTGGACGTGCTGACGGCACCGAGTTCGACGCCGACGCATTCCTGCGGCAGCATCCGCAATGGGATTGGCAGCGTGGCTATCTCAAGGACCGTCCGCAGCAACCGTGGACGTACATCGAGTCGGGCAGCACCGGCGGACCCTGACCGTGCGCGCCTTCAGATGCCCCAACTGCGGACAGGCGGTCGCGTTCGAGGTGCAGCAGTGCCCGACGTGCGCCGTCACTGTCGGCTACCACTACCCGTCGCGGCAGATGGTGTGCGCACCATCGCAAACGCTCACAGTGGACGGCCGTGGCTGGTTTTGGTGCGCACACTGGGAGCGGGGCTGCAATTGGTTAACCGCGGACGACTCCGAATCCGGCCGCTGCTATGCCGACAGTTTCGTGCGCGAAGGGCCGGCGGCCGATGACACCGAGGCGATGTCCGAACTCGATTCGACTCTAAAGGCGCTGCGGCGGTTGATCTTCGAGCTGATGGACCTGGGCCTGCCCATCCAGCCGTACTACGCGGATTCCCACGGGCTGGCGTTCGATCTGCTGTCGAGCAAGACGCTGGGGCGGCCGGTGATGACAGGGCACAACAACGGCGTGATCACCATCGATCTGGCCGAGTCGCTGGAGTTATACCGGGAGCGTCTGCGCATCAAGCTGGGTGAGCCCTATCGCACGATGTTGGGCCACTTCCGCCACGAGGTCGGCCATTACTACGAGATGCTGCTGGTGCAGAACACCCCGCTCATCGACGACGCCCGGGCGATGTTCGGCGACGATCGGGAGGACTACCAGGCCGCGCTACAGCGCCATTACCAGGGCCAGGCACCGGCGAACTGGCAGCAAGACTTCATCTCTGAGTACGCCACCGCCCACCCGTGGGAAGACTTCGCCGAAACCTGGGCCCACTATCTCCACATCACCGGAACACTTGCCACGATCGCGGATTCGGGCCTTGTCGTCGAAGCTGATCGAGTCAAGTGGGACCTGCCCGCCAATGTCGATGCTCGGGAGTCTTACGCCGACGGCACTATCGAGGACATTATGGCTGACTGGTTAGTGCTGTCGGGGGTGCTCAACCGGGTCAACAATTCGATGGGCCGTGACGACCTGTACCCGTTCACCATCCACCCGCACGTCGTCGCGAAGCTTGGCTTCATCCATCGTGTCGTGACCACGACTGCAACCGAATATGCTGCGGTGAAACAGAATTGACTACCAAGGTCAGCGCACCGATCGCCGGCGACCGGATCACCGAGGCGGTCGCCGCGGCACACGCCAAGCACAAGAAGAACCCCCGCGGCAAGAACGCCGCCTACATACCGGCCTTGGCGGAGGTCGACCCGCAGCTGTTCGGGGTCTGCGTGGCGACCGTCGATGGTCAGACATTTTCGGCTGGCGACGCAAGATGTCAATTCGCGCTGGAATCGATCTCGAAGGTCTTCACGGCCGCGCTCGCTATGGAACAAGTGGGTCCGCGGGCGTTCCACCGTAAGGTGGGCGCCGATCCGACGGGCGAGGCGTTCAATTCAGTGCTGGCGCTCGAACGGCACAACGACAAGCCGAACTCGCCGATGGTCAACGCGGGGGCGATGACGGCAACGAGCCTGGTGTCGGCCACCGATGCTGAAGACCGCTGGCGCCAGATCCTGCAGATTCAAAGCGATTTCGCCGGACGCAGCATCTCGCTCAGCGAACAGATCGCCGACTCGGAGCGGGGCACCAACTTTCACAACCGGGCGATCGCGTGGCTGCTGCTTTGCGGCGGATACATGTACTGCGAGCCGATGGAGGCCTGCGACGTATACACCCTGCAGTGCTCGACGCTGGTTACCACTGTCGACCTGGCCATCATGGGCGCGACGTTGGCCAACGGGGGCATCAACCCCGTCACCGGCAAGCGCGTCATCAAACAAGCCAACGTGGCACACATGCTGGCCTTGATGGCGATGGAGGGTCTCTACACCGCCTCCGGCGACTGGGCCTACACCGTCGGGCTACCCGCCAAGAGCGGCGTCGGAGGCGGCCTGGTCGCGGTGTCGCCGGGAAGACTGGCGATCGCCGCCTACTCACCGCCGCTGGACGCGGCCGGCAACAGCGTGCGCGCCCAGGCCGCGATCACCCAGATCGCCCACGCCCTCGAGCTGGGGCTTTTCAATACGTAGCGCCGGGAGTGACGCCCTGCCGTACCCGGGACCTTCTCCGGGTGCCGCGACGACGCTTCGCTGGCCAACAGCCCATTGTGGAGTGTCCGACGGCCTATTCTTTGAGGACCACTGAGAATGCTGGGGGCCGGGATAGGCGGAGGGTCGGATGACGACCGTAGCGGGGTGCCGGACGTGTGGCGCGGAGCCTTTAGAGAACGCCCGGTTTTGCCACGCGTGCGGCGCACCAGTCGACGAAAGCGACGCCCACGCCGAGTACAAGCAGGTGATGGTGCTGTTCGCCGATGTGGTCCACTCGATGGACATCGCCACGGCTGTTGGCGCAGAGCGACTGCGCGAGATCATGACCGAGCTCGTCAACCGCGCAACCGGGGTGGTGCAGCACTTCGGCGGCACGGTGGACAAGTTCACCGGTGACGGGATCATGGCGGTGTTCGGTGCCCCGGTGGCGTTGGAAGACCATGCCGTTCGTGCCTGTCGTGCGGCGCTGGGCATTCAAGATGAAACCGTCCGACTGGCCGGTGACGTCAAAGAGCGCGACGGTCTGGATCTGCAGTTGCGCGTGGGACTTAACTCCGGCGAGGTCATTGCCGGTGAGATCGGTTCGGGCGCTTTGGGTTACACCACAATCGGGGAGCAGGTGGGCCTGGCGCAGCGGATGGAATCCGTCGCGCCGGCGGGCGGGGTCATGCTCAGCGAATCCACCGCACGCCTGGTCGGGGGCACGGCTGTGCTGGGTGAGACCGAGATGGTGCGCGTCAAGGGCGCCGACGCGCCGGTGGCCGCCCACCGGCTGTTGGGGATGTCGGAAACGCGTCGCGATGTTGGCCGCACCGAGTCGAACCTTGTCGGTCGACGCTGGGAGATGGCCGCCATCGAAAGCCTCCTGGACCGTGCCATCGACGGCTACGGCACGGTGGTCGGCGTGGTGGGATCACCGGGCATCGGCAAGAGCCGTCTGGTGCGTGAGGTCGCCGCGATGGCCGCAGCCCGGGGTGTCGACTTTTTCGCCGCCTTCTGCGAATCGCACGCCAGTGATATCCCGTTTTACGTCGTGGCGCGACTACTGCGCGCAGCCTTCGGCGTGGGTGATCTAGACGCCGCGGCCGCCCGCACGCAGATACGGGCCCGGGTGCCCGATGCCGATCCTGAAGACCTATTGCTCTTCGATGACCTGCTGGGCATCGCCGATCCCGAGTTGAAGCTGCCCAAGATCGATCCGGACGCCCGGCGGCGGCGGTTGACTGCGCTGGTCAATGCGGCGTCGCTGGCCCGCCAAACCCCGGCAGTCTATGTCGTTGAGGACGTGCACTGGATTGACGAGGTCAGCGAATCCCTGCTTGCGGACTTTATGGCTGTGATTCCGCAGACGCGCGCGGTGGTGCTGATCACCTATCGCCCCGAATATCCGGGCGCGTTGAACCGGGTGCCCGGTGCTCAGAGCATCGCCCTTGCGCCGCTGAGCGATTCGGAGACCGCAGCGTTGGTCTCGCAGCTGCTCGGGCCGCACCCCTCGGTCGGTGGGTTGGCCACCATGATCGCCGAGCGGGCCGCGGGTAATCCGTTTTTCGCCGAGGAGATAGTGCGTGAGCTGGCCGACCGCGGTGTGCTGCGCGGCAACTGCGGCACCTACCTGTCGATCGCCGATGTGGCTGAGGTCAGCATGCCCGCCACTGTGCAGGCGACGATCGCTGCCCGCATCGACCGGCTGAACCCTAAAGCGAAACGCACCCTGAGCGCTGCCGCGGTCATCGGCGCGAAGTTCAGCCGGGAGCTACTGGAAACGCTGGAGGTTGATCCTGTCCTGGAGGACCTGGTGGGGGGCGAGCTGATCGATCAGATCAGGTTTACCCGACAGCCCGAGTACGTGTTCCACCATCCGCTGATCCGCGCGGTGGCCTACGAATCGCAGCTCAAGTCGGATCGCGCCGAGCTGCACCGGCGCGTCGCGGCGGCAATCGAATCAGGTGACCCGGCAGCGGCCGAGGAGAACGCGGCGTTGATTGCCGAGCATCTGGAGGCCGCTGGTGATGGGCACGCCGCCTACGGCTGGCACATGCGTGCGGCAACGTGGGCGACCAACCGCGACATCGCCGCGGCGAGACTGAGCTGGGAGCGTGCCAGAAGGATCGCCGACGCCCTACCCGCCGAGGACCCGAACCGGGCAGCCATGCGCATCGCCCCGCGCACCATGTTGTGCGGGACTGGCTATCGAGTCCAGGTAAATGTTGCCGGCGACCGCTTCGAGGAATTGCGCCAGTTGTGCACCGCCGCCGGGGACAAGGCGTCAGTGGCTATCGCCATGGCTGGGTTGGTGATGGATCACCTTTATCAAGCCCAGGTGCGCGAGGCGTCGCAGCTGGCATCGGAAGCCATGACCCTGATCGAGTCGGTCGGCGATCCGACCCTGACGGTGGGACTGTCCTTCCCGGTGCTCTACGCCAAGGTTGAAGGTGGCGAGTGGCGTGAGGTGCTGCGGTGGTCACATACGGTCATCGATCTCGCAGACGGTGACCCGGCTATAGGCAACTTCATTATCGGGTCTCCGTTGGCGGCCGCCCTGACTGTGCGCGCTATGGCCCGTTATTTCCTGGGTCGTCCTGGATGGCGCGACGACCAGCGGCACGGCCTGGCCATGGCCCGCAACGCCGACCCCCTGTCCTACGCCTCGGTCCTCGTCTGGGTCTACCTCGCGGGGATAGTGTATGGCGTGCTGAGGCCCGACGATCGTGCGGTGTGCGAGATCGAGGATGCCCTGCAGAATGCCCAACGCTCGGGTGATGACCGCGCCTTGGCCTTCGCCCAAATGACGCTGGGCCTTGCGCTGGTGCACCGACAAACGGCCGCTGAGCGTGACCGCGGACACAAGCTCCTTTCCGAAGTCAGCGAAATGCTGCTACGCCGGAGACATAATCTGCCATACTTCGCGTCACAGGTCGTCAATATCTACTGGGCGCGTGAGAGGGCTCGGCGTGGAGATCGCGATGACGCCATACCCCTCATGCGTGCCGCCGCAGACCATCTGTTCCGCGAGGGACAGCAGCTGGCGTGGGGCATTCCAGTGACGGGTGTTCTGGTGGAGACACTGCTTGATCGCGAGTCCGACTGTGACATGGCCGAAGCTGAAGCCGCGATAAAGCGGTTAGCGGCCGCGCCAGCCGAAGAGGGTCTGGTCATCCGTGAAGTCTGGCTGCTGCGTCTGCGGGCACTGCTGGCGCGGGCTCACGACGATGGCGCGGCTTACGCACACTTCAGGGATCGCTACCGCGACATGGCGAAAACGCTTGGCTTCGAGGGGCATATGGCGTGGGCCGAGGCGATGCCGTGACCGCGCCGGGCTTGGTTTGTGGGCCATGCGGAACTGAGCTTCCGCCAAACGCCAAGTCTTACAACGAGAGCGCGGTGCCGAGTTGAGCGCGTCGTGCTACCCGGATGCACGACTAAGGGCGACGTACTCCTGTGGCAGCTCATCACGCGACAGTTTGGTTACGCTCGCTGGCCCGGACCTGTAAAAGTCCTCGCCCTTTATCAACCCCTCCTCGTCGACCGGCAGGACGACGAGCGTCCGGAACACCACCAGATAGTCGGCGTCAGGATCGTCGACAGCCAGGCCCATTCGCGCGGCATATGAACCGGGGTAGATGTGCTTCAGGAAACCCTCAACGATTGCGCAGTTGTCATCGACAACCAACCGCTCCACATCGAACTCAAGGAAATTGGTTCGGGTTCGGACAGTTTCCGCGTAGAAAGCCCGCACCTCGTCGGCACCCTTTGGGCCTTTATCCACGCCATTGACCCACATGTGATAGGCCGGGTTGGGCGTAAGCGTTGCCATGAGCTGGTCCACATCCCAAACCGGTTCAGTTTCGAGCGCCACATGCTTGAGCACGGCGCTGAGGATGGCGCGGTGCCGCTCATTCGTCGTCTCGTCAAGCCGCTTCTCTAGCAAGGCCACGGACCTTTTCGGATTGATTCCAACAGACATGGTCGTTTCCCTCCCGGCGCGGCAGTCCGGCAGTACTTTAGCCTCGTAGCGTTGCCGTGGACGCAATTTTGTTAGTTCGCCGCACTACCGCCGGCATGTATGCCATATTTCGCATCCCGTGTTGCCGGGTCCGGTGGACCGACTCGCCGCCGCACCTTGCAGCGGCTCTACCGGATTTCGTCGGTGCTGTCAGGCCGGAACGGCAATGCTAGCCGCTCCCCGCTTGTCGTGCCGGCCATAACGACCTGGGCGATCTACGCTTGGTTCATGTCCCGGCACGGTGCGGATGAGGTCTCCGGTTCCCCGGAGTTGCAGGCGCGGTTGTTGCGGCCTGCTGGGCCGGCGCAGATGAACGCCGCTGACCGCGACCGTCTGATTGTGATGTTGGACGGCAAGGGCTGGAATCACGCAAAGATCGGGCGGGCTGTCGGGCTGACGAGGCGCGGTGTTGGAATGGCCCTGGCCAGAATTGCGGAGGGTCGGCCGGGACGCGGTCGCGGCGAGTAGTCCCGCGTCAGCTTGAGCTGAGGCGTGCGACGCAGGGTGCTTTGCGCGGCTGCCCCGTTCGGGGGTTGATGCACCTCTCCCAGGGTTCGACACTCACCATCAGCGCGGCGCGGCGCCGGGGCCGCCACCGGCGGCAACGGCGGGGCCGGCGGACCCAGCGGGTTCCCCCGGCTCACGCGGGGGAGTCCGGTACCGGCAATCACGAGCCATCCTCGTCGTCACCGTCGAGGTAGTCCAGAAAGCGAAAATGGCCTTGGCGCAGCGGACGTGAGCGGAGAGTCGGCGAGCATCATCGCTGCCACGCTCGGGGTTAGTCGTACCACCGTTTATCGAGTACTCGCCGACCTTAACGGCGGCGAAGAGTGACCTGTCGGGCGCAGAACCCAGCCAGTTCCCATCGAGGAATTGTGCCTAATTACCCGCAACGGCGCATTGCTACTGGACTTTTTTGATTGGCGGCAGGTACTTGCCGAGGGTTGTCGGGTCTTTGGCTTCCGCGTCGGGCAGGTAGACGCGATAGTTCAGGCGGAACAGCCCGCTGGGCGGCGAGGGCAACCAGTTGCTCTCATGGCCTTTGGGTGCCTGGTTCTGGAAGTAGATGTCGAGGGAACCGTCGGGGTTCCGCGTCAGACCGGGGGTTCGGTCGCCGATGGAGAATCGGTTGATCGGATTCTTCACGAGCTGAAAGTCCGACCCGTACATGGTGATCGACCAGAATCCGTTCGGCAGCGTGGGCGGGATTTGTTCGGCATCGAAGTGCAGCAAATAGTGGTTTGCGCCATCGAGGAGCGCCGCTTCACCGTCCTCGTAGGTGCTGAAATACTCGGCCTCGTCGCGGTCGTGAACGAACAACCCTTCCAGTGCGCCGGCCGCCCGGTCAAAGTAGTCGACGCCATAGGTGCCGGGTCGCAGGTTGTTCCACCGGGTCGGATACGGCGTACCGCGATACTTCACCTTCCACTTCATGATCTGTGGACCATCGGCGGCGGCGCGAGCCAACCCGCGACGCATGGGTCCGCTGAGCGCGCTGACGTCCATCGGCTTGCCGACGGTGATCCCGCCACGGCTGAGCAACTCGACCGCTGCCTCGTTGCCCGGTGGTGGCGGGTTTTCGATGAGCAGGTCGGCCAGCGTCTGGAAGTACGCCAGATCGCTGTCGTAGTGCGGTCGTGGGCCGAGATTCGGTGCTGCGGCTTGGCCGTGCCGGGCGGGGTCTGCCCAGTTGCTCAGCGAGGTGAGGCTGAACTTCTCCTGTAGAGCGTTGACGTCGGCGAGGTCGGCGGCGTTGCCGGGCAGTACCCCGATGCGGATCGCGAACATGATGCTGTCGGTGGGAACCCGGTGTTCGATCACTCCGGGCGGTAGCGTGCCTTTCCAGTTCGGTCCGACGAAGGCGTGATTGCCGCCCTTGCCGCCGGTTGCACGGGCGCCGATGTAGAACAAGTTGTTGGTGTAGCTGTCGGCGACCTCGACCGACCAGTAACGGTCGGGAATGTCTGGTGCGGTGAGAATGATCGGCTCGTCACGCAGTTCGAGCAGCGCACCGCTGTAGACGGTGTCGTTGTTGGGCGTGTACGGCATGACATCATCAGCGGTGGCAAGGGTTTTCATGTGGCCGATCTGGTTGATCGGCGCAGCGGGTGCGTACTGCTTGGCCTTCTCCAACGCGACGGGGTCCAGACGCAGGCTGCGTTCCCGCTCGAAAATGGTCAGCGGAAGACCGAATACGTAATTTTGGACACCTACCGAATACGCCCACTGCTCTTCGGATTGCGCGTCAACAGCGCGGGAATCGGACGTGTCAATTGGGGTGCTCATCGTGGTACTCCCGTTAGTCGCTCCGGCACCATGCTGAGTCGGGTTCTTGCCGCAGCCCGCCAGTGCATTGGCCACGAACCCCAGCCCGAGGCAGACCACGACGAACCCGATGCGGCACTGACGCCAGCGCAGCGAACCATCCGTCATCGGCGCATTCGACGGCGGCTGACCCATCGTGCGCTCCTCCCACACCTCGTCCATGCGCAACGGAACCGTGCTTGATTCCTTCGCGGACATTGGCGCAGAGGCGGTTGTCATGGAACTTCCCTACAGTCAGGTGTTTGCTGATCCGCCATTGACCCCATCACGGCAAGGCGGGCTGACCCAGGGCCATTGGTCCCGATTGCTAGAGCACTAGGCATCGGCTGAACACCGAGGTCCGACAAAGTCGCAAGGTTCGTCTCACGAATGTGGGCCGGGCCATCCGTCAGAGACAGTCCAATCCCAACCGCCTGCTCGCGCTAACCGTTCGCCCTTGCACCCGAACAACATCCGCATTCCAGCAGAAGGGGTGGGGAGTGCCCCCTGGGGGCTGCCGTCGTGCTCAACTCTTCCAGGCGACGTCGACCGCGTTCGGGTCGAAGGTGCGCCGGCCCCGCCCGCAGGGATGGATCGTGACCACCGCGATCTCGTTGATGATCTCGCCACGGACCCCCGGCGTCAGCTTGGCCCACCGCTTCCGTAGCTCCTTACCAGTGGCCAGCAACGCCGCGGTCGGGCTGGTGCGGGCGGCTTGCGCCAGCTGGCTGTCGATCTTGGCGATCTCGGCCTTGTGCTCCGCCGCCCTCTTCTGGCCTTCGGGGACGTCCAGCGTGCCGCCGAATGCCCACCCCGCCTTGGAAACTGGAAGGATCATCCAGTAACCTGCTGCAGCTGCCCGACGCCGCGCGCTCGGTCGGTCAGTTGAATGTCGATCGCGGCGCGGTTGAAGTAGCCGCCACCGGGTACGCGACCGCCGCTATTCGTGGGCAACACGGTCACGACCAATGTTTCGGCGAGGATGGCCCGTTTTTGGCCCATCGTGAGGATGTTGTCCCACATGGCTTCGATGTTGTCCGCGCCTAGCAGCACACTTACCGGCGAACGCTGCTGCGCTGCGGTCAGGGTCGCGGTGATCTCCTTGTCGCGCTGACGTTTACGTCGTGAGGCTATGGCCAACTGCTCGGCGTCGATGTCCCCGGCATCGCAACTGGCTGCTAGCTTCTTCAGTTCTTTTCGGATCTCGGCTTGTTCCTGTTGCAGCGCGGTGATGTCGTGGTCATCGGTGTCGACGACGTTGCACATCGCCTCCACGACACCGGGGCGGGAAATGATCTCCAACAGGGCACCTTCGACGTAGGCGTCCAGCTTGTCGGCGACGCGGCTCACGTGTCCCAGATCGTTGCTCATGTCCATGTTGCCGCAGCGGTAGACGGGGCTGCGGCCGTTGGAGCGACCTAGGCGCAGGCGCGGCTCATGACAGACGCCGCAGATGTAGATGGCGGTGCCTAGCGATGTGGGCACCCGGCCACGACGGCCGCCACCACCGGTGCAGCGGGCCGGGTCTTCCAGGACGGCCTTGCACGCTTCCCACGTGGTGCGGTCCAGGATCGCCGGCCATGCCGCCTGCCCGATGATCTTGCCCCGGTGCTCACGCAGACCGGCCAGACGGGAACGCACGAGCATTGACCGGAGGTGCGCCGATGACCACCGCTTGCCCTTCACGGTCGGCACACCGCGTTCGTTGAATTCCAAGGCCAGCGAGCGCAGCGACTGCCCACGGATCACGGCATCGGCGATGCGGCGGACCTCGGCGGCTTCGCTCTCACGCACAGTGACGCCGTCCTTCTCATAGCCGAAGCACCGGATGCCGCCCTTCCAGCCGCCGTTCTCGGCGATCTGGCGGTGCGCGGAACGGATGCGGTCGGCCTTGTGCTCGGATTCGTAGGCGGCCATGTTGATGTGCATCCGGGCGTTGAACCGGCCGATCGGGGTGTCGTAGTCGATGTCACCGACGCGCACCGCGGCGTTCTGGACGCCGTACTGCTGACACAGCTTCATGTAGGGCTCGTGCTCGGAGGGCTGCCGAAACATCCGGTCGGAGTCCCAGGCGATGACCGCGTTGATCTGGCCGGCATTGATGGCCTCGACCATGCGCTGATAGTCGCTGCGGACCTTACGGGAGAACGACGAGGCGCTGATGTCGTTGTCCTCGAAGACTTTGACGACCTGCCACCCGAGCCGCTCGGCCCGCTCCCGGCACTCTTTTTCCTGGCGTTCGACCCCCGCACCGTCGCGGCGGTCTTCGCTTATGCGCAGGTAGATGCCCGCGCGGAGGGGTTCGGTGAGCTCCATCCCGCTAAGTATGCCATAAATCGTATGGTGTACTGGCTGGACTGCGTGGCTTGTTAGCGTCGGGACAGTTGGGCCAGCACAACGGATTACCCGTGTCGATCGTGGTGACCACGACGTTGAAGGATCTGGAGGCCGCCACCGGCAAGGGCCTGACCGGTGGGGGCACCCTGGTGCCGATGTCGGATGTGATCCGCTGGGCCGGCCACGCTCACCATTACTTGGCCATTTTCGATAACGGCAAGCCCATGGCCCTGTATCACACCAAGCGCCTTGCTTCCCCCGCCCAGCGAATTATGTTGTATGCCAGGGATCGTGGATGCACGAAGCCGGGCTGTGACGCCCCGGCCTACCACAGCCAGGTCCATCATGTTCGGGGGTGGACGGTCACTCGCCGCACGGACATCGACGACCTCACCCTGGCCTGCGGTCCGGACAACCGGCTCGTCGAGAAAGGCTGGACCACCCGCACCAATGCGAAAGGCGACACCGAATGGATACCGCCGGCGCACTTGGACTACGGGCAGCCGAGAACGAATAGCTTTCATCATCCCGAGAAGCTCTTGGCACCCGACGACGACGAACCCGCTTGACGTCAAGTAAACAAACCCATCGCCGAGACATGTCCTAGTGGCTAGCCGCGCGGCTTGGTCAGGGTGAACTGCTCGACCATCTTCATGGCGCCGAACGGACCCGTCACCGCGTAATGCGTTGCCTCGATTGACGTATTGCCGCCCGGCTGGCCCGGGTCAACGTCGAAAACCACGAAGCCGTAAGGGTTGTCGCGGTCGCGAGACGCCGACCACGGCGCGTCCTCCACGACGTATATCGGCGCCTTGCGTCCGATCGCGGGATCGAAAGCGCCAACGCCCGTGATCACACGGCACCGAGGCTCTGGAAACAAGAAGCCATTGGTCGGCGCCGACGTGCCGCCGCCACCGATGACGAGGTGCACCGTTCCGCGCGTCGTGTCGATGACGTCGGTGCGGGTGTCAATGGGAATCGGCGTTCGGGTGTCGTTGCCCTGTGTCCCGCGCACCGGATGCGAGCGTTCGTAGTGGTGTTCGTGGCCGCACACCACCAGGTCGACCTGATACTGGTCGAACAACGGGAGCCATTCCTGACGGATCCCCAGGTCGGCACCGTTTGCTCTCTCGGCGGTGGAGATCGCCGTCTGATGCATGCAAACCACCAACCAATCAACGTTCGGATCACGGCGTGCATCGGCTAGTTCGGTAGCAAGCCAACGTTTTTGCTCACCGGACGAGTAGCCGTGCACGTAGAAGTTGCCGCCGTCCTGGAAGGCGACGTCGTCGTTGTTGAGGCTGACTACCCGCACCGAGCCGGCGGTGAACGAGTACCACAGGCCGCGGGTTTCAGGATGCGACCCCGAATCGGGCAATTCGAAGTACGCCTGATAGGCGGCGTAACCGATTGACCCGTTACCCAATTCGTTCTCGTGGTTGCCCGCCGCCGGCATCCACGGCCGGTAGCGCGCCGAGCGGGTGTTGTTCTCGAACCAGTTCGACCAGGTGCGCACCCGGTCGGCGGCCAGGTTGGCGTAGCACAGGTCCCCGTTGACCAGATTGAACAGCGGGGCGAGGCGCTCGATCGCGACCGTGGTGTCCGCGGCCGCGGGCGAGCCAATATTGTCGGTGCCGTAGCCGCCGCCGGCCAACTTCTTCTCCAACGTCGGGGTGGACTGGTCGCCGAAACTGGTGAAGCGCAGTGGTTTTCGACCCGCCGGGGCGGTCCGCACCGTCCCCAGCTCCGGGGTCGTGCCGTCGTGCGCCGCGGCGTACACGTAGTCGGTGTCCGGGGTGAGGTTGGTCAGGCGGGCGTGGTTGATGCGAACCTCGGTGCCCGACTTCGCGTCCCGGTACGTTCGGGTTTCGGCGGCCACGGTGCTGCCGAAGCCGGATGTGGGCGTGCCCAGCATGACCCGCGGATTGCTGACCGCGTCGGTGGTGTGCCATGACACCACGACTTCGGTGCCGGCGTTCTTGCCGAACTGCAGATGCAGACCACCAACCGGAGGCGCGCCGTTGCGGTCCGGCTGGTTCCAGATTGTGGGCCCGTGCGGGTGAGACCACACCATTGAGGCTCCCGCCGCCCCCACGCTGGCGCCCAGAACGGCCGAGACCGCGCACGTCGTCAGCAGCCCGCGCCGGGTGATGTCCTGCCCCGGTGGTTCGTAGCTCATTACTGCTTCTTACCGGAACCGGGTTGAGCACCGCTGGCGATTGTGTTAGTCGGTGGCGGATAAACGGTCAAAGTGGTGACGAGTCAGCCGAGTCCGAGCTGGTAAGCGACATGCTGGCCACCGTGACCAGCTTCGCTGGCCGGCTCTTGAGGCAGCGGTCGGCCAAGATGAAGCGATTGTGTGCGGGGTGGTGGCCGAGACGACAAGCGGTGATAGTGCATGGCGAGCGAGTGCTCGAAGGTGTTGGTCGCGGGGTTTTGTCGGTGGCCTATGGGATGGTCGAGTTGTGACGGCCGAGAAGTTGCGTCAGTGGCGTGGAGTCAAGCCGGTCGCGAGTCCGTCCGGTGTGGCGATCACAACTAGATTGCGCACCACCGCCGCAGACGAGGCTGTTCTTGACGCTGTTGCTATGCATCTGGGTAAGCTGCGCCGCGCGGACTTGGCGGCGCGGTGTCATCCCGAACCGCTGCCGCCACTGCTGGATTCGGATGCGCTACGCCAGCTTCGGTGTGAGCGCCTCAACCGACGCAAGAGCGCGCTCACGGCGAGCTCGAGTGCCCGGTGGGCTAATGCGATCATCCGGGCTAGCGACGAGCAGTACCGTTTGGCGCGGCGAGCCCAGCATCGGCACATCATCGGGCTGCGGGCAGCGATCGCGACCATCACCAAACGGTTGGCGCAGCCGAGCACCGACACTCTGAGCGCCCATGAACGCAACGCGCGTCGTAAGGGGCAGGTGAAGGGTTACCCGACCCAGGTGGAACGATTTGAGAAGCTGCGCCGGTTGCAGCGTCTGCGGGCTGAGCTTGCCCGTGTCCTGGCCGAGCGCGATGCCAATGTGGTGCACGTCACCGACGGCGGTAAGAGGCTGGCCAAAGTCCGGCACAACCTCGACGCCGCCACGCTCACATTGCCGCAGTGGCAAACGAATTGGGATTGCGCCCGCTACCGGATCCACGCCCAGGGGTCCGGTGATGAGCCGTTCGGCAACCTAACCATCACCATTGCCCCGTCCGGTGAGGTCAGCATCCGGCTGCCAAAGCCCCTGGAGCATCTGGCCAACGCGAAACGAGGCCGATACGTCTTGACCGCACCGGCGGTGTTCGGGTATCGCGGCCAGGAGTGGAATACCAGGATCATGGGCGGACAGTCGGTCTCCTACACGATCACGCGCAAACCAGGCCGGGCCGGACGTTATCTGAGCGCATCCTGGGCCACCCCAGCACAGAGCTTCGCGATCAACCCCGAGACTTCGCAGGCCGAGGTGTTCGCTGATGGCGCAGTTGTCGGAGTCGATCTCAACTACGGCCATCTGGCGCTGCGCCGCCTCGACGAGCACGGCAACCCGGTCGGCGCGCCCGCACGTATCGACGTCGACCTGTCCGGGAGGTCGGCACGTCGAGATGCCCAAGTCCGGCATGCGATTACCCGGCTGATTCACTACAGCGCCCGCCATGGCATCACGACCATCGCCATCGAGGACCTAGACTTCACTGATGCTCGCACGGCCGGCCGCGAGACGATGGGGCGCGGTGAGCGCGGCAAACGGTTCCGCAGAACCGTTGCCGGGATGCCGACCGCGGTGTTCCGTAACCGGCTAACCGCTCAAACCAGCAAGCACGGCATCGAGCTGCTTGCCGTCAACCCCGCTTACACCAGTACTTGGGGCAACCAGCATTGGCGTAAGCCCTACCAAAACGTCACCCGACACCAGGCAGCAGCCACTGTGATCGGGCGTCGCGCCCAAGGTTTGAGGGCACGGCGACGGGAAGGTGTGACACGCACGCGACCGGAGGATCGCGCCGTGAGAGCTACCGCCCAGGCCGTGTCCAACGACCAGCGGGTGACCGATGGCCGCCACCGACCACGGACACGGGGAACCGAATCCCGTGCGCCCGACCGGACAAGAACACGGCTATCGCGCCGGGCAACCGTTACCCCGGCAATGGCCAACAGTGGCCAGCTTCGTCAGTAACGGTAACGAATCCGGTAGCGTTTTCGATATGACGAACGTGCTAAAACTGGCCATCGGGGGCGCCAGATCGGCCTGCGTGGCAACGTTTGCGGCCGCTCTGGGAGTCGGGGGAGTCGCGGCCGTGGTGGTCAACCCCGCGACCTCACGCGCGGATCCGGCCGGCCACCAGGTGACCTACACGATCACTGTTACCGGCAACCTGACCGGCCAGGTTCGATACATGAACAGCGATCCGCCCAGTCAGGCGGCCTTTGACGCGAATTGGTCGCAGTACATGAACACCGTGCAGGCGGCATTCAGCGCCGGGGCGCCGCTGGTGTACACCGCCACGCTGGCAAACCCGAACCAGTGGGCGTACGTCAACGCCAGCGGCGGGTGTCACTGGCCCGACTGCGGCTCGGGAGCCACTCCCGAACTGCACTGCGAGATCGCGGTCGACGGCCAGGTCGTGGTGACACAAAACGCCACCACCGGCGTGACGTGCGCGACGCGGCCCTGGTAGACCGACCTAGCCAAGGTCCGGGGCCGAGAAGGTATCGCACTGTTTGGGGTCACCGGTCTGATAGCCGACGGTGAACCAGTGCTGCCGTTGCTCGGAGGAACCGTGCGTCCATGACTCGGGGTTGGTGCGCCCGGTCGTCTCGCGCTGGATGCGGTCATCGCCGACCGAGGCCGCGGCCGACAGCGCGTCTTGGATGTCCTTGTCGCTCAACGGCTGCAGGTAGGGCACCCCGGTGCTGTCCTGTTTGACGGTGGACGCGTAGTGCGCCCAGATACCGGCGTAGCAGTCGGCCTGTAGCTCGGTGCGCACGCCGTTGCCCCCGGCTCCCTGAGCGCCCTGCTGGGCGCGGCCGAGGAGTCCCTGCAGTTGTTGCACGTGATGGCCGTATTCATGGGCCACCACGTACTCCTGCGCGAACGGGCCACCGCTGGAACCGAATCGGTCGACCAGCTCCTGGAAGAAGTCGGTGTCGAAGTACGCCGTCTGGTCCACCGGGCAGTAGAACGGCCCGACCGCGGTGGTCGCTCCTCCGCAGCCGGTGTTCACCGAACCGTGGAACAGCACCACATGCGGGCGGGTATAGCGCGGCATCAGCTGATGCCAGACCGCGTCGACAGAGTTTCCGGTGGCCACCACGCGGCACTGCACGTACTTATTGGCGTCGGCCCCGGTCTTGCACTGACTCAGGTCGAACCCGGGTGACGAGTAGTCCTTGGTGTTCGTCTGCTGTTGGTTGATCACGGGACCGGGATCGACACCCAGGAACAACGCGACCAGCACAATCAGCAGCCCGCCGAAGCCGCCGCCGATGGCGAGCGGCCCGCCGAAGCCGCCGCCCGACGATGAGGCGGTGCTGGTGTCGATCTGCATACCCTCGTTGAAGGTCATTGCACGCTCCCGAAATCTGGTGGTGGAATCAGCCTAACGCCGACTACCCGGGACCGTCGCTGGCCGCGGCCAGCAGCGGCACCAGCACGTCGCTGATCGGCGTCGCGAGGCCGTGCGCGCACGCCTTGCGGATGATCACCCCGTTGCGGATGTCCCATTCCATCCGCCGCCGGTTTTCCGCGTCGGCCAGGATCGAGGTCCCCATGTCTTCGGGGGCTCGACGGAACAGCTCGACCAACTCGTCGACCACGTCGTCGGGCAGCCGCGCGCCGTCGGCTCGGGCCACGGCCAGGCATTCGGCGACGTAGCGGCGTGACAACTCGGCGACGTCGTTGCGGCGGAACATTCCGGATCGCCGCCGAGACAGCGCCAGAAACCCGGCCAGCGCATTGGTGAGCAGCTTGCGCCACGCCGCGGTGATGAAGTCGGGATCGGTGTCTACCCGGCAGCCGGCGCCGCGCAGCAGCTCGGCGACCGTCGTCGCCGTGGGCCCGCTGGGCAGCACCAGCGCGGCTTCGGTGCGCAGCCGTACCCAGCCCTGTGGTTGGGTCTCGGCCGCATACCAGACGATGCCGGGTATCACCGGCGACGACCGGCAGTGCGGCTTGACCTGCTCGACCTGCTCGACACCGTTTTGCAGCACCGTCACGATGGTGTGCTCGTCGCACAGGCGGCCCAGCCAGCCGGCCGCGTCGTCGTTCTGGGTGGCTTTGACCGCCAGCACCACCACGTCGACCGACCCGGGCACCTGGCCGGGATCAGTGAGGACCGGACCGGGCACGACGATGGGATCGCCGCCGTCGGGCCGCAGTTCAATGCTGTCGCGGGGGGTGTGGCCGCACAGCAACACCTGGTGGCCGGCCTTGTACAACAGCGCGGCAACGGTCGTGCCGACGGCGCCGGGACCCACGAGCGCGATGGTGGTTGCAATGCGACCGAAGTTACCAACCGCGTCGGGTGTTTAGACTGGGCAGTCGTTCAAATCGGGTAAAGGGGAGGATTTGTGCTGCGCAGCCACGCCGCTGGTTCGCTGAGGAGTAGTGACGCAGGGCAGCGGGTGACGTTGGCCGGCTGGGTGGCCCGCCGCCGCGACCACGGCGGCGTCATCTTCATCGATCTGCGCGATGCGTCCGGCATCGCGCAGGTGGTGTTCCGCGAGGCCGACGTGCTGGCGCAAGCGCACCGGCTGCGAGCCGAGTTCTGCGTCGCCGTCGAGGGCGTCGTCGAGATCCGCCCGGAAGGCAACGCGAACCCGGAGATCGCCACCGGCGACATCGAGGTCAACGCGACGTCGCTGACGGTGCTCGGCGAGTGCGCGCCGCTGCCGTTCCAGCTCGAAGAGCCCGCGGGTGAGGAGTCGCGGCTGAAGTACCGCTACATCGACCTGCGTCGCGACGGCCCGGCCGCAGCAATTCGGTTGCGCTCCAAAGTAAATGCCGCTGCGCGCGGTGTGTTGGCGGCCCACGACTTTGTCGAGGTCGAGACGCCGACGATGACCCGCTCCACGCCCGAGGGGGCGCGCGACTTCCTGGTGCCGGCGCGGCTGCAACCGGGGTCGTTCTACGCGCTGCCGCAGAGCCCGCAGCTGTTCAAGCAGTTGCTGATGGTGGCAGGGATGGAGCGGTACTACCAGATCGCCCGCTGCTACCGCGACGAGGATTTCCGCGCCGACCGGCAGCCCGAGTTCACCCAGCTCGACATGGAGATGAGCTTCATCGATGCCGAGGACATCATCGCGATCTCCGAGGAGATCCTGACCTCGCTGTGGGCGTTGATCGGCTACCAGATCCCGACGCCGATCCCGCGGATCACCTACGCGGACGCCATGCGACGATTCGGATCCGACAAGCCCGATATGCGGTTCGGGCTGGAACTCGTCGAGTGCGCAGAGTTCTTCAAAGACACCACATTCCGCGTCTTCCAGGCGCCCTACGTCGGTGCCGTCGTGATGCCCGGCGGCGCCTCGCAGCCGCGGCGCACCCTGGACGGCTGGCAGGAATGGGCCAAACAGCGCGGACACCGCGGGCTGGCGTACGTGCTGGTCGCCGATGACGGCACGCTGGGTGGGCCGGTGGCCAAGAACCTGACCGATGCCGAACGCGACGGCCTGGCTGCGCACGTCGGGGCCAAGCCCGGGGATTGCATCTTTTTTTCCGCCGGCCCGGCAAAGCCCTCGCGGGCACTGCTGGGCGCCGCCCGCGGCGAGATCGCGAGCCGGCTCGACCTGATCGACCCGGACGAATGGGCGTTCGTCTGGGTGGTCGACCCGCCGCTGTTCGAGCCTGCCGACGAGGCGACCGCGGCCGGCGACGTGGCGGTGGGCTCCGGGGCGTGGACGGCGGTGCATCACGCCTTCACTTCGCCCAAGCCCGAGTATGTGGACGCGGTCGACAGCGATCCGGGCAACGTGCTGGCCGACGCCTACGACATCGTCTGCAACGGCAACGAGATCGGCGGCGGCTCGATTCGTATCCACCGCCGCGACATCCAGGAACGGGTGTTCGCGGTGATGGGCCTGGACAAGGCCGAGGCCCAGGAGAAGTTCGGATTCCTGTTGGAGGCGTTCATGTTCGGCGCGCCCCCGCACGGCGGGATCGCGTTCGGCTGGGACCGGATCAACGCGCTGCTGTCCGGCGTGGACTCCATCCGTGAGGTGATCGCGTTCCCGAAGACCGGCGGCGGCATCGATCCGCTCACCGATGCCCCCGCGCCGATCACCGCCCAGCAGCGGAAGGAGTCCGGAATAGACGCCAAACCGAGATCCGGCTAACGCCGCTGACCTGCAAAGACATTGCGCTCAGGTCCTCTCGGTACGCAGTGGGTACGCAGGAGATACTGGGATTGAACCAGCTCAAGCGATTTGCTTTGGTGGATAGTCGCCGTAGGTGCCGCGGTCGTCGCCGGCCAGCACCCAGGCGTGTTGCTGATCAGCGCGGGCAGCCAACGCGGCGTGTTCGCGGCGCTCCCGCTCATCCGCGGCGTCGCTCTGTTTGCAGCTCCACCACCCCAGACAGGCAGCGACCACGACAGCCAATGCCGCCAGGATCAGCCACCAGTAGGTCACCAC